>JAYVXB010000821.1:0-9396 GCA_043785585.1 Deltaproteobacteria bacterium | reverse complement strand
GGCATCGACACGACGCCGCAGAACCGACAGACGCACGTCGCGCGCGCCGCGATCTCCGGCAGCGGTGCCTGGCACTTCGGGCAGAGGAGCTCGTCGCGGGGCTGCGTCGGCATTCGACTGATCATACGTCAGAAACGCTTGGAGACCGCGGTGCCGCTGGCGACACGGCGCCACATCGACGAAACGCACGCGTCTCCGTTGCGCCCCAGAGCGTGCACGGGCCGCACTTCGCTTGAACGGGCACACACCGATCGCTAGCGTCCTCTGCATGAAGACGATCCAACTCGCCACGATCCTCGTCGCGTCCTGCGCGATCGCGTGCAGCAGCTCCTCCAGCGGAAGCAGCGGCGACGGCGGCGTCCCCGCCGACTCGAGCTTCGAGGACGTCGCGTCGAAGTGCGGCCACCCGGGCGACATGGGCAACTCGCTCGGCGTCGGAAAGTTCTGCGAGCACATCGCAGACTGTGCCGACACGAAGTCGGCGCACCTGTGCTCCGTCATCGGCGATCTGACGACGCACTTCTGCTTGATGACGTGCACGCCGCCAGCGGATGCTGGCGACGCGGCCGCGCCGGCGGCTCAGTGCGGCGAGAACGCGACGTGCGAGTGCGGCAACGGCGGCTGCGGTTGCACGCCGAACGCTTGCCTCGGGCCGTGAGCCGCCGCCTCGGACCGTGAGCTACGGCGTTGGCCACGCGTTGTCGATGCAATGAATCTCCTGGCCGACGGTCCCCTTCGGCGCGAGGTAGAACGCGAAGCCGGCGCACATCTCGGTCGGGAACGCGATCGCCGTCGACGTGTCGTTCATCCACGTGCAAGTCGAGTGAACGACGTCGCCCTTGTGGACCATGAACGGTTGCGCGACCGGAAACGACACGAAGTGCGGATTGAACTGCTGCTCGCCCGACCACGTCTTGTCCTCGACGACCATCTCCTTCGTCCCGTCGGCGTGGACGATCTCGGTGAGCGCGGCGGTCCCGTGCGTGTGCATGTGGTTCGCGGCGAGGATCATCGGCATGTCGAGCTGCGACGTGCAGTTCAGATCTTGCGTGAAGGTGCCGTGCGCCGGGACGCTGAACTTCGTGGCGACGTTCGTGAAGAACGCGGCGATTTGGCGGTCGGGCGACGGATCGGCCCACTCGATGTCGATCGCTGCCTGACCGTCGATCGCCGCGGCGCCGGTGTTGATGAAGTGGACGTTCGCCATGACGTGCTCACCCTTTTGGAGGCGGATGGCGACGCCGTCGGGAAGTGTACCGATGCCACCGGTCCCTTCGCCACCGATCGCGCCGACGTAGCGGACGCTGAGCATGTCGTCGCCCGTGCACTCGCGCGACGTTCCGACGGTCTCGGCGATGGTCGTCGCGTAGAGAACCACGTGATGTCCGTATTTGGACTGCACGCCGGTGACCTTCAGCGCGTCCTTGTCGACGGTCGACGCATCGGCGAGCCATTGGCAGAACGTCACGTCCGTGCCGCCCGCAATGCCGTGCACCGGCGGGCCGACGTACCGCGTAAACCCTGCCGCGACCGCCGGCGGACTAAAGCCCGCGATGAAATTCTGCGCTGGGCCGCCGCTGCTGCTGCTGCTCGAGCTGCATCCACCGATGGCCACTGCGACGACGAGGGCGAGGAACGGTGCACGCAACGCGATCATTGATGCCTCCAAGGGTCCGTCGCGAGACGTAGCGCGCCCATGTGGACTGCGTTCCCTCGAAACCGAGATGAGACGTATCGGAGGCGTCGACGCTTCGGCGCCGCAGGAGCTGTCGTCCGACGGACGAACATGCGTATCCTCGCGTTCGATGCGACCGACGAGCGACCTCTGGTGACCCCCCGATCGACCCCCCGCCTCCTCGAGCTCGACTGGATGCGCGGCCTCGTCATGTTGCTGATGACGATCGACCACGCGTCCGACGCGTTCAACGCGGGGCGCGTCTTCACCGACGCGGCGTTCATGTACACGCCCGGCACGCACCTGCCCACGGGGCAGTTCCTCCTCCGATGGATCACGCACCTCTGCGCCCCGACGTTCGTGTTCCTGGCCGGCACCGGGCTCGCGCTGAGCGTCACGCGGCGCGCGGCCGCAGGCGAGAGCGCATCGAGCCTCGACCGTCACATCCTTGCGCGCGGGCTCATCATCGCCGCGATCGATCCGATCTGGATGTCGCTCGTCTTCATGCCCGGCAAGGTGCTGCTTCAGGTCATGTACGCGATCGGCGCGAGCCTCGTATGCATGGCGGCGCTCCGCCGGCTTCCGGTGCGTTGGCTCGCGGGCGCGGGGATCGCGCTCGTCGTCGGCGGCGAAGCGCTCGCGGGCCTCGCGATGGCACTCGGCGGCGGGAAGCCGACGATCCTCGGCGCGCTCCTCGTCACGGGCGGCGACTTCGGCGGCTTCGTCGTCGGCTACCCGCTCGTCCCCTGGCTCGCGATCATGATGATCGGTTGGGCCTTCGGACGGCGGCTCGCGGAGGGGGGCGCGATCGCTCCCTCGCGGCTCTTGCTCGCGGGCGCGGCGTGCCTCGGCGTGTTCGCGATCGCGCGTGGCGCGAACGGCTACGGCAACATCTTGCTCCTCCGCGACGACGACTCGCTCGTGCAATGGCTGCACGTGAGCAAGTACCCACCGTCGTTGACGTACACGACTCTCGAGCTCGGGATCATGGCGCTGCTCCTCGCGGCGTTCACGTGGCTGCGAAAGGCCGGCGCGTCCGCGGCGCCGCTCCGCGTGCTCGCGCTCTACGGATCGACGGCGCTCTTCTTTTACATTCTGCACGCGCACCTGCTCATGCTCGCGTCGAGGCTGCTCGGCGTGCACGGCAAGCTCGGAGTCGGCGCGGCGCTGATCGCGGCGGCGGCGACGGCGCTCGTCCTCTATCCCGCATGCGCGCGCTTTCGGCGCTACAAGAGCGCGCACCCCGACGGGTGGGCGCGCTACGTCTGACTTTCACGCGCGGCGGATCACTCGTCCTCTTCTTCGTCCACTTGCTCGCCGAGCGGCAGACCGAAGCCGCGCGCGGGCTCGGCTGCTCTCTCGAGATCGGCGAGCTTCGCGCGCTGCTCGGGACGCAGCACACCGACGAGCTCTGCGAAGAGCTGGACGCGCCACGCGAGAGCGTCATGCGGCGTCTTGCCGAGCCCCATCGGAACGTCGATCGCCTTTCCATCGAACCGATCTTTTTCGAACGCCGTGAGAAGCGCGTCCATCCGTTTCCTCAGCTCGCCCTCGAGCGCTTCGATGGTCGCGTGCGTCGGCCCTCTCGCGAAGATCCCGGCGACCTTTTTCTGCTGCGCATCGTCGAGGCCGAGGTCTTTCGTGATCCGTTCGATCCGACGCTTCGCTTGCGCGACGTCGCCGCCCTCGCGCTTCTCGCGATCGAGTCGCACGATCCGTTTCGCGCGGACCGCCCTCACGACGAGCGCGCGCTGCGCCGGATCGAGCAACGCGTAGAGCCCGTCGAGCACGGCGCTCTGCTTCTCGCGACGAGCTTGGACGATTTTGTCGATCGCAGCGTAGTGCGGCGAGAGCTTGGCGGCGTCGATCTTCCCGGCGACGATCGCATCGACCAAATCGGCGCGCAGCGACGTGAGCTCTGCGTCCATGCCGTCGTCCGTTTCGAGCGGCGCCTCGAGCTTGTCGTACGTCGCGCGCTTCTCCGGCGTGAGCGAGAGATCGCGCGCTGCGCGCACGAGCGAGCCGCTCGGACCGCCACGGCGTGCGGCGCGCGCTTCGGTCGGGGTCGCGGTCGAGGTCGAGGTCGAGGTCGAGGTCGAGGTCGGGGTCGCGGTCGAGGTCGCGGTCGCCGCGTCGACCGTCGTCGCGCCGCCCCCCTTGTCGCACGCGCACACGATCACCGCGATCCCGAGCGCGCGCGCGGTCGTCTTGGCTCGCTTCGCGGCGCGCATATCGAGCCGAGGATAGGTCCACTCTCCACGGCGCGCGAGGTTCGGCGGCGCTATGATCGACGGTATGACGAACCGTAGTGCCGCGGAGTTGTGGACGGTCTCCTCGATCGCGGGCGTCGCAGTCGTCGCCGGTTCGATCGCGCTCGCATCGCAGTCCTGCGGATCGTCGACCGACTCGACGTTCCAACAGCCCGTCGACGACGGCGGCGCCGGAGGCGACGGCGACAGCGCGCTCACCTGCACCGGCGCGAGCGTCGCGTGCGGCGCGACCTGCGTCGACCTCACGAGCGATCCGAAGAACTGCGGCGTGTGCGGGACGGCGTGCGGCACCGGCGGCGTCTGCTGCAGCAGCACCTGCCTCCTCGACACCGCGACGTGCGCGTTCTCGGTGCGCGATCTCAAGCCACGCCAAGGCAACCAGAGCGGCGGCGACTACGTCACGATCTCGGGCGACGGCTTCGTTGCGGGGATGAAGGTCTTCATCGGCGACGGCGCAGCGCCCACGTTGGTCAAAGACGCGCACACGGCGCTCATCCAAACACCGCCCGGCCCCGTGGGACCGAAGGACATCCGGATCATCAACGGCGCGAGCAAGTCGACGCTTCCGGGCGCGTTCGCGTACGTGCAAGCGGGACTTCAGCTCCCTTGGCAAGAGAAGCCGATGGCCGTCGTGCGCGGCGAAGATCCTGGGCTCGGCGTCCTGCAAGACGGCCGCGTGCTCATCGTCGGCGGTACCACGGTCCCCGACAGCCCAACGAACGCGACCGACAGCGCGGAGATCTACACGCGCACGACCGACTCGGTGAAGACGTCCGCCGGGACGATGGCCGTCAAGCGATGGCACTCGAGCGTCGTCACGCTCTTGAGCGGCAAGGCGCTCATCGTCGGCGCCGCCAGCGCGTCGAAGATTGCAGAGATCTACGATCCCACGACGGACAAGTTCACGCAGACGGCGATGCCGATGAACACGGCGCGCGACTACACGCGCGCGGTCCTCATGACCGACGGTCGCGTGATGGTCGCTTCCGAAGGCGCGATGACGGCGGAGATTTACGATCCGGCGACGGACGCGTTCACGCAGATCCCGACGTCTCAGATGCACAGGTTCGGCTTCGTCGTGCGGCTCCGCGACGGGCGCGTGATGCTCGGCGGCGGCGACATGGGCCAGACGTCCGTCGAGATCTACGATCCGAGCGTCGGTCAGTTCGCCGACGGACCGCCGCTCACGCAGGGTCGCTCGATGCTCACGGCGCACACGCTGCCGGACGGCCGCGTCGCCGTCGTCGGTGGCGCAAGCATCACCGCCGGCGGCGTCGACGTGCCGCTCAACTCGATCGAGCTCTACGATCCGGCGACGAACAAGTGGACGACCGCGCCGTACACGCTCGGCAAGGGGCGCACGTGGCACGCGAGCGCGCTCGTGCGCGACGGGACGATCATCGTCATGGGCGGCTACACGATCGACAAGTCGTGCATGCCGGACGACACGGTCGATCAGATCGATCCGATCAAAGGGACCGTGAAGGCGTTCGGTATTCTGCCGCGCCCCAACTGCGAGTGGACCGCGGTGACGCTGCAAGACGGCTCGGTCCTCGGCGTGGGAGGCGGCGCGTGCGGCGCGTCGACGGCGAACCCGTCGCTCGACTTTCTGCCGGGCGTGCCGATTTCGAAGTAGGTGTTCCGGCCGGGCGATCGACACACTGTCAGTGACGCGACGGCTCGATCGCGGAGAGCCTCTGCCTGAGCGACTCGGCGTGCCCTGCCGGTACTTCGTCGAGCGCCGCGAGCGCTTCACCGAGCACCATCGCGCGACGCGGATCGTCCTGCCCGCTGAGCTCGGCATAGAGGAGCGCCGCGTCGACGAGCGCCTCGGGCTTCCGAAACGCGCGCGCGAGGAGCACGCCGTCGAGGCACGCTTCGAGCGCGCCGACCGAATCTCCCGCCCGACCGCGCGCGCGCGCGAGCTCGAGCTGGACCAACGGACGCCGCGGATCGTAACCGCGCACGTAGCCGAGCGCGTGCGCCGCGTTCGCCCAGTTCTTCGCCGCCGCGTCGCTGGCGCCGACGAGCGCGTACTGCTCGGCCGCGCGCATCGAGAACGCGATCGCGTGCTCGGGATCTCCGCCGGGCAGCGCGCGAAGAAAATGATGCGCGAGCTCGACGGCGTGCAGATCCGCGGCGTCGCCGTGGTGCTTGAGGAGGCGCTCGGCGATCGTCCCGTGGCGCATCGTGCGCGCGGCGCTCGGCAAGCTCTTGGTGAGGACGTCGGCGACGAGCGCGTACGCGAACTGGTACGTGTCGTTCTTCTTCTTCATGACGAGGCGCGCACGAACGGCTTCGTCGAGCCGGTTCAAGAGATCGCCCCGCACCATCGCCGTCGCGGCGGCGAGCGACGCGAACGCGATCTCGTGACCGAGGAGCGCCGCGTCGATGAGCACCTCGCGCGTCTCGGGCGAGATCTCGTCGATGTGGCGGGTGATCGACTCGATGAGCCCGGGCTGCAGATCGATCGAGCTGGCGACGCCGTGCGCTTTGTCACGCAGCGCCTTCTCTGCCCAATCGGTCTTCATGAGCTGGTGCACGTAGTAGGGATTCCCGCCCGAACGCTTGTAGATCGCCGGCACGAGCGCACCCGCCGGCGGTGCGCCCGCCACGCTCTCGACGAGGCTCGCGACCTCGTCGATCGAGAGACCACGCAACGGAATCGAGAGCGTCCCCGAGTCGCTGAGGAGACTTCGCAACGTGCTCGAGCGCGCCTCTTCGCCCGCGGGTGCGTCGCGAAGCGCGGCAACGACGAGGATTCGCGCGGGGGATGCTTCGCGGACGAAGAACTGGAGGAGCTGCAAGGACGCTTCGTCGGCGAGGTGCGCGTCGTCGACGAGCACGACGATCGGGCGTGAGGCCGACGCGGCGACGAAGGCACGCGTCACCGTCTCCGCGAGCTCCCACGGCTTCTCGACGTGCTTCACGATCGCGTCGAGCGCGTCCTGCATCTTCGCGTCGCCTTGCAGCGCGATGTGCGCGCGCGCGAGCTGCGTCCAGACGAAGTGAGCGACGGCGGCGGTCGTCGCCTGGCATCGAACGCCGAGCACCGACGCGCCGCGCGCCGTCGCGATCCGCGTGAGCTCCTCGAGCACGCGCGTTTTACCGATTCCCGCCGGCCCGGAGACGACCGCGAAGCGCCGCTGCCCCGACGTCGCGTCGTCGAGTCGCGCCGACAATGCGGCCATGCACGGCTCGCGACCGATGAGGCCCGGCTCCCTGTGCGGCGCGATCGGCGCGCGCACGTCGAGATCGAGCGCGAGGCGGAACCCACGACCGCGCACCGTGACGAGCTTCTCCTGCGTCCCGTCGCCGAGCGCCTTCCTCACCTCCATGACCACGCGCGCGAGCGCCGCGTCGGTCACGACCATGTTCCCCCACACGGCGGTGATCACGTCCTGCTTGTCGACGGCCTTCGGATGATTGCGTGCGAGGTAGAGGAGGAACTGCAGCGCCTTCGGCTGCGCGGGTATCCTCGCCCCCTTCGTACGAAGCTCGAAGAGATCCTCGTCGAGCTCGAATCGATCGAAGCAGTAGATCATGCCGCGTGGGGTCCCTCCGAGAGCAGTATCAGGTTGGACGGAGGCGCGTCGGAAGCGCCACGTGGCGCCCTTGATGATTCATCAATCATTCGTCAATCGTCGGCGGCGCGGGTGGGGCAGAGAAATCACGAAAGGATCGCGAAGTCCTCAAGTTCGCGCACAAAGGTTCGGTCACGGTGGAGCGAGGAGGATCTTCCATGCGCTCTACTTTTCTCGAGATGGCTCTCGTGGTGACGTGCGGTGTCGTCGTGGCGGCGTGCAGCGGTTCGAGCAGCGGTGGCGCGGCGCAGCCCGAGGCGGACGGCGGCGGTGCGAGCGACGCGAACGGCGGCTCGGACGCGGGCGCTGTCGACGGTGGCGGGACGCCCGACGCCGATGCGGCGAGCGCGGTGCAGTTCGTCGGCTCGACGCCGGCCGACGGCACGCTGCACGTGAGCGTGCTCTCGACGATCGCGCTGCGTTTCTCTGGATCGCTGAAGCCTTCGTCGGTCGACGCGACGACGGTGAAGATCCTCGCGCCGAACACGACGGCGCCGCTGCCCGCGACGGTGACGTACGACGATGCGACGCACACGATCACGCTCGCGCCGAAGACGGCGATGCGCAGCGGCGGCGTGTACCGGCTGTCGGCGTCGTCGCTCGTCGCAGCCGACGGCTCGCCACTGCTGAGCGTCGCGGTGACGTTCACGACGCTCTACAACAGCTACACGGACTACAGCAGCTACACGGGATCGACGCGCACGAGCCTGACGAAGTACACGCTCCAAGCCGATGGACAAATAGCGATCCGCGCGACCATGGCGGCGGGCCCCGACGCGCTCTTCGGCACGACCGACGACGTACCGACCGCGTACGCGAAAATGACGTACACGCCGACGTCGTACCGCAGCGTCTATTACAACGCCGCCGGCGCCGATGGTATGTGGTTCACGAACGACGACGTCATCAACCTCGTCGGCGACTACGACGGCGCGATGATCGGCCATCCGCGAACGATGTACCACAGCGGCGCGGGCCCCGACGGCATGTGGCTCACGGCGGACGACGTTTACCAATCCTCGTACGAGACGATCGACACGCCCGACGGCATGGAGTCGAAGTCGACGGGCTACTCGGGGCTCGGCCCCGACGGCATGGCCTTCACCGCCGACGACGTCATCTCGTTCACGTACGTCGACACGTGGACGGCGACGACCGGACAGCGCGTGAACTTCACGGGTCCCGGCGTCGACGGCACGTGGAACACCGCGGACGACGTCGTCAGCGGCGTGACGAACTACACGCGTGACGCGCTCGGCCACATCACGGCGCTCATCTTCGTCGGAAAGGGACCCGACGGGATCTGGCGCACGGCCGATGACGTGACGACGGGCATCTGGTCCGAGACGTACGACGCGAAGGGGCTCCTCGCGCGCTTCACGATCTTCAGCGGCACGGGACCCGACGGCATGTGGGGCACCGCCGACGACGTGGTGTCGTACTACTTCGGATACGCCTACGACGCGGCGGGCGCGTTGACCGCGCGCACGGAGTACTCGAGCGCCGGCGTCGACGGCATCTGGTTCACCGCCGACGATCCTGCGACGTACATCGAGCGCTTCAACACGATGCTCTGAGCGCGACCTCAGGGGAACACGACCGTGCGCGGATTCGCGTCGACGTTGGGATCGACCTCCTTCAGGAGGAGGCCGGTCCCCTTCGCGCGAAGACGCCAGCGATGACCGACGAACGTCGGCTGCGCGACCATGCCCATCGCGGGAACGTCGTTGTAGTAGACCTCGATGCAATTGAAGTCGACCCACCACGCCTCGATCGGCGAGCACGCGTCGTTCGTCCAGTTGATCGTCGTCGCGGTGACCGTCCCACCCGCCGAGCATTGAACAGCGGGTGGCCCCGGCAGCATGCC
>JAYVXB010000820.1:0-9416 GCA_043785585.1 Deltaproteobacteria bacterium | reverse complement strand
TCGCCACGATCGCCGGCGTGGTGCTCGCGTACCTCGCGATCATGGGACCGTTCGAGGCGTGGCGTTGGAGCTACTACGGCTACCCGCTCCCCAACACGTTCTACGTGAAGACGTCCGGCGAAGGCCTCTTCGCCGAAGGCGTGCGCTACTTGCGCCTCTGCCTCAACGAGACCGGCGAGCCGCTCACGCAGATCCTCCTCGGCGCGCTCTTCATCCCGGCGCGCACCCTCGCCTTCGACGCCGACGGCCGCTCGCGCGTTCGTCGCGCGGCGCTCTGGATGATCCGCATCTTCACGCTCACGCTGATCCCGTACGTCGCGTCGGTCGGCGGCGACTTCCTCGATCTCTATCGCTTCCTCGTCCCGCTCTTCCCGATCGTCTTCGTCGGCGTCGCCCACGGCGCGTCGCGCGTCGTCCGCCGTTGGCCGCCCGGTCGCGCGCGGATCGTCGCGGCCGCGTGCATCCTCGGAATCACGCTCGGGCCGCATGCGTGGCGACAGCTGATGGTCGGCAGTCGCGCGCGCCAGCTCTCGGAGCCGCGTCGCGAGCGAATGAGCATCGAGCCGATTGGATGGTCGCGCCTCTACGCGCTTCGTTGGGCCGCGACGGGGCGCTGGGTTCACGCGCACGCGCAGCCGGGCGACTGGATGGTGACCGGCGCTGCCGGCGCGATGCCGTTCTACGCCGGCCCCGAGGTGAAGAACCTCGACGTCCTCGGGCTGTGCGACGTCTGGGTCTCGCACAACGGAAAGATCATCGGCTCTCGCCCCGGCCACCAGCGCGAGGCGACCGAGGACTACATGCTCTCGAAGCGGCCGGTCTTCATCTTCTTCACCGACCACATCGAGACGTCGTTCAAGCTACCCAAGCGCGACAAAGGCTGGGAAGGCAAAGGCTACGTGTGGGTCGTCGCGAAGGTCGACGCCGAGAAGTACGGCGCGCCCAAGACGTTCTTCCACTACTTCTTGATGCGCATCGATCGCGCGCAGACGCTCATGACGAGCGACGACATCCAGACGGCGCTCGGCCTTCCGGAGTAGTCGTCCGCGCAGCTTCGGCGTTTGCGCCGTCGCCGCGCTATCGCGAACTGCGCCCCATCGCGAACGCAAAAACGCCCGGCGCAATCCCCCCGTTGGGTGCGCCGGGCGTCGTTGCTACAGAGTTGCTTCGTTACGGGGTGCTCTGCGCGTTCGCAGGATCACTTCCGAACGCGAGCTCGTCGGCGTCGGCGTACCCGTCGCCGTCGCGATCGATGCCCATGCGATAGCCCGAGCCGGGCGGCGCGCAGGTGAACGTCAACGCCTCGGTGAACCGACCCACGAGCCCGCGGAGCTGCGCGTCCGTGAGCGGCGGAAGGAACGTCGTGTCGGCCTGGAACGTCCCGTTCGCGTAAACGAAGCCGGCGTCACGCCAGCCGATGTTGCCGCGTACGACGAGGTCACAGTTTCCGGCCGTGGCCTGCGCTTCGAAGAGCGCGATGCGCGCGGCGACGTCTGCGCCGTTCGCACTGGTGAGCGTCGTCTGTTGCCCGACGATCGGTCGCATGTTGGTGTCGAACGCGAGAACGTACGACGCCATTGCCCGGCGAAGCCCGAGGCCGGCCGTCGATATCCCATTGGCGGGATTGAGCGGATCGGCGGGATTGGCAAACAGCGGAATGCCAAACGGGTTCGGCGGGATGTTGTTGATGCCGGCGAAGTTGACCGGCACCGTCGTCTGAACGAAGACGAACGCGGTCAGGAAGTGCTCGATCGTCGCGGTCGCGCCGTCGTGCTGATAGCCGAATCCCTTCACGGCGTCCGCCGCAGGGTTGAGCGGCGGAATGAGCGACGCCACCGCATGCACCTGGTCGAGCGACGAGGCGTACATGCCGACCTTTTGGTACATGTTGCGGAGGTGCGGCACCTTGAAGATCTGCGATTCGTTCTCGAAGGCGAGACGACCACTCGTCCCGAAGAAGCCCGGGTGCGGTGACGCCCCCGTGTTCCCCGTGCGATCGAGCGTGTGGCACCCGTTGCAATTGTGGAAGCGGTCGCTCGGGAGCTGGGTGCCGTTCGAGTTGTTGAAGTAGAACCCTGCGCCGGCTTGCTGCGTCGGCGTGAGGCTGTCGTCGAGATTGCGAATCGGGTTCGGCGGGTACGAGACCTGGAGGATGAAGTTGGTGAAGTCGGTCATGTCGGCGGTGCTGAGCTGCGCCGCACTACCAATGAGGCCGGGGAAGGCGACGTTGAACGACATGAACGCGTTGAACTCGTCGTAGATGCCACCGTTCGGCTGCGCCGACACCGCGGGGCTGCCGTTGACCAAGAACGGCGCGCCCGTCTGCTGAATGGCGCCGTTGCGATCGCCGCGCCAGTGCATCGCGCCATGGTTATCCATGCCGCGAAGGCTCTGCGTCGTCATCGGCCCCTTCGACGGCTGGTAGTACGCGAAGATGTAGCCGATCTGCTGCGGGCCGAAGAGCGGTGCGAGCGCCGCTTTCGGGATCGTCTGGATGTCCGACTCCTGCGCCGCCGTCGTCGTAATGGGCAGTGGGCCGCCACCGGGATTGCCGAGATCCCAGGCCAATCCGTCGTTGTCGCCGCCGATGTGGCAGCTCGCGCACGCTTGGTCGCCGAGCACCGACGTCAATCGTGCGTTGTACAGGTATTGTCGACCCGCGGTCACGCTGGCCGGTTCTGGATTGAACATGCCGACGTGCGCGATCTCGCGCCGCTGCCCGATATCGACCACCGATATCGAGTTGTCGAAGCGCGTGAGGACGAACGCGAGCCCGTGTCGCTCGTTGACGACGACTCCCGTCGGGCCGCCGCCCGCGAGCGCGACCTGATTCGCAGCGCTCGGTGTGGCGACGCCGGACTCGAGGGCCGCCGTGTCGTAGATCGCGAGCTTGCTCGAGCCTTGCGCGACGACGTAGAGGCTCTTTCCGTCGGCGGACACCGTGAGATCTTGCGGGAACGCGACGCTGAGCGAAGGATCGCCCGTGCCGGCCGTGTGATCGAGGTGCGTATTGAGGTTGTCGGCAGTGACGGCGCTCGTCGTCGGATCGATGACCGAGATGCGGCTATCGACGATGTTGCCGCGCACCGACGTGAAGCCCGGCGTGTGTCCCTCGAACCGAACGTCGTTGTGCGCGTCGGTGTTCGAGACGTAGATCTTTCCGTTCTGCGGATTGACTGCCATATTGAAGAGCGTCGTTCCGACGTGCGCAAATGCACCGTTGGCGACCGCGGCGGGCGGGTTCGCCGTCGCGTCGATCGCGAATACGTCCTTGTCGGGGAGTCGCACCTTCACGAACGGATCGAACACCGTCCCGTAGGCGTCGACCCAGTGCGCGCCATTCCATTTGACGATGAGGCCCGTTGGCGGCTGCGGAAGGACCTGCCCACCGACCGTGATGTACGCCGGCGGCGGCATCCCATTCGGGTAGACCTGCGTGACCGCAAATTCCGAGACGGTCGTCGTCTGGTTGCCAGAGAAAAACCCTGCTGCGTAAACTGTCTTACCGTCGGCGGTCGCCGCGAGCGCGCGCGGCGTATCGGCGAAGAGCGTGATCTTCGCGAGTCGCTCGCCGCCCGGTGCGGCGCCGAGGTTGTTGGCGTCGAATACCCAGACGTCGGCGCGACCGACGTTCGCGAAGAGATCCGGATCGTCGGGCGAGTTTTGTCCGCGGTGCGCGGTGGTGATGAACGCGCGATCGTGATCGTTGCCGGCGAAGACGATGTCGCGCGGCTCGTCGCCGACTAGCAACGTGCGAACGACGCGCGCGTCCCAGCCGTCGCCGGTGCGCACGATGCTCACGGAGTCGGAGAGATGATTGACGACCCAGACCTCGTCGTCCGATCGCACCGCTACCGCGATCGGCTCGAGGCCGACGGCGACCGAAGCGACCGCGTGAAGGCGATGACCATCGACTCGAAAGATCTCGAGCCGGTTGTCCGGCGTGTTGACCGCGTAGAGCAGCCTACCGTCCGGTGACAGCGCCAACGGCCGCACCTGCAGGGTCTCGAACAGAGTGTACGGATTGTTGCTCTGCGGGACCTTCTTGATCTGCCTCTTCGCCGACACCGCCTCGGTGCTCTCACCGGGGGCAGAATTCGACGAGTTGCTACTGCATGCGGCAACGGCCGCAAACGCGACCGTACACGACGCCATCAAAAACGAACGCATCTGGTTCTCTCCTCTGCGAACGGGGGTATTCGCGGTGCAAGAACGGAAGAGCCAACATGATGTACAAGAAACCGACAATCAAGGCGCGATCGCCAACGAACGAAAGTTCGGTCGCGGGTCGTCCTACTTGAGATATCGAGTGGGGCGAAGACGTCCGCCGGCTCCTTTCACGCAGGATTTACCGCGGTCTTGTACCGATTCGACGATTGCGGCAGTTTTTGCGCGTACGCAATTGGATGAGGAGTGAGGTCGGTAGTGACCAGGGTGGGATGTGGTCATCTCTCCACGTCACTCCTCCTTCTCGTCGCAAGTTCACTGTCCGTCTGTCCAAGCTCTGCTCATCGCGTGCAAGGCCACGGCGTGCGAAGCTCACGCGCGATGACCGACCACGCTGCGACGAGCCTCGCGAACGAGCGCTACATCAACCTCGAGACGTTCAAACGCGACGGGACGGGCGTAAAGACGCCGGTTTGGGTCGCGCCGCTCGACGGAACGCTCGTCGTCTTCAGCGCGGGCGATGCTTACAAAGTGAAGCGTCTGCGACGCGATCCTCGGGCGCGCGTCGCGGCGTGCAACGTGCGGGGCGCCGTGCGCGGCGAGTGGCAGGACGCCACGGGTCGAATCATCGACGATGCCGCGCACATCGCGCGCGCGCACGCGGCACTGCGCGCGAAGTACGGATGGCAACTGGCGATCGGAGACTTCTTCGCGTCGTTGACGGGCCGCGCGCGGCGGCGCGCGTGGCTCGAGATCACGTTGAAGGGCAAAAGCGATCGCTCACCGTGACGGAGGAGCCTGCGAAGCTCACGTGTCCGCGCGTGCCTTGATCGTTTTACGCGGTGTGAGAAGCTCCCGCGCCATGCGAACCAAGTCTCTCGTCTTCGTCGTTCCGCTGGCCGCGATGTCGTTCCTCGCTTGTGACAAATCGAGCAGTGGAGAGGGGCCTGCCGCGAGCGCGAGCGCGCCTGTCACCTCAGCCTCCGCACCGAGCACGTCGGCGTCCGCTTCGGCGATGGCTTCGGCGTCGGCCGCGCCGTCTGCGTCCGCGTCCGCGAAGCCCGGCGGCGATCGTCGCGGTGGGCTGACGGGTATGCTTTTCCGCGCGGCGCACGACCTGACCGATTTGAAAGATTCGCAGAAGGCGACGCTCGACAAGCTCGAGGACCCGCTCAAAAAAGACGATCCGATGGCCGCCGTGGCGGAGCTCAAGGGCGTGCACGACGAGATGATCGCCGGCGTGAAAGCGGGCAAGATCGACATGGCGAAGATGACGCCGCATTACGCGGCGATCGACAAGCTGATGCAGGGACGACAAGACAAAGAGATCGAAGCGCTCAACGGCCTTTACGCCGCGCTCGATGCGACACAGCGAAAGACGCTTGCCGCCGCGGTGCGCACGAAGCAGGCCGCGCACGACGCCGATCCGAAGCCCGCGACGCCGGACGCCGGCGCGGTCGACTGGACGAAGCGACGCCTCGATCGGATGACCAAAGATCTCGGCCTCGACGACGCGCAGCAGCGGTCGGTCGGTGCTCTCCTCGCGAAGCAGCCCGCCCCGGCCGCGATGGACACGATGCGCACGGACAGCAAGAAGCGCTTGGACGCACTGCTCGCGGCGTTCGAGAAAGACGGCTTCGACGCGAAGAAGCTCGACCTGTCGATGATGGCCGGCAAGAAGCCGCACGACATGATCGATCAGCAGGTCGCGTTCACCACTGCGCTCCTCGCGATCCTCAAGGCGGATCAGCGCGACAAGCTCGCCGCGACGATGGAGAAGCCGCGCGGCGGCGGGATGGGCGGAGGCGGCGGTTCGGGCGGTCCGGGCGGTCCGGGCGGCAAGCCCGACATGCGCGGCCCTGGTGCGGGAGGCTTCGGCAACCCGTTCGCGCAAGGCTCGCGCGACGACGAGTGAGAATCAGTCCGACGGGGCGTCGTTCGCGCCGTTCGCATCACTCGCATCACTCGCATCACTCGCATCACCCGCGTCGTTCGCGACGCCGCCGTCTCCGTGGATGACGCCGGCGTCGCCGTTGCACGTGTCGCCGCGCGCGTACGCGGCGAACGCGCTCGCGCACACGGGATCGATCCCGCCGGCATCGCTCGACGAAACACCGAAGAGCGGCGGGTACGGCGCGCACTGCCGCGTCACGTAGTACTCGCTCGCGCCAAAGATGCAGACGAGCGCGCAGCTCCCGCCCGTGTCGTCACCGCTCACGACGTCGACGGCCGTGTAGGGGTCGAGGCACGCGCGCGCCGGATCGAAGCGACGCGCGGAGAAGATGTGCGTCGTGTCACCTTTGCACGCGCCCACGAGCGCGGCGATCGCCGCCATCGCGAGCGGAGCGACGAGCGCGCGCGACGAGCTCACGAATTCGATTCCACCACTCGGATCTTCAGCTCGGCGAGCTGCGCCGCGTCGGCCTTCCCCGGTGCGTCGGTCATCAAGTCGGTCCCCTTTTGCGTCTTCGGGAACGGAATGACGTCGCGCAAGCTTTCGGCGCCCGAGAGCAGCATCGCGAGGCGATCCATTCCCACCGCGATGCCACCGTGCGGCGGCGCGCCGTAGCGGAGCGCGTCGAGCAAGAACCCGAATTTTTGCCGGGCGTCTTCGTCGCTGATGCCGAGCGCGCGGAACACCTTCGCCTGCACCGCGGGATCGTGAAGGCGAATCGATCCGCCGCCGATCTCGAAGCCGTTGAGCACGAGATCGTAGCGGTAGCAGAGCACCTTGCCCGGATCCTTCTCGAGCAGCTCGACGCAGTCGTCGTGCGGGCGCGTGAACGCGTGGTGCGCGGCGGCCCAGCCTTTTCGCTCGTCGTCGTACTCGAAGAGCGGCGGGTTCACGACCCAGAGAAACTCGAACTTCCCGCCGTGCCCGCTGTCGGGAATCATCCCGAGCTTCTTCGCGAGGTGAATGCGAAGGTTCGCCATCACCGTCTGCACGACCGACTCGCGACCGAACTGGAAGAAGACGAGATCGCCGTCCTTCGCGCCGATGGCCGCGTTGATCGCGCCGCGCAGCTCGGGCGTGATCGTCTTCGCGAGCGGCGACTGCAGCCAGTTCCCCTCGGCGTCGACCTTCGCGCGCGCGAGCCCCTTCGAGCCCATGCCTTTCACGAAGTCTTCGAGCTTGTCGAGCTCGGCGCGAGACAGCTTGCTCGCGTGCTCGGCCGGGACGCGCATCGCTTTCACGATTTCCGCCGGGAGATCGCGCCGGTACTCGCCGCTCGTGAACTTGTCGGCGATCGGCTTCCAGAACACGATGCCTCCGCCGCCGTGCTCGATCACCTGCGACGTGACGTCCACGTGCGGCATCCCGAAGCGCAGATCCGGTTTGTCGTTGCCGTAGTGAGTCATCGACTCTTCGAATGGCATCTGCGGGAAGCGCCCCGTCGGATACTGCTTTCGAAGATCGATATCGAGGACGGTCTCCCAGATGCGGAAGATGAGCCCCTCCATCACCTTGAACACGTCGTCCTGGTTCACGAACGACATCTCGACGTCGATCTGCGTGAACTCGGGCTGGCGATCGAGGCGAAGGTCCTCGTCGCGGAAGCACTTCACGATCTGGAAGTACCGATCGAACCCCGCGACCATGTAGAGCTGCTTGAAGAGCTGCGGGCTCTCGGCGAGCGCGTAGAACTTTCCCGCGTTCATGCGGCTCGGAACGAGGAAGTTGCGCGCGCCGCCGGGCGTGTACTTCACCATGACGGGCGTCTCGAGCTCGAGGAAGCCCGCTTCGTCGAAGTAGCGTCGCGTGATCTGGTTGATGCGGTGACGCACGCGGAGCGTGTGCTGGAGCGGCGCGCGGCGAAGATCGAGGTACCGGTGTTGCAGGCGCTTCTCTTCGCCCGTGTCGATCTTGTCGGCGATCTCGAAAGGCGGAGTGTCCGACTTGTTGAAGATCGTCATCTCGACGACGCGCACTTCGATCTCGCCCGTGGGGAGCCGCGGGTTCTTGTTCGAGCCGCGGCTGACGACGATGCCGCGAATGCCGATGACCCACTCGCTGCGCACGGCCTGCGCGGCCTCGTACGCGAGCTTCGGCGAGTCGCCATGGCCTTTCAGATCCGGATCGAAGACGAGCTGAGTTATCCCGTCGCGGTCTCGCAAATCGACGAAGACGCACCCGCCGTGATCGCGATGATTCGCCGCCCAGCCGAAGAGCACGATTTCGGCCCCTTCGTTGGATGCGCGGAGCTCTCCGCAATGGTGGGTGCGCTTCAATTCGTCGATGAACCTGGCCACGTGAATACCTCCGGAGGAAGCGCGTGCGGGTGCGTGGGCGCGCGGGCGGGCACTTTACACGCGGGGCACGCTCCGAGCGAGCCGTCGACAGTGAGAGCGAAGAGTTATGGGCAGCCAGCGCGGAGAGTTCTCGCGCGCCGCCATTTCTTGACCACCGTGTGACACCAATCGGCACTTACATGCAGTATTGACTGGAAGTGAATCGGCGAAAAAGCACAGGATTCGGGCGTCCAAATGCCGCGAAGGCAAGGGGGTGCTTCGATGAAGATCACGCCGAGAAGATTCTCCGCCGCACGAGCGCTGCAGGTCCCGGTGACGGTCGCGATGGCGCTCGTGAGCGCGTCTGCGATCGCGGACGAGCACGTCGCACCGTCGTCGATCGTTCCCGCGGTGCCTCGCGGCGCGATGGCGATTCGTCCGCGCGGGCAGACGCTGCCGACGACCCTCCCGACCGCGCCCGCCGGGCGCCTCGTCTATCACGGCGGCAAAGTCATCTCGAACGTGAAGGTCTACCAAGTGCTCTGGGGACCGAACGTCTGGACGAAGACCGTGACGGACATGGCCGGCTTCTATACGGCCGTCACGAACAGCGAGTACTTCGATTGGCTCGGCTCGCAGTACGACACCGTCGGGCGAAAGAGCGTCGTCGACGGACAGACGACGTCGAACCAAAATATCGGACGCGGCAGCTTCGGCGGGACGATCACGATCACGCCGAGCATCGCGTCGACGACCCTCACCAACGATCAGATCGCCACCGAGCTCGCGTACCAGATCGCGCACGGCGTGTTGCCGCAGCCGGACGTGGACGCGGCGGGCAACGTCAACGCGCTCTACATGTTCGACTTCCCGCCCGGGATGACGATCTACCTCGGTAACGCGCAGTCGTGCGTCACTTGGTACGCCTACCACTACACCACGACGATCGGCGGCAAGAGCGTGCCGTACGGCGTGCATCCGGACTTCTCGCGCGACTGCGCCAACGCCAACTTCACGCT
>JAYVXB010000819.1:0-9425 GCA_043785585.1 Deltaproteobacteria bacterium | reverse complement strand
ACGTCTTCGCGACGACACCGCTGCGCTTCCGCGACTTCGCGATCGCGACGTCGATCGGCCTCGTCCCGGCGACGCTGATTCACGTCTACGTCGGCTCGATCGTTCGCGACATCGCCGCGCTCCTCGCGGGCGAGGCGTCGCCTCCGGGCGTGCTTCGTTGGGTGATCTTGGGCGGCGCGGCGATCGCGAGCCTGACCGCGATGATCGTCGTCACGCGCGTCGCGCGCCGCGCCTTGAAGAGGGCCGACGAAGCCGGCGCGCTCCCGGAGACGCAGACGAGATAGCCGCGGCCTGCGCGCTCCGGTCGATCTGGTATACGGAGATGCATGACGCTTGCGAGGCTCGCGCTCCTCACTTCCTTCTTTGCGACGACGAACATCGGCTGTTTTCACGGCGAAGGCGACGGCGGCAACAAGGCCGACGCCGCGGCCGCCTGCGGGCAGTTCAACGCCGATTCGCTCACGACGCCCACGCCTGTGACGCGCGCCGAGATCGACGCGGTGTTCGCGCAGTCGTGCAGCTTCTCGACCTGCCACGGCACGAGCCCCGGCTCGGGCAAGTTGTACCTGCCGAAAAAGGACGCGGGTGCCGACGATTGGTACGCCGAGGTCCTGAAGCCCTCGGAGCACATCGCGGGCATGAAGCGCGTCAAGCCAGGCGATCCCAACAACAGCTTCCTCCTCATCAAGATGGACGCCCACGGTCTCTGTTTTCTCGCACCGCAATGCAACGGCGACGCGGGCGCGCTCAACGTCGACGGCGGCAGCTGCGGCGAGTCGATGCCCCAGGGGTCCGACCGCTTGCCGGACACGGACGTCGCGAAGGTCGCGTCGTGGATTCGCGCGGGCGCGCCGCCGAATTGACGCGATACTCTGGTCGCCATGACAGACCAGCTCGGACTCCTCGCCTTCTGGAAAAACTACGATCGAAAGATGTACGTACGCGCGGCCGTACTCGCGGACGAGCTCGGGTACGACTCCTTTTGGCTGCCGGAGGCGTGGGGATACGAGATCTTCTCGCTCCTCGCGGAGATGGCGGTGAAGACGAAGCGCATCAAGCTCGGCACCGCGATCGTCAACGTCTTCAGTCGCTCGCCCGGGCTCATCGCGATGTCCGCGGCGACCGTCGACGAGATCAGCGAAGGGCGCTTCATCCTCGGCGTAGGGACGAGCGGCAAGCGTGTCATCGAAGGCTTTCACGGGCGGCCGTTCGAGAAGCCGCTCACGCAAGTGAAGGACGTCATCCGCGTCACGCGGACGCTCCTCAGCGGCGGAAAGTTGAGCGACGCGGCGGCCGACAAAGGCGACCTTCGTCCGTTTCGACTCGAGATGAAGC
The DNA here is from genome assembly GCA_043785585.1 of Deltaproteobacteria bacterium. Taxonomy (GTDB): domain Bacteria; phylum Myxococcota_A; class Polyangia; order Polyangiales; family Polyangiaceae; genus JBBQXV01. The sequence goes on along the minus strand of JAYVXB010000819.1, from coordinate 8,090 downwards.
CGCTGCGCGCGGACATTCCCATCTACGTCGCGGCGCTGAAGCAGAAAGCCATCGAACAGATCGGCGAGTGCGCCGACGGTTGGATCCCGACGTTCTGGCCGTACGACAAGATCGGCGAGGGAAAAGCGTGGATCGCGACCGGCGCCGCGCGCGCGGGGCGCGACGCTTCGAAGATCGTCACCGCGCCGTTCACGAGCGCGTTGCCGATGGGCACCGAGGCCGGCACGCAGATGGCGAAGCAGATCATCTCGTTCTACATCGGCGGCATGGGCGACTATTACATCGAGCTCCTCAGTCGCTTCGGCTTCGCGGACGAGTGTGCGAAGATCGCGGACCTCTACAAGGACAAGGCGACGCGCTCGCAAGCGGCCGACGCCGTGAGCGCGCGGATGATCGAGGCGCTGACGATCACGGGCGACGCACCCGCGTGCATGGAAGAGATCCGCCGGCGACGGAGCTTCGGGATGGATCTGCCGATCATGAGTCTTCCGACGAACATGCCGTGGGAGATGGTCGAGCAGTTCATCCGCGCGATGGCGCCGGTGACGTAGCGCGCGCTTCGCCGTGGCGCATGCACACCTTGAGCGCCGCCTTCGCGCGGTGCACGAGCACGTCGATGTGCCCGCGCTCGAGGCCGAGCGCTTCGGCGGCGTCTTCGCCCGAGCGTTCTTCGAGGAGACGCAGCATCACGACCGCGCGCTGAACGCTGCACAGCTCGGCGACGCACGCGCGCAGGCGCACGACGTCCTCCGCGTTCGCGAGGAGCTCCTCGGCGCTCGGCGCGGAGCCCGCCGGCTCGTTCATCGGTTCGATCGCGTCCGCGTGGGCGAGGCGTCGGTGCTTGCGCCGGAAGTTGCGCGCCGCGTTCCGAACGATCGTCTTCACCGACGCAACAGCGTGCTCGTCGTCGTGCGCCGGATCCTCGCCGCGCTCCCGCGACAAGAACGTGCAGAGTGCATCTTGGACGCACTCGAGCGCCTCCTCCGCGCCGAGCCCTTCGCTCCGCGCTACCGCGACGAACGCGCGCCGCTCCGCGCGCACGAGCCGACTGATGCGTTCGAGCGGATCGTCGTTCATGGAGGGTGAGGTGCCCACGCGGCGCGATCTTACAGACAATCGTTCGACGCTTTCTCCGTTAGAAACCGCGCGCCCGCGACCTACTCGGGCATGGCCAAAGAAAACGTCCTCGAGATCAACGACCTCAACTTCGACGCGGAGGTGCTCGGCTCGACGCAGCCGTTCCTCCTCGACTTCACCGCGACGTGGTGCGGCCCATGCAAAATGCTCGCGCCGATCGTCGAGCGGATCGCCGACGAGAACGTCGGCACGATCCGAGTCGGCAAGCTCGACATCGACGAGTCGCCCGCGGTCGCGGCGCGGCTCGGCATTCGGGGCGCGCCGACGGTCGTCGTCTTCAAAGGCGGCGCGGAGATCGCGCGTCACGTCGGCGTGACGAACAAGGCGCGGCTTCTCGATCTCGTCGGCGTCACCTCGCGCGGAGCCGTCGCATGACGACGTCGCTCACGTCGCTGGCGTAGCCCCACGCAGCTGCTTCACCGCCAGCGAGACGTCGTTCCCGTCGAAGACCGCGCCGGTCGACTTCAAGTGCTTCATCGCGACGCCGGTCGCATGTCCGTCGCTCTTCGCCGCGACGAGAGCTTCGCGCTGCGACGCGAGTGCTTCGACGATCTGTGCCACGCTCATCGTCGCCGGCAAGAACGCGACGAGGAGCTCGTTCTCGCGCCGCAACGTCGCCTTTTGCTCTCCTTCACCCGTCGCGGCGAGCGTCTCCTCGTTCGACTTCACGAGCTTGCGCACGATCGCCATCTCTTCTTCTTCGCGCAGCGGCCGATTCGCCTTCGCCTCGGCGGCGTTGATCTCGCTCTGCGCGAGACGAAGGACGCTCTTCGCGACCTCGTCGTGTTCTTTCATCGCTTGGACGATGCGCTTCTTGATCGCGTCGATGAGCATGATCAGTGTGTAGCGCGCCTTCGGCGTCGCGCCCAGATTGCCCCGAACGCGACCAGAGACCAGGCCGCAGACCACGCGCCGAGGCTGTCGTCTCCCGTTACGCCGCACGAGCATCCGCTGTTTGCGCTCGAAGGCGTCGCGCCCGACTGCGAGCCGCCATCCGCCGACGGATCCACGCCCGCGTCGCTTCCGCCGACCGTCCCGCTGTCGTCCGTGCCGCCGCCGTCGACGAGCCCGCCGTCGGCCCCGATGCCGCGCTTGAGCACGATGTCGATGCACTGGTGGTAGATGTCCTCGACGCCGACGCCGGGCGTCGGATCGTACGGACCGTGCGCGCCGTCGTCCTCCATCACTTCGATGACTTGCAGAGTGCAGTTGTTGCACTCGACGTCCGGCAGCTTCACCTGCCACGTGTTCTTCGGAAGCGCGGCCGACGCCAAGTGCGGATTCAAGTTGTCCATGTTCGGCAGCACTTCGGCCGTGTTGTAGAAGTCGGATGCGCCACAGTGATCGCCGGGGCCGTCGGGGCACATCCGCGCGGGATCGATCGGCTTGATCGACGCCGGCTCTTTGAACTTGCTGTCGCCGTTCGGATCGAACGCGAAGCGGTAGTAGCTCGGGTGCGGAATGTACTCGACGAGGCTCACCGTGATCGTCGTCCCCGGTTCGTACATGTAGATGTGCGTCCCGCGCGTCCCGCCGGCCTTGCCGCACGGCCCCGCTTTGATCGTCGTGTCGCCGTAGCGCGACAAGTGGGTACCGCCTCGCTCGAGGCTGATGTGCGCGTCCGCCGACCCGGAGACGCAAATGTTCGCGAGCGCGATCGCGGAGAAACCGACCTTAGTCCAAGCGTTCATGCGAGGTCGCTAGCACGGCGCTTGCGCGGACGCACGACGCGCTATCCTCATCGGCATGCGTGTTGGCGTTGCTTGGACTTTTCTCGTCGTGGCGGCAGGCGCGTGCAGTAGCTCGACGAGCGGCGGTCCCGCGGCGCCGGATGGCGGAACGACGGTCGTCTTCGACTTCGCCGCCAACCTGCACTCGCCCGACACGTTCTTCGATTTCCCGTTCCCGTCGGATCTTCGACTGACGAAGGGCGGCGCGCCCGACGTCGCGGGGCTGCCGAACCCGACGCTCAGCGCGGTGCTCGAAGGCCTTCGCGTCATCGCCGGCGATCGTCGCGGATTCCCGTTCATGCCCGTCGCGTGGTTTCGATTCACCGCGCCGATGGCGGCGGCGGACGTAAACAAAACGATCGCCGCCGACAAGTCGTCGACGATCCTCCTCGTCGACATCGACGAAGCGTCGCCCGTGCGCGGCGCGCTCATCCCGACCGTGGCGTCGACTCTGAACACCGATCGCTACGTCCCCGAGAACGTCCTCGCGATCGCGCCGCGCCCCGGTTTCATCTTGGAGCCGCACCGCAAGTACGCGTTCGTCGTGATGCGCGCGCTCGGAGACGCGGCGGGGAAGCCGCTCGGCGTGACCGCGTCGCTCGATGGTCTGAAGCCGGGGAAGACACCGGCCGCGGGCACGAGCGCCGAAGCCGTGACGCTGTACGCACCGCTGTGGCCCGCGCTCGACAAGGCAGGCGTCGCGACGGCCGACGTCGCGGCCGCGACCGTCTTCACGACAGGCGACGTCGTCGCCGACACGTTCGATCTCTCGACCCGGATACTTGCAAAGTACAAGGTTGCTCCGACCGGAATCAAAGTCGATCCCGACGACGGCGCGACGCACGATCGCTACTGCGAGCTCCAAGCGACCGTCACGTACCCGCAGTTCCAGAAGGGCATGCCGCCCTTCGACACCGAAGGCTCGATCGAGATCGGCGCCGACGGTCTCCCGATCAAGACGCGCGACGAGATCGCGCCGATCACGATCTCGCTTCCGAAGCAGACGATGCCCGCCGGCGGTTTCCCGCTCGTCGTCTACTTCCACGGCACCGGCGGCGTCAGCGACGCGATCGCCGATCGCGGTACGTGGCATCCCGAGACCGACGCGAGCAAGTGCCCTGGCGGCGGGTACCCGAAGGCGGAGCTCGACACGTGGAACGGCGTCACCGGCTGCAACACGAAGGGGGTCGGTCCCGCGTACGTCAACGCCGAACACGGCACCGCGATGGTCGCGAGCGCGCTTCCCGTCAACCCGCAGCGTTACCCGGCCGGATTCGGCAAAGACCTGCCCGAGTACTTCAACATCAACAACGTCGCCTCGCTCCGCGACATCTTTCGGCAAGGGATCTTCGAGCAGCGTCTCCTCATCGAAGCGCTTCGCACGCTCACGATCGATCCGAGCGTCGTCACCGCGTGCACGGGGCTCGCGCTCCCCGCGGGCGAGACGGCGTTTCACTTCAAAGACGACCCGGTGATGGCGCAGGGCCAGTCGATGGGCGCGATGTACGCGAACTTGATCTCCGCCGTCGAGCCGCGCATCAAGGCGACGGTCGCGACCGGCGCGGGCGGCTACTGGACGTATTTCATCCTCACGAGCCAGTTCATCCCGATGCTTCCGGGCAAGCTCGCGCTGCTCCTCGGGATACGTGGAGACTACACGTTCATGCATCCGGCGCTGCAGCTCGCGCAGATCGGCCTCGAGCCCGCGGATCCGATGGCGTACATGCCGCGTCTCGCCCACACGCCGCTGCCGAATCATCCGGTCCGGTCGGTGCTCCAGCCGGTCGGGAAGGGCGATTCGTATTTCACGACCGTCGTGCAAGACCAAGTCGCGCTCGCGTACCGCAATCAGGAAGCGGGGGCGCAGGTGTGGCCGACGATGCAAGACGGGCTCGGGCTCGTCGGGCTCGGCGGGATCGCGCCCTATCCCGTCGCGAAGAACCGCACCTCGGCGAGCGGCGCGGCGTACACCGGCGTCGTCGTTCAATACGAAGGCGACGGCGTCTACGATCCGCACGCGATCTACTCCCAGCTCAACGAGGTGAAGTACCAGTACGGCTGCTTCTTCGAGACGTTCGCGAAGACGGGGACGGCGACGATCCCGGCCCCCGCGGCGCTCGGAACGCCCTGCCCGACGAAGTAGCAACGCCCTTGGTACGCGCGCTGCTCTACCGCACGCGCATGAAGCTCGGCTTGGCAAAACTCGCGGCGATCGCGCCCTTCGTGCTCGTCTCCACCATGGCAGCGGAGTCGCGGGCAGAGGAAGAGCAGGCGACAGTCGCGATCAAGCCGGCGCGCTTGGCCGCGGGTGTCGTGACGATGGATCCGTTCACGCGGCTCGCGTCGCGCGACGGCGGGCAGCTCTCGCAAGGGCCGTCGGCGGACGCGCTCCTGCTCCTGCCCGTTCAGGAGCATTGGAGCTCGTACATGGGCGTCGGCCTCGGCCTCTTCAACGCGCGTGCGCGTGCGGGTCTTCACGTTCATCCGCTCGGGAGGTCGAGGTCGGGGCCGCTCGTCTTGGTTGGCGCGCGCGCGATGGCGGGGTTTCTGTTCACCGACGCGCCGACGCCGGACCGGCCTGCGACGACGTCGACGAGCCCGCCCGTCACCTGGAGCTACACGGCGATCCTCGGCGAAGTCGGGCTCGGCTGGCACGTCGCGCGCGTGTCGAAGAACGCGGACTTCTACATCGCGCCGACGTTCCTGGGCGGACGCGTGCACTATGCAACCGGTGGCGGGTTCTCGTCCGCGCGCACGTGGAGCGGGAGCGCGATGTATTACGGCGGGACGGTGTCGTTCGCGTTCGAGTGGTAGTCGGCGCGTGCGGCGTCGAGCGCGTCGGCGAGGGCGTCGACGTCGCCTCGCGTCGTTCGAAAATTCGTGATGCACGCGCGAAGATCGCCCCTTGTTTGCGAGGCGCGTGAGCGAGATCCACGCGTGCGCAGATGATGCGACCGCATGGATCATCGCGTCGAGGAAGCGACCGCTCTGTCCGTCGTCGCGCGTCTGGTCGACGAAGCAGACGACGGGGAGCGGCGTGTCGTTGACGACGCGCCAACCACTCGCCACCAGGCGTTCGCGCAGCGCGCTCGCCAACGCGACCTCTTCGCGAAGCGCCGCCGCGTACCCGTCCCACCCCGCGACCGCGAGCGACAAGAACAGCTTGAGCCCGATGAACCGCCGCGACCACTGCGCGGTCGACGCGTACGGATCGAGCGCCGCGTCGCGTGGCATGTACTCGGCGCTCACGCGAAACGTCTCCGCCAGGTGCCCCGCGTGACGCGACAGGTACATCCCCGCGCCCATCGGCACCGACAGCGACTTGTGCGCGTCGAACGTGATCGAGTCGGCGCGTTCGATGCCGGCGATCGCGTCGCGCATCTCGGGCACGAGCGCCGCGAAGCCTCCCCAGGCGGCGTCGACGTGGAGCCAGCAGCGCTCCTTCTCGGCGATGCTCGCGATCTCGACGAGCGGATCGATCGCCCCCGCGCTCGTCGTCCCGCAGGTGGCGATCACCAGGAGCGGCATCGCGCGCGCGGATCTGTCCTTGCCGATCGCTTCGCGGAGCGCGAGAGGACGCATGCGGCACGATCCGTCGACGCCGATGCGCTTCACGGCGTCGGTGCCGAGGCCGCACGCGCGCGCGGCCTTCTCGATCGAGTGATGCGCCTCCGTCGATGCGTAGATGACCGGCGGCGCCGCGAGCGCACGCACACCGCCGCGCGCGAAGCCTGGGCACGCGCGCGCGAGCGCAGAGAGCAGCGCGGTCGTGTTGGCCTCCGCGCCGCCGCTCGTGAACGTCCCTTCGATGTCGTCGCGCGCGAAACCGAAGCGCTCGCCGAACGCGCGGACGAGGTGACGTTCGATTTCGACGGCGAGCGGCGCGTGGCTTTGCGTCGCGAGCTGCGGATTGAACGCCGCGACGAGTGCATCGGCGACGATCCCCATCGTCGTGGGCGCCGGGTTGAAGAGCCCGAAGTAGCGCGGGTGCGCCGGGTGAACCTGCCCGGCGCGCATCGCCGCGACGACCGCGTCGATCGCGTCGGTCGCGACGCGTGGCGTCCGAAAGTCGAACCCCGCTACGAACGCGCGGATCGCTTCGTCGTCCAGCGTCGGGAGCACCGCGTCCGCCGCGACGCCGTCCGAATAGGCGTCGATCGCTTCGATCGTCCGCCGCCACACCGCGGCGCGCACATCGTCCCCGAGCACGAGCCGTTCGCTCCCCATCGCGCGGACTCTACGCCGGAACAAAACTTCGGCGGGTCTCGTTCGTCTCAGTACGCATGCCCTACCGCGCCGACGCCGACGCCCTCCGCAACCGCTGCGAGCTCCTCGAGAAAGAGCTCTCCGACGTACGCGCCCGCGCGCGCGAGCTCGAGTCGCTGAAACGAACGGAGGCCGACGTCGCGCGCGACCTCGAGAATGCGCGCGCGATGCTCGACAGCCTCGGCGCGCGCGGCAAGACGGCGCCGTCGCTCGACGGCGTGCGCATCGCGTCGCCGTGCAAGGCGAGCTGGGACGACATGCAGGGAGATGAGCGCGTCCGCTTTTGCGGAAAGTGCGAGAAGAACGTCTTCAATCTGTCGGCGATGTCGAAGAGCGAGGCCGAGGAGCTTCTGCGTGAGAAAGAAGGGGACATCTGCGCGCGCATCTTCCGCCGCGCCGACGGCACCGTCATGACGACCGATTGCCCCGTCGGCGTTCGCGCCAAGCGCGTGCGTCGCCTCGCGATCGTCGCGGCCGGCGGTGGGGTGCTGGCGGCGATGGCCGGCGTCGCGTCGGGTCTGATGGTTCAAGGCGAGTGCGCGAGGCCGGGGCAAGGCCAAGTGACGATGGGCGACGTCGAGCCCACGAGGCCCGAGATGGGTGCGCCGGCTCCGATGGGATCGACCGCCGCGGTCATGGGGACGACCGCTCCGGTGCAGCCACAGCCCCCCGCGTCCGCCGTTCACCCCGAGCCGAAGCGCCGCTGACCCTTTCGATCCGTCATCCGAACCGCTTCGTCATGAAGACGCGCTCGGGCACGACGTAGCCGGCACGCACGTAGAGCGCGCGTGCGTGCGCGTTCTCGTGGCGCACCATCAAGTGGAGGGCGTTCACGTCGTTCGCGCGCGCGACGCGCTCGACCTGGGCGAGCGCGAACGCGCCGACGCGTTTCCCGCGTGCGTCTTCGACGAGGAACAGCTCGGTCAGAAAGGCGTCGCGTCCGCCCCACTCGAGATC
>JAYVXB010000818.1:0-9438 GCA_043785585.1 Deltaproteobacteria bacterium | reverse complement strand
GAACGCCGCACTACATGTCCCCGGAGCAAGCCAGCGGAGCGCCGGTCGATCACCGCGCCGACATCTACGCGCTCGGAATCATCATGTACGAGATGTTCACGGGGCGCGTCCCGTTCGAGGCCGACACGTACATGGGCGTGCTCACGCAGCACATGTTCGTGAACCCGATCCCGCCGAGCCAGGTGAGCTCCGCGGCCAAAGAGCTCGGCGCGCTCGAAGAGATCACGCTGCGCTGCCTCGAGAAAAAGCCGGAGGATCGCTTCGCGACGATGGACGATCTCGTGAAGGCGATCGACGCGGTGGTTCAGTTCGACCCCGACGGTCGGGTCTCGTTCCTGCCGCACCTCGACGGCGCGTCGCCGCGCCAGTCGCGGATGCCGCCGCGCTTTCGAATGGCCGACGAGCTCGAGCCGCCGACGCTCGAAGAGATGCGCGCCGCGAGCGACTCGACGATGCCGACGCCGCGAACGTCGCCGTGGATTTGGGTCGCGGCCGTGGGTGTCATCGCCGTGCTCGCGGCGGTCGGTGTGATTTTCGTGATGCGACCGTCGGCACCGGGGGCGTCCGTGCCGAGCGCTGCCCCGCCGCCTTCGACGACGAACGCGCGAGTTTTCCCGCCCCCGCCGATCGTCATCCCGCCGCCACCGCCGGCCGCTTCGACCACGCCGAAGGACGACGTCGTGGACGCGGGCCCGGCGAAGGCGCCGCCGAAAGGACCTCCCGTCACCGCGGCGCCGCCATCCAAGCCGACGAACACCGTGGCGTCGCAGCCCACGGCGCCGCCGCCACGCCCGCAGCCGAAGTGCGATCCCGACGATCCGTTCTGCAAGCACTGAAGACGCTCGACGTCTCCCTATCGCACACGATTTCACGAACGTGTGTATCCGTGCTGCAATGCGCCCGTGGCGAAACAGAAGCTCCTCTTGGTCGACGCCGATCCGCGCAGCGTGCGCGTGCTCGAAGTCAGCCTGAAGAAGGCCGGCTATAGCGTCACGACCGCGACGGACGGGCTCGACGCGCTCGTGAAGATCGAGTCGCTCACGCCCGATCTCATCCTCTCCGACACGCGCCTCCCGAAGCTCGACGGCTACGCGCTCGTCCGAAAGCTGAAGGACCGCCCCGAGTGGTCTGCGATTCCGGTCGTCTTCCTGACGAGCCAGAAATCGATTGAAGATAAAATTCGCGGGCTCGAGCTCGGCGTCGAGGACTACCTCACGAAGCCGATCTTCGTCCGCGAGCTCATCGCGCGCGTGAACCTGCTGCTCGCGCGCCGCACGCAAGAGAACATCGCGCAGAGCCGCCCCGCGTCGCTGTCGGGGCGCACGCGTTTCTCGGGATCGATCCAGGACATGGCCGTCGTCGACCTCCTGCAGACGTTCGAGGTCTCGAGGAAGAGCGGCGTCGTGCACCTGAAGAGCGGCGCGCACCACGCGCACGTCTATTTCCGCGACGGCAAGGTCGTCGACGCCGAGATGGGGCGCCTGCGCGGCGAAGAGGCGATTTACCGAGCGCTCATTTGGAACGAGGCCGAGTTCGAGGTCGAGTTCGCGCCGAGCATCAGGAACGACGACGTCATCGGCAGCACGACGCAAGCGATCCTCATGGAGGGCATGCGCCGCGTCGACGAGTGGGGACGCCTGCTCGAGCAGCTCCCGCCGATCACGACGGTGTTCGACATCGATCACGTGCAGCTCCTCGAGCGGCTCAACGAGATCCCCGACGAGCTGAACGGGATCTTGCGCCTCTTCGACGGCAAGCGGACGCTCGCGCAGGTCGTCGATGATTCGCCGTTCGAGGATCTCTCGACTCTGTCGACGATCTCGAAGCTGTATTTCGAAGGGCTCCTCGTGGCGCGCGCCGAAGAGACGGCACCGTCGACGCAAGAGGACTACGTCATCCATTCGGACGGCCACGAGCACGACAGCGCAAAGGCGGCGGAGGGGCATTCGAGCGGCGAGATGCTCATCGTGCCCGCGTCGGAGTCGCAGAGCATCACGCCGCCGCCGATCATCGCAGCGGCCGAGACGCCGCCGCCGTTCGCCGTCGCGACGGAGAAGGCGCCGATGACGTCGCCGATGTCTCCGCAGCCGCTGGCGCGCATCCCGTTGTCGAAGGCGACGATGCCGCAGTTCCAAGCGGCGACCGAGGTTCCGCGCGACGCGCCGCGCGCGCCGTTGCAGGCGGGGCTTCCGCCGCCGATGCGCGTCGAGCCCGAGCCGGTCGCGTCGACGGGCTCGCCGACCACGTTGCCGATGCCTGCGATGCTGCCGCAGCCGGCGCAGCCGAAGATACCAGTGCTCGCGACGACGATGATGTCGTCGGGGAGCGCAGGGCCTCGCTCTGAGGCACCGGAGACGGATCGAGGCGTCGGGCCTGCAGCCGCAGCGACGTCGCGAATCGGAACGCCGCTGTCGGCGTCGGCCGTGATGGCCGACGAGCCCGTGAATGCGGCAAGCGCGGCGCCCGTTCAGGAGCCGAGCGGGAACGTCGTCAAGGCACCCGCAGAAGAAGACGAAGCCGACGACGAAGAAGACGACGGCGAAGAGTCCGAGGACGAAGAGGGGGACGAGGAAGACGAAGACGAGGAAGACGAGGAAGACGAAGACGAAGACGAGGAAGGAGACGAGGAAGACGAAGACGAAGAGGAGGGCGAGGAAGAACGACAGAACGTCCCGGGGACGCCGAGCCCGATGCTCGTCGCGACCCCGACGATCGCCGATCCGCAGCTCCCTGTTCGCATCGCGCAGCGCGAAGCGCGCGGCGCGCAGACCGTTCCGCCGACGGGCTCGTTCGAAGAGCAGGAGCGAGAGGACGCACGTGAGCGCGCCCGCGCGCTCGCCGAGGCCGAGGCGCGCGACGACGCCGAGGTCGCCGGGGTGCCGCAGCGGCGGAAGGGGAGAATGCTCGCCCTGATCGCGCTGCTCGGCGCGGCCATCCTCATCGTGATCGCCGGATCGCAGTGGTACCGCGCGCGCCAAACAAGAATTGCCGAAGACGCGAACGTCACGAAGCCGACGCCGCGTGCCAGCGTGACCGCGCCCGATGTACCGCCGCCGTTGCCGCCGAGCGCTACGGTCGCGACGACGGCGCCCGCACCCTCCGCGAGCGAGGCCGACTCGTCGACCCTCGACGCCGCGCCGACCGCGACCGCGTCGGTGGCGCCGTCCGCGACGACGACCGCTCCGATCGCAACGAACGCGCCGCCGACCGCTCCGACGACGGCGCCGGTCGCGACGGAAGAGCCCGCGACGGGATCCCTGGTGCAGCAGGCGCAGCGCGCGCTCGAGAAGAACCAGGTCGCGCGCGCGATCGGCCTCGCGCGTCTGGCGACGCAGCAGAACCCTGGGAGCGCCGATGCGTGGTGGATCCTCGGCGCCGCGTACGACGCAGCGGGCCAGCATGGCGCGGCGCTTCAGGCGTACCGTCAATGCGCGCGGCTCGGCGGCGCCGTCGCGAACGAGTGCCGCGCGCTCGTCGGCGAGTGAGGGCGTGACGACGCGCCTGCGGCGTCAGCTGCGCACGCGAGGATCGAGGCCCGCGTAGCAGAGGTCGACGACGAGGTTCATGAAGACGATCGCGCTCGACGTCACGATGACGGTTCCGATGATCACCGGTCCGTCGCGGTTGAGGAGCGCGGTCACGCTGAGCGCGCCGAGGCCGGGCCAGCGAAAGATCGACTCGGTCACGACGGCGCCGCCGACGAGCGCGCCGAGATCGAGCCCGACCACCGTGACGAGCGGGACGAGCGCGTTGCGTAGCGCGTGGCGCACGACGACCGCACCTTCGGACAAACCCTTCGCACGCGCCGTGCGCACGTAGTCCTGCTTCATGAGGCCGATCATCTCGTCGCGGATCAAGCGCGTGTAATACGCCGCGCCGAAGATCCCGAGCGTGAGCGCCGGCAAGACGATCCCCGCGGCGTGCTGCGCGAAGCTCTCGCCGTAACCGTCCTTCGGCAAGACGTGCAGCTTGTACGCGAAGACGAACTGCAGCCCGACGCCGATGAGGAACGTCGGCGCACTGATCCCGAGGAGACTCCCGCCGACCGCCGCGTAGTCGACGAACGTGTTCCGGCGTCGCGCGGCGATCACGCCGGCGACGAGCCCGAAGCCCACTTGCAGCACGACCGCGACGAGCGCGAGGACCAACGTCCGCGGGATCCGCTCCGCGAGGATCTTCACGACCGGCTGGCGCAACGTGTAGCTCCGCCCGAGATCGACGTGCAATCCGGGCACGAGCGCGGCGCAGCTCGCGTGCTCGCGGTCGGTCTTCGGATCGAACGTCCACGCGCCCGGGTGCGCGAGCCGTCGCATGAACCGCGCGTATTGCGTCGAGAGCGGCCGGTCGAGCCCGAGGTCGGCGCGCACGCGTTCGAGATCGCTGACGCGCGCTTGGGGTCCGGCGATCAGTCGCGCCGGATCGCCCGGGATCACGTTGTTGAGGACGAACGCGACCGACGCCACCGCCCAGACGACGAAGAACGACCAAGCGAGCCGCCGCGCGAGCCGCCGGATCATCGCGCGCCCGTTCGAGACGTCGCGTCGTGCGCGCGCCGTCCCAAGATGCTCCCGAGCGCGTCGCGGAAGAGCGGCGCCGAGCGGCCCGCGATCGCGACGCCCGCGCGATCGAGCCACGTCGTGGCCATGTACATCACGGAGATCGGATGCGGCCGGTAGCCGCGCAAGTACGGCTGCCGGACCGAGTAGTAGTGGTAGTAGTACGCGAACGCCCATGGAGCTTCGTCGCAGACGATCTCCGACGCCTCGCGGTAGATGCTCCTGCGCGCGTCCGCGTCGAGCTCCTCGCGCGCTCTCGCCAGGAGATCGTCGAGCCGTGCGCTTCGATAGAACGACGTGTTCTGCGATTCGTCGTCGTTGATCGATTTACTCGAAAAGAGCACGTCGAAAAACGTGCTCGGGTCCGGGTAGTCCGCGCTCTGCGAATAGTAAGCGAACGGCGTGCGCTTTCGCTTTTGCGTGAGCGCGAGAAACGCGACGTAGCTCACGATCTTCAGCTTCACGCGGAGGCCGATCTTCGCGAGCTCCTGCTGCAGGATCTGCGCGGTATAGGTCGGGAACCCGTCGGAATACGTGACGTAGTCGATCTCGCGCGGGTAGCCGCCGACGCCCGTCGCCGGATCGTACGGATAGCCCGCGCGTCTCATGTGCTCGAGCGCGGCGGCGTAGTCGTAAAATTGGCCGGTCAGAGTCGGATCGTGTCCCGGAATTCCAGGCGGGACGGGTTGGTTCGCCGGCGTCAGCGCGCCCGGTTTCATGAGGCGGTAGTGTTCGCGATCGAGCGCCGCCGCGACGGCGCGGCGGATCTCGATGTTGTCGAACGGCGCCATCTCGACGTTCATCGCCTCGCCCGACATCGATCGGTCGATCTCTTCGTCGCCGAGGACGCTCCATCGTCGATCGCCCTTGAAGCGCGTGAGATCGGAACCGCTCATGTCGCGATAGAAATCGAGCTCGCCCTGGAGAAACTTGAAACGCTGCGTGAGCTGGTTCACCGCGACCTGCAGGCGCACGCCGTCGAGGTACGGCTGCCCGACGCGAAAGTACGCATCGTGCCTGACGAGGTCCACGCTGACACCGCGCCGCCACCCGTTCGGCGGAAGGCGAAACGGCCCCGCGCCGCACGGCGCCCAACTGGGCGAGTACCGATCGCCCGCGGAGCGACACACCGGGCGAAGCGGGTACAGCGCAAGCAACGGGAGGAACACCGAGTCGGGGTGCGTGAGCTCGAACGCGACGACGTAGCGCCCCTCGACCGTGACTCCCGCGAGGTGAGGCGCCTTCTTTTCAGTATATTCTTCAAAGCCGACGATCGCGTCGTAGTGGCTCGCCCACGCGCTCGGTGTGGCCGGGTGGAGCGCGCGCTCGACCGATCTCTTCACGTCATCCGCCGTGAGCTCTTCGCCGTCGTGGAAACGGACGCCCTCGCGAAGAAAGAATCGGTACGTCCTGCCGCCGTTCGCGACCTCCCAGCGCTGCGCGAGGACAGGGACGATTTGGCTCTTTTCGTCGTAGCCGACGAGCCCATCGAACACGAGGTGAACGATGATGTCCGAGATCCCGTCGGCCGCGGTCGCGGGATCGAAGCCGCGAGGCTCACCGATCGTTGCGATCTGCAGCGTGCCACCGCGTCGCGGAGCCACCTCGTCCGTCTGCGCGGACGCGAGCGGCGCAGGGAGAGGGGAGCTCCCGCACGCGATTCCATTGAAAAGAATCGCGAGCCCGCCGAGCGCCGCCCCGGCCGCGCCGAGGGATTCAGTCTTCCTTCGGATCGAGCGCATCACGCAGCCCCTCCCCGACGAGGTTGAACCCGAAGACCGCGAGCAGAATGGCGCCGCCTGGCGCGAGCGTGAGCCACGGCGCCGCCTCGATGAGGTCTTGCCCCTCGTTGAGCATGCGACCCCAGGTGGGCGTGGGCGGCGAGAGGCCGACACCGAGGTAGCTGAGCACGCTCTCGGCGACGATCATCTGCGCGACCGACACCGTCGCGACGACGACGAGGGGGCCGGCCACGTTTGGAAGCACGTGCCGCCAGAGAATCGCGCTCGTCGATTGGCCGAGCGCGCGCGCTGCGACCACGAAGTCCAAGTTTCGCACCTGCATCGTCTTCGAGCGCAGGATGCGCGCGGTGCCGAGCCAGCCGGTGAGCCCGAGCGTCACCAAGATCGTTCCGGCCGACGTGCGGTCGAGCGCAGCGCCGATCGCCATGACGAGGAGGAGAAAGGGGAACGAGAGTCCCACGTCGACCACCCGCATGAGCGCGGAGTCCGCGTTGAGGCGCGGCCCCGACGCGAGCGCCGGCATGCCGATGCGTGCGGCGCCGATGCGTGCGACGAACGACGCGAGCAGAACCGCGCCCGCCAACAGCGGATGCCCGGCGATCGCCGACACCACGAAGGCGGCGAGCCCCGCGACGACGATCCACGCGACGCGGACGCCCTCGGTCCCTTCGTACCAACCTGCGATGATCCCGACCGTCGCGCCGATCGTGCTCGCGATCGCGGTCGCGAGAAAACCGATCGCGAGCGAGAGCCTGGCGCCGTATGCCAAGCGCACGAGGACGTCGCGGAACAAGCGGTCGGCACCGAACGGGAACGCCGCGCTCGGCCCGACCGGTCCTTGCGACGGGCCGACCGCGCGCGCGAAGTCGCTCATGAGCGGATCATGCGACGAGAGCATCGGCGCGAAGATCGCGAATGCGACGAGCGCGAGGACGAGCGTGGCGCCAACGAGCGCCGCTCTGTTCTTCGCGAACCGCCCGCGCGCACGCGCGTCGAGCACCGCTAGCCCCCTTTCGCGCCAGTGAGAAATCGCAGCGCGACGTCGACGAACGCGTCGGGGCACTCCTCGATCGGCGAGTGCCCGCACTCGAGCACTTCGAAGCGTGCGCCGCGAAGCTCACGCGCCAAACGCCGGCCTTGATCGACCGGCGACACGCGATCGCCGCGCCCCCACGCGATGAGCGTCGGCGCCGAGACGCGCGAGAGGCTCGCCATGAGCGGTCGCGTGTCGAGAAGCGCCAGCATCGTCGCGTACGCAGCTTCGCGCGCCGCCGGTACATTGAAGAGATCGAAGAGGTAGTCGATGCGGCTCTCATTCACCGCGGGGATCGTCGAGCTCGCGCCGCTGAGGCGATCGCGGAAATGCCTGCGGAAGACCGTCCGTCCGTAGAGCTGCTTGAAGACGATCGGACCGATGACGGGCGTGCTCGCGATGCGCGTGAGCGCGTCCGGGCGCGGCGGATAGACGAGCGGGCTCACGAGCACGAGCCGGTCGACGAGGTGCGGGTGGTTCGCCGCGAGCGTCAGCGCGACCGCACCTCCCATCGCGTGGCCGCAGAACGACGCGCGGCTCACGCCGATCGCGGCGACGAGATCGGCGAGCGACTCCGCGAACGCTTCGAGGCCATACGCGTACCGATTCGGTGGCGGTTTCTCGCTCTCGCCGAAGCCGGGTAGGTCCGGCACGATGACGCGAAATCGCGTGGCGAGCCGCGGCAGCGCTTCTTCCCAAGCGAGATGGCTCGAGAGGTAGTCGTGCACGAGGACGAGCGGACGCCCCGCGCCCGCTTCGACGAAACGCACGCGCGCCCCACGCGACGCGACGTCTCGGACCTGGGGGAGGGTGGGCGGTTGCGGCGAAGCGTTCATCGTCCGGCGGGGCCGTCGCGGCCGGTCGATAGTACGCCCCCGCGACGAAACTACGAAACCGCACAACTTCCGTCCCGAGGTGCCGACGAAGAGGTTGTGTCCCAACCATCCATCGCGAAGAGCGCGGCAGTCGCCGCACCGGCATCCCAGGAACCGATCGACCGCTTCGAGCTGATCGATCTCATCGGCCGCGGCGGCGTCGCCGACGTCTACAGCGCGCGTGAGCGCAGCGGCACGTTCGTGCGCGAGGTCTGCGTGAAACGCCTCGTTGCCGCGGTCGCGGAAGAGCAGGCGGTGGGTCTCCGCGAGGAGGCGCGCGTCCTCGCCGGAGTCCGGCACGCCAACGTCGTCTCCCTCCTCGGCGCGGGCGAGGAAGCCGATGGGACCCCGTTCCTCGTCCTCGAGTTGATCCGAGGGATGAATCTCCGCGCGCTCTGCCGGCGGCTCGGCGCGTCGACGCCACCCGGTGGCAGCGCTCTCGGCTTCCTCCCCGACATGGTGGCCGTCCACGTCGCCTGCGCGGTGCTTCGTGGCCTCGCCGCCGTTCAGCGCGCGCTCCCCGGCCTCGTGCACCGTGACGTGACGCCGCACAACGTCCTCGTTTCGAACGAAGGCGAGGTCAAGCTCGGCGACTTCGGAATCGCCCTGGCGATCGATCGCGCGAGGTGGACGTCGCCGAACATCGTGAAGGGCAAGCTCGGGTACATCTCGCCCGAGTATTTCCAAGGCGAGGTCCTCGACGTCCGGAGCGATCTCTTCTCGGTGGGCGTGATGCTCTACGAGATGCTCACACGACGTCGCCCCTGGGGCGATGGAGTAGGGATGATGGAGCTGCTCGCGATTCAACGCGGCGAGATGGTGCCGATGTGTGTCCATCGACCTCGCATCGATCGAGGACTGGCGCAAACCGTCGAGCGCCTCTTGGCGTTTCGCAGACGGGATCGCTTCGCGAGCGGTGACGATGCCCTCCGCGCATTGGCCCCTTTCAGCGCGGGCGATCTAGGATCACTTCGACTCGCTTCGCTCGTCGCTTCGATTGTGAGCCCGCCGACTTCGGAGTCGCGATGACGCTCCGCAATCGTCCGCGAAGCTGTGACATTATTTGTCCGAGCCTCGATCTAAGCGCGCGACATCAGTTCCATTATGGAAAAGCACAAAAAAAAGCCGATCGCTGGATTGACCGCGATCTTTTCAGTGGAATAGAGTGCAATCTGTTCAAACGATCGTGCCGGCGCTCACGCGAGGAGCAGATCGATGCGACAGCAGGGTGG
>JAYVXB010000817.1:0-9446 GCA_043785585.1 Deltaproteobacteria bacterium | reverse complement strand
CGCTCTTTCTCGATGATCCGCGGACGCAGCTCCGTCAATCGTGCGTCGAGCCGCTCTTTCTCTTCGACGCTCGTGACTTTGCCTTCGCGAAGATCGCTGACGGCCTGCAAGAGCTCACGCTCGCGCGCGCCGTCTTCGAGCTGCGCACCCTCGTGCTCCTCGCGTTCGAGGCGCAGGCGCTCCTGCCGATGCTGCATGTCGGCCTGCCGGCGTTCGAAGCCTCCGAGCTTCGCCTCGGCGCTCGCGATGTCGGTCTGCGCCTTCGCCATCGTCTGACGAAGCCCGCCGACGATCGCGTCCGCGCGCTGCTGCTCGCCTTGGAGCTCGGCGAGTCGCTCTTCTTCTGCGGCGACTTGCTCGGCGTGGAGCGCCTCTTCGTGCTCGTGAGCGGAAACCTCCGCCGCCACGACGTCGCGTTCGTGCGCGAGCCGCCGCTCCTGCTCGCCGATCTCGTGCGCCTCGCCCGTCGCCTGATCTTCGCGATGCCGGAGCGCGTCGAGCTTGTCCTTCGCGCGCGCGATCGCCGCCTCTTCCGCGCGCACCGCATTGTCGGCCGCGAAATGCGCGTTCTGCGCCTGATCGAGCGACTCCTCCGCGCCGTGCGCGTCGAGCCGCACCCCTTCGAGCTCCGCCTCGCGCGCCACGAGGCTCGAGCGCGCCTCGTCCGCGGCGAGCGTCCACGCGTCGACCTCGCTCGCCTCGAGCTTGATCCAACCCGTGAGCTCCAAATACTTGTGCGACGCCTCGTGGAGCTGCAAGTCCTCGAGCTCGCCGCGGTACGACACGTAGCGCTCGGCCTTCGCCGCCTGACGCTTCAGCGATCCGAGGTTCCGATCGATCTCCGCGACGATGTCGCCGACGCGCAGAAGATTCTGCTGCGTGAGCTCCATCTTCCGCTCGGCCTGCTTCTTCTTCGACTTGAACTTCGTGATGCCGGCCGCTTCCTCGATGAGGAGGCGCCGGTCCTCGGGCTTCGCGCTGACGATGAGGCCGATCTTTCCCTGCTCGACGATCGAATACGCCTTCGTGCCGGCGCCGGTGCCGAGGAACAGATCCGTGATGTCCTTCAAACGGACCTGCGTCTTGTTGATCGAGTAGTCGCTGTCGCCGTTGCGATGCAACCGGCGCGTGACGGCGATCTCCGGGTAGTCCCTGTATTCGAGGGGCATGTCCGTCGAGTCGTCGTTCGCGAACGTGAGCGTGACCTCGGCGAAGTCGTTGCCGACGCGCGTCTCGGAGCCGCTGAAGATGACGTCCTCCATGCTGCGGCCGCGCAAGTGCTTCGCGCTCTGCTCGCCCATGGCCCATCGGATGGCGTCGACGATGTTCGACTTGCCGCACCCGTTGGGGCCGACGATTCCGAGGACGTCGTGATCGAAGTGGACGACGGTCTTGTCGACGAACGACTTGAACCCGATCATCTCGAGCTTCTTGATCTTCATGACTGCTGCTCCAGAGCGGGGCCGGCCCGGCGGGATTGACGTGATGACGAGTACGACGGGAGGTCGGAGGCAACGGCCAACTTTTCAGCGAATTGCCCTATGAACGACGTAACGTCACTTCATATGTGGTCACAACGACGGTCCACCATTACGCGCCTGTTCAGCGCCCGGCAAGCGTTATCCACAGGTCGTCCCCAGAAAGCGCTGGCGGGGCGGCCTCTTAGATGGAGGCGGGACCGCAATTGGCAGTCAGCTTGACAGAGTGCCAATCACGCCGTAACTGAGGGCGATGCCGACCTACGAATACGCATGCGCGACGTGCGGCCATCAGTGGGAAGAGATTCAGAAAATCTCGGAGAACCCCATCGAGGAGTGCCCTTCGTGCAAGAAGGCGACGGCAAAACGACTGATCAGCGGCGGCAGCTTCATCCTCAAAGGAGGCGGCTGGTACTCGGATCTCTATTCGTCGGCGAAGCCTGGAAAGAAGGACGGCGGCAGCGGCGGCGACTCCGGCGGCGGATCGGGTGGGGGCGGGGGCTCGGGCGGCGAAACGAAGAGCGAGCCAAAGAACGACGCGCCGAAGACCGAGACGCCGAAAACCGAGACGCCGAAGAGCGACACGCCGAAGCCCGCGTCCGGATCAGCGGCCGCCTGAGCGCGCGGCTCGGCGGGATCCCGAGCGACCGAAGACGAGCACGCGCGCGTCTCGCGTGGGAACGCCGAGGCGTTGCGCGACGCGATCGACGACGAGATCCGTGACGCGACCGCGGGGCGGGGCGGCGATCGCGGCGAGATCGTCGATCCACGCCGTCGCGTCGTCGCCGAACGCGAGCGTGCGTGCATCGCGCGCGAACGCGTCGCGCGTCGCGCCGTCGATCGCCTTCTTGCCCGCGAGCCATCGCTTGGCGCTGAGAGCGCCGCGCATAAGCGCGTGGAACGACGCCTGCGCGGTCATCCACGTCGCGACCGACGCGGGCTCGAGCGCCGCGCGATCGAGCGCGCCGATTCGCGCGCGGATGTCGTCGAGCGTCAGCTCGTCGATCTCTCGAAGCGCACCCGGGAAGCGCGACGCGAGCGCTGCCATCGCGCGACGCGGGTCCGGCTCGTCCGGTGACGCGTGCGCGACGCGAAGACGGAGCATCTCTTCGTACTTCGCGCGGAGATCGTCGAGCGCTTCAGGCGTGAGAGCCACCGACGCATCGTAGCTCGGTCGACCATCCTGCGCGCGGCGGCTAGACTTTGGAGATGAGCGACGCGAAGCGCGAAATCGAAGATCTGCGTCAGGAGATCGCGAAGCTCGACGCGCAGCTCCTCGCGGCGCTCGAGAAGCGCGCGCGCGCGTCGCGACGTGTCGGCGAGCTGCGAAAAGATCAACCCGCGTCGATGCCGCTGCAAGATCGCGCGGCGATTCATGCGCTCGTCGCGCGCGGCAGCGAGATGCCGCAAGAGGCCTTGCGTTCGATTTTTCGCGAGGTGTTCGCGGGTTGCCTCGCGCTCGAGCTCCCGGTGAAGGTCGCGTACGTCGGCCCGGAAGGCGGGGCAGGGCATGCGGCTGCGCGCGGACGCTTCGGCGCGAGCGCGAACCTCGTCTGCGCCGAGACGACGGCCGCCGCTCTCGAAGAGGTGAGCCGTCGCCGCGCCGAGTTCGCCGTCGTTCCGTTCGAGACGTCGGTCGAGGGACCCGTGCACGCGACGATCCTCGCGCTCAGCACGAGCGATCTCCGAATCGGCGAGCAGCTCGAGCCCTCGTTCGAGCTCCACCTGATGAACCGCACCGGCAACTACGGCGACATCGAGAAGATCTACGCCACGCCGGCCGATCACGCGCTCTGCGTCGAAGCGCTCGCGCCTCACGTCGCGAAGACCGCGGTGCTCGACGTGAAGTCGCCGATGCTGGCGTGCCAGATCGCCGTCGAGGATCACGGCGCGGCCGCGCTCGCGACCGAGGTCTTCGGTGCGCCGCTCGGGCTCGAGGTCGCGCGTCGCAACGTCGTCGATCGTGGCAACGATCGCGTGAGGTACGCGGTCGTCGGCTCGCGGCCTTCGGGGCGGACGGGCGCCGACGTCACCGCGGTCGTCTTCAGCGTGCAAGACGCGCCGGGCTCGCTCCTCGATGCGCTCCACCAATTTGCCGAGCGCGGGATCAACCTCTCGAAGATCCAGTCGCGTCCGATGCAGGGTATGCAGGGGGAGTCGTGGGCGTACCTCTTCTTCGTCGAGGTGTCCGGCCACTTCACCGACCGCGCGCTGATCACGGCGTTCGAGGAGATCAAGCGCGGGACCCGATCGTTCAAGGTGCTCGGCTCGTACCCGGCGCTGACCTGATAGGCTGCGCGCCATGGCGTTCATGGGAACCGGGCTCGCAATGCGAATGATCGCGTGTGTGATGCTCGCCGGAGTCGTGGTCGGCTGCGGCGGGCCCGACGCGAAGAGCGGTGCGGACGCGAACGGCGTCGACCTCGACGGCGATGCGTACGTGCTCCTGCCGAGCGAGCCGATGGTCCTCGGCGTCCTCGACGCCAAGTCGCTCTACGAGAGCAAGTCGATCGCGTCGCAGGTCGCGCGGATCGTCGAGCGCTTCGTTCCGATCGGCGAGGAGTCGGGGTTCGTCGCGGCACGCGACGTCGATCGCATCGTCGTCGGGATGTACTCGACGCAAGGCGCCGACGCGGCGGCGATCGTGCGCGGACGCTTCGACGAAGCGAAGATCGCGCAAGCGGCCGCGCAGCACACGATGACGAAGGCCGGCGGCGCGCTCAGCTCGTCGACGTACGCGGGGCGCAACGTCTACAGCGTCGCGGTCGGAAGCGTCGTCGGCGGGTTCGTCGTCCTCACGTCGAAGACCGTGCTCGCGGGGACCGAGTCGGGCATTCGCCGGACGCTCGATCGCGTTCGCGACGGCAAGGCGACGAAGCGCGGGATGCCGCAGTGGATGGTCGACACCGTCGAGACCAAGGGCGCCGAGCTCGCCTTCGCCGCCGACTTCAGCACGCAGCCCGTCGCGAGCGCGGCGATCCGCGGTCTGCCGATCACCTTCCTCAACGGGATGCGCATGGCGCGGGTGCTCGGCGACTTCAAGGAGCCCGGGATGCACATCGCGGCGACGACGACGTACGGCGACGCGACGCAGGCGAACGCCGCGGCGGAGCAGCTCAAGATGGTCGAGGGCTGGGGACGCGCGCTCGGCGCCGTCCTCACGTTCATCCCGAAGCTCCAGAACCTCGACGTGACGACCGACGACAAAGACGTGCGCGCCAAGGCGGCGATCGACGAGCAGGCGCTTCACAAGCTGCTCGAGCTTCTCCCTGGCCTCATCGCGCCCTCCTGAGGAAGAGCCGAGCAAGGCATGACCACGCTCATCGTTCACCCCGCGACCGGGCCGCTCATCGGGAGCGTGCCGGTTCCGTCGGACAAGAGCATCGGGCATCGCGCGCTTCTCTTCGCGTCGATCTGCGACGGCGAGAGCAAGATCCACGGATTTTCGCACGGCGAGGACAACGTCTCGACGGCGAACGCGATGCGCGCGATGGGCGTCACGATCGAACAGACAGGTCCGAGCGATCTCGTCGTGAAGGGCGTCGGCCTCTTCGGGCTCCACGCGGCGGCAGCGGCGCTCGACTGCGGCAACTCCGGGACGACGATGCGGCTGCTCACCGGCCTCCTCTCTGCGCAGACGTTCGCGTCGACCCTCGTCGGCGACGCGTCGCTCTCGCGCCGCCCGATGATGCGCGTCGTCGGGCCTCTGCGGTCGCGCGGCGCCGTCATCGAAGGCCGCCCGCATCCGACGAAGGCCGGCGAGATTCTGCCGCCGCTCGTCGTCGGTCCGCTCCCCGAGGGCAAGGAGCTCGGCCCTCTCGAGTACGACAGCCCGATCGCGAGCGCGCAGGTGAAGAGCGCGCTCCTCTTGTCGGGGCTGTTCGCGCACGGCGCGACGTACGTCAAAGAGCCGACGGTGTCGCGCGATCACACCGAGCGAATGCTGCAAGCGCTCGGCGTCCCGATTCGCACGATGGGCTCGGTCGTCGAGCTCGATCCGGCCGGGTGGAACGGGAAGATGACGCCGATCGAGATCACGATCCCGGGCGATCTGTCGGCGGCGGCGTTTCTGATCGTGGCGGCGCAGCTCGTCGAAGGCTCGCGCGTGTCCGTGCGCGGCGTCGGTGTGAACCCGACGCGAACGGGGATCCTCGAGATCGCGCGCGACATGGGGGCCGGCGTCGGCATCGAGCCGCAGGGCGAGCGGGCAGGGGAGCCGATCGCCGACGTGCATGCGTGGAGCGCGCCGCTGCGGGCGATCGCGATCGGCGGCGAGGTCGTGCCGCGGGGCATCGACGAGATCCCGATCGCGTGCGCGCTCGCGGCGAGAGCCTCGGGGACGACGCGGATCGCGGACGCGACGGAGCTCCGCGTCAAGGAGAGCGATCGGATCGCGACGATGGCGGGGGTGCTGCGCGCGTTCGGCGTCCAATGCGAAGAGCGGCCGGACGGGATGATCATCGAGGGGACGGCGCGTCCGCTCGATCCCGTGGACGTCGAGAGCCACGGCGATCACCGGATCGCGATGACCGCGGCCGTGCTCGCCCTGACCGCGCGCGGGCCGAGCCGCGTGCGCGACGCGGGGTGCATCGCCACCAGCTATCCAAAATTCGTCGCGACGCTCCGCGCGCTCGGGGCGAAGGTCGACGTGGAATGATAGAGTCCCGCCCGCGCACGTGACGCCCTCGCACCGGACCCTCCCGATCGTCGCCATCGACGGCCCCGCCGGCGCGGGGAAGAGCACCGCCGCGCGCGGTCTCGCCGACGCGCTCGGCTTCGTCCTCGTCGACACAGGGGCGATGTACCGCGCCGTCGCGCTCGCGGCGCAGCGCGAAGGGATCGCATGGACCGACGGGGAAGCGCTCGGAGCGCTGACGCATCGGCTGGTCGCCGACACGGCGATTCGCTTCGAGCGCGATCCTGCTCGCGGCGTGCGCGTCCTTCTTCGCGGCGAAGACGTATCCGACGCGATTCGCACGCCGGAGAACGGAATGGGCGCGAGCACGGTTTCGGCGCACAAGGCGGTGCGCGACGCGCTCCTCGACATGCAACGTCAGGCGGGGCGCGCGGGAGGCGTCGTGCTCGAGGGCCGCGACATCGGCACCGTCGTCTTTCCGGACGCCGAGGCCAAATTCTTTCTCACCGCGAGCGCGGAGATTCGCGCGCGCCGCCGCCACGACGAGCTCGTCGGCAAGGGGGGCGCCGTCCCGTCGCTCGAGGAGACGCTCGCCGACGTTCGCCGCCGCGACGAGCAAGACTCGACGCGCGCCGTCGCGCCGCTGAAGCAGGCGGAGACCGCGGTGTTCGTCGACTCGTCCGATCGCACGATCGACGAGATCGTCGAGCTCATGGCGATGCACGTACGCACGCGCATGGGGATGACGTGAAGCGCGCGCGCGCGATTCTCGCGGTCCTCGCGCCGGCAGCGTTCGTTGGCCTCGCGGTGCTCGGCAGCGGGTGCGGCGATTCGAAGCCTCCGCCGGCGTTCGCGGCGCCGACGCCCGGAGGGCCACGGTGGGAGGACGCGTTCGAGCGGATCCCGGAGCTCCTCGCCGTCGTGCACCCGCAAGCGCTCCGCCGCGACAAAGTGTACGGCCCGCTCTTGCGCCGCCTTTCGCAAATCGCCGCGACGCGGAGCACCGCGGTCGCCGCGACGCGCTCGCTCGAAGCGTTCGAGTCATGCGAAGAGCTCCTCGCCGCGATGGACGAAGAAGGGGCGAGCGTGCTCGTGATGCGCGGCGTCCGCGCGGATCTCGATCCGTCGAAGCTCGTCGACGCGCAAGGCGCGGTCCTATGGCGCACGGAGGTCGGTGCGAAGGTCCCCGAGTACGTCCGCCAAGAAGGGACGGCGACCGCGTCGCTCTTCGTGCTCCCCGCGCGCACCTGGGTCATCGCCGTCGGCGACGCGCGCGCCCGCGCACGCGAGGCCTTCGCGCATCCGAGCGGCCGCCCCGCGCTCCGCTACGACGCCGACGCGCTCATCTCGGTGCGCATCCACGGGCCGACGCTCCTTCAACACGTGCGTCAGCTCCGCACGACCGGCGCGCTCTCGACGCTCGGGTCGCACCTCGGGTGGGCATCGATCGCGCTCGCGCCCGGCGCCGATGGCGCGATCGCCGCGACGCTCACGTACACCGACGACGAGTCCGCCGCGCGCGCCGAAGTGACCGCGCGCCACGTCATCGACGTCATGCGCGACAAGGACGTTCCGCGCTTCCGCTGGCTCGTCGGCGCGAAGATCACGCGCGACGAACCGCGGACCCTCGTGATGCGCGCGCCGCTCCCCGCCACGCTGCTCGAAGCGCTCGGCAAGGCGAGCGACGCGCGCGATCTCGACGATCCGGATCTCCCGAGCCCCTGAGCGCGAACCTGCGACTTGCTCGCCGCTGCGCGCAGCGCTACCGGGGAAGGTAATGCCGGCAACCGAGAGCGATCGGATGGCGCGAGCGCGCGTGCGCCTCGGCACGACGCTACGGGGGAAATACCGCCTCGACCGGGTGCTCGGGATCGGCGGAATGGCGACCGTCTACGCGGCGACGCACCGCAATCAGAAGCAGTTCGCGGTGAAGATCCTCCACCCGGAGCTCTCGAGTGACGAAGACCTGCGATCGCGCTTCCTTCGCGAGGGGTATGCGGCGAACTCGCTGAAGCACCCTGGAGCCGTCGCGGTCCTCGATGATGACATCGCCGAGGACGGCGCAGCTTTCCTCGTGATGGAGCTGCTCGAGGGGGCGACGGTCGAAGAGCTTTGGGAACGATGCGGCCGACGCATGCCGGTTGGCGCATCGCTCGCGATCGGTCACCAGCTTCTCGAGATCCTCGCGTCGGCGCACGACAAGGGCGTCGTCCATCGGGACATCAAGCCCGGCAACTTGTACGTCACGCACGACGGCACGGTGAAGGTCCTCGACTTCGGGATCGCGCGCGTGCGCGATGCTGTGGCGAGCGGCGTGCAGGCGCTCGGAACGGGCAACGGAACGCTGCTCGGCACGCCCGCGTTCATGTCGCCCGAGCAAGCGCTCGCGAAGACGAACGAGATCGACGCGCAGAGCGATCTCTGGGCCGTCGGCGCGACGCTGTATTGTCTGATCGCGGGTCGGATCGTGCACGACGGCGACAACGCGCCGCAGGTCCTCGTGAACACCGCCACGGTCCCTGCGCGCTCGCTGGCGACGCGCGCCGACGGCGTTCATCCGCTCGTCACCGCGCTCGTGGATCGCGCGCTCGCGTTCACGAAGGAAGGGCGCTGGCCGGACGCGACGACGATGCGCGCGGCGGTCGCCCAGGCGTTCGCCGCAGCGGTCGGCGAGCCGGTCTCGCGGCGACCGATCGAAGCGTTGCTCGCGACGAGCGATCTCGCGATCGCCCCCACGATGAGGACCCCCGCGTCGACGACGAATCCGATCCCGCCGAGCCCGCCGCCGACGAGCGCGGCCGCCATCCCGCCCGCGTTGCCGCCTGGGGGGACCCTCGCGGAGTCGGTTTCGAGCGTGCACGACTCCGCGGTGACGCGGACGCGCGACGGCAGCTCGCGGTGGCGTGTGGCGGTCGTGGTGGCGCTCGTCCTTCTCGGCAGCGTCATCATCGCAAAGCTCGCGATCACGCCGCGCGCGCTCGTCATGGATCCGGACGCCGCGGGCGCGACCGCCCTTTCGCCGCCGACGCCCACGGCGGCGTCGCCCTCGGAGACCGCAGCTCCGCCGGCGAGCTCGCCGAGCACTGCGTTTGCCCCGTCGGCGACGATCGATGCGCAGGCGCCCGCGCCGCGTGCGAGCGCGTTCGGCTCGCGCGCTCCGGCGTCGTCGGCGAAGCCTGCGATCTCTGGGGCGCCGACCGCGTCCGCCGCTCCGACGCCCACGCCCAACCCCGCGTGCAACCCGCCGTACACGATCGACGGCGATGGCAACAAGCGCTTCAAGGCCGAGTGCTACAAGTAGTCTCGCATTCATGAGGAGACGATGAGAAGCG
>JAYVXB010000816.1:0-9467 GCA_043785585.1 Deltaproteobacteria bacterium | reverse complement strand
GCACCCATCCGATCTGCTCGACGGGTGGGAAGCTCGCCTCCGGTTGCGATCCGTGCGCGACGCAGATCTGCGGTCAGGATCCGTACTGCTGCAACACGCAGTGGGACAACGTCTGCCTCGGCGAAGTGAATTCGATCTGCGGGAAGACGTGCGGTGCTCCTCCGCCGCCGCCTCCTCCGCCGCCCCCCGGCGGATGCGCGCACGCCATCTGCTCGAGCGGCGGCAAGCTCTCGTCGAGCTGCGATCCCTGCGCGAAGAAGGTCTGCGCGCAGGACCCTTACTGCTGCAGCACCGCATGGGACAACATCTGCGTCGGCGAAGTCGCGTCGATTTGCGGACAGAGCTGTCCGTAGTGCCTCGAAACGCCCGGCCCCCATCGCATCCGACATCACCGCGTTTGGGGGCCGTGCACGTGCTCACGGTCGAATGAGTAAATGACGCCGACCCCCGCGCGCCATCGATCCTCTTGCGCGGGCGACCGATAGTCCTGGACGAATGGCAGCGAGACGTACGTGAAGAAGCGCGTGTGCTCTGCCGGCGACCACACGACGGTCGGGCTCGCAAACATCTCCCAGCCTCCACTCGCGGTGACCGCGGTGCCTGCGAGGACGTCGCGTTCGTGGATCTCGGCAGCGATCCCGAGCTGAAAGCTGATCATGCGCGACCGCTCGTCGACCGGCGTGTAACCAAAGCCGAAGCCCGCGAGCACGTTGTTCCCCTTCTTCGAGCCGGCGTCGTCTGCAGCGTTGACGCGGTAGTAGCCGAGACCGAGCGCCGCGAAATGGCTCCACTCGAAGCCGATCATTCCGGCGAAGATCGCATTGAACGGTCCCTTCAGCGGCGCGTAGTCCTTGTCTCCGGTCGGCGGTTCGAGCGCCGCGCTCAGGAGCGCGAAGTTTCCGTCCTTGCCCGTCGCGCGGTTGAGGCCTGCGAAGTCGAATCGGTATGCCGTCGCGATGAGCACGTTCTCGCGCGCGAAGCATCCACCGCACGAGCTGAACGGCCCGGCACGAAGCCCGACGGGCGAACGCGCGACATCGGTCGTGAAGGGCGCCACGAGCGTGAGTGACCACGGGACGTGGTCGAGCGGCGTTACGCCCGCGCTCACAATCCACGTCGTCTCGCGCTCGAGGAGCAAGCCCGATCCGAACACGCGCGTGTGCGATTGGAGGCTCACGAACGCCCGCGACTCGACCGCGAGCGACGACTGCGGGCCGAAGAGGGCCTCGTGGTGCGCGTGAGCGAACGCGGAACGCATGAGCGCCCCCAGCGCAAGCGATAGGGCGATCGCCCCATCGAATGGATCCGGACATCGAGCCTCCCTCGGTTGCACCATATACCCTAGGGGGATACAGTTCGCCAACGAGGTTTCTGCGATGCATACGACGCGAGAACGCGACAAGCTGATCAACCGGGTCCGACGGATCCGAGGGCAGGTAGAGGCGGTCGAGAAGGCCATCGCGAACGAGGAGGAGTGCTCGAAGGTCCTGCTGACCGTCGCCGCTTGCCGCGGCGCGCTGACATCGCTCACTTTCGAGATGCTCGAAGACTTCATCCGCTTCCACGTCGCCGACCCCGGCGCGAAGGCCAATTCGAAAGGCGCGCGCGCCGCGGAAGAGCTGGTCGAAATGGTTCGCGCGTACCTGAAATGAGGGAAGACCCCACGGGAAGTCGCGCGCCGTCTCCAGCCGCTTCGCTCGCAGACGCAGCAGACCAGCGGCTTCCTCTCGACGCCGAGCATGCCGGGCGCCGAGTAGGCGATCACGACGACGACGGTCACGAAGCGCATGGCGTCGACCGTCTCGATCTCGTGCGCATCGCGCTCGTCGCGGTCGCCGTCGGTCTGAGTTGGTCCGGCGTGTGGCGCCACCTCGTCCACTTCGACGCCATCGCGCTCGCTGCGGCGATCGTTGGCGGCTATCCAATTTTTCGTGAAGCGCTGTCGGCGCTTTGGGCTCGTCGGATGACGATGGAGCTGTCGATGACGATCGCGCTCGCGTCAGCGCTCGCCATCGGTGAGTTTTTCACGGCACTCGTGATCGTCCTCTTCGTGCTGATCGCGGAGGTCCTCGAGCACCTCACCGTCGGTCGGGGTCGCAAAGCCATCAAGGAGCTGCTCGACTATCTGCCGCGCAGCGTGGTCGTGCGACGCGCCGACTCAACGGAGAACGTGGCGTCAGCAGCCGTCGTGGTGGGCGATGTCGTCGTCATCAAGCCCGGGGCACGGGTTCCGGTCGATGGCATCGTCGTCTCGGGACACTCGTTCGTGGATCAGGCGACGATCACCGGTGAGTCGATGCCGATCGAGAAGGTGCCCGGCGCTCGGGTGTTCGCCGGGACGATCAACCAGTCTGGCGCTCTCGACGTGACGACGACGGGTATCGGACGCGAGACGGCGTTCGCGAAGATCATCGAAGCCGTCGAGCACGCGGAGCGATCGCGCGCCCCTATCCAGAAGACCGCCGATCGCCTCGCGGGCTACCTCGTGTACTTCGCCATCGGCGCCGCGCTCCTCACGTTTCTCGTGACGCGCGACATTCGGTCGACAATCTCCGTCGTGATCGTCGCGGGTGCGTGCGGGATCGCCGCCGGTACGCCGCTCGCGATCCTTGGCGCGATCGGACGCGCGGCGCGCCAGGGTGCGATCGTGAAAGGCGGCCTCTACCTCGAAGCGCTCGGACACGTTGACACCGTCGTCCTCGACAAGACGGGCACGTTGACGCTGGGAAATCCCGAGGTCGTTGGGGTCCACCCCGTCGCGGGTGTCTCGGCGGACCTTCTGCTCGAGACCGCGGCGATCGCCGAAAGGCCTTCGGAGCACCCCCTCGGCAAGGCCATCTTGAAGAAGGCGGCCCTCGCGTCGCTCTCGCCTGCGGAGCCCGAACGCTTCGACTACACGCCGGGCAAAGGCATCGTCTGTGTATCTCGCGGCGAGACCATTGCGGTGGGCAGCCGCACGTTGCTCGAGGAGCTCGGCATCACCGTCGATGCCACGACGGCAAGCGTGCTCGTTGCGCGAGGCGGTCGCCTTCTCGGGGCGCTCGAGATCAAAGACGTGGTGCGACCCGAGGCCGGCGCCGCCATCGCAGCCCTCAAGCACATGGGACTGCACACGGTGCTTCTCACCGGCGACAGCGCCGACGTCGCGGCACTCGTCGCGGCGGAGCTCAGGGTCGACGAGCACTTCGCCGAGATGCTCCCAGACGAGAAGCTCGAGAAGATCAAGGCGCTGCAGAGCGCCGGGCGCAAGGTCGCGATGGTCGGCGACGGGATCAACGACGCGCCGGCGCTCGCACAAGCCGACGTGGGAATCGCGATGGGCTCCGGGACGGACGTCGCGCGCGAATCCGCGGACGTGGTGCTCCTCGGGAACGATCTGCTCAAGCTCGTCGAAGCGCTGCGCGTGGCGCGTCGCTGCCGAAGCATCATCCGGCAGAACTTCGTCGGCACGCTGCTCGTCGACGGCGCGGGCGTCCTTCTCGCGGCTTTCGGCGTTCTGAATCCGCTCGTTGCGGCGTTCATTCACGTCACGTCGGAGCTCGTGTTCATTTTGAACTCCGCCAGGCTGCTGCCCGGATCGCGCAACGTCGCCACGCCGGCAGCGACAAACGAGCGCTGAGTAGCCTACCGGTGCGGCGGCGTGATTTTTTTTGCCTGCCTCGCGCCACGTCCGGTGACTGATATGATGTGAAGACAAAGCCGGCCTCTCTCTCGCTCCTCGCGTTGCTCGCTCTCACGGGCGCGGCAGGCACCGCTCGCGCCCAATGGGGACCCGAGACCGTCATGACGGCGACGGGGGCCGACGTCTGGGGCGGAGGTATCGCGTCCGTTGGATCGACCCTCCACTTCATCTACGGCACGGGCGAGATCCGCTACCGCCGGTCGACCGACGAGGGCACGACGTGGAGCTCGGGCACGCGCGTCGGGGCCGGCACGCTTCACCTCACCGATCCGATCGTCGCCGACGGCAACGACGTCTGGGTCGTGTACCTCGACAACATCGTCAACGTGAGCGATTGGTGCTGCTCGCGCGACATGGGCAACATCGCGCTCGTCCGCTCGCGCGACGGCGGCGTCACGTGGGACGCGCCGATCCGGCTGAGCACGCCGAGCAGCGCGTACCGACTCTCGATCGCCTACGCCGCGAACCGACTTCACCTCGTCTGGATGGACTACCGCTCCGGCGCTTGGGACACGTACTACCGCCGCTCACCCGATCGCGGCACGACGTGGGATCCGGAGGTTCGCCTCGCGCAGTCGACCGGTCCCTTCGGTGCCGAGCGGCCCCAAGTCGCCGCACGAGGCGACAGCGTGCACGTCACGATCTGGGACGATCGCGGCAACAACGGGTCCTGCAAACCAGGGGCTTACACGTTTCCGAAATGCCCCGATGTCTTCCACGTGCGCTCCTTGAATGGTGGACAGAGCTGGAGCTCGATCACCAACGTGGCAAACGGTGGCATCGGCTTCGCGGGGCGAAACGACATCGCCGTGACCGGCAACTCGAACGTCGTCATCAACTTCAACATGGATGTCGTCGGAGAGACCGGCTCCAAGCTCTTTGCGATTGCGTCGAGCGATGACGGCGCCACGTGGGCGTCACCGATCCGTCTGACCACGTCCGCGAACGCGTCCGACCACGGATCCATCATCGGCGCCGGCAACTCTGCATACCTCGTTTGGCATGACGACCGCGATCCGGCGAATCGTGAGATCTACTACCGGCACACGCCGAACGGCGGCGCCAGTTGGGATGCCGAAGAGCAGGTGTCGAGCGGCGCCGCGGGCGACTCGTCGACGCCGCTCGACGCGGTGACGCCGGGCTATGCCCACGTCATCTGGATCGACAACCGCGGCGGGACGTACCAGTACTATTACCGGCGTCGCGCCATATCCACCGAGAGCCCTGATGCGGGTGTGCCTGAAGCGAGCACCGCGCCGGATGGGGGAGCGAGCCGCGACGCCAGCGTCGAGCCACTCGATGCGAGCGTGCAAGGTCCGGACGCGAGTGCCGCGCTCGAGGGCGGAGCGAGCAGCAGCGACACGACGGGCGACGGCGCAGGCGCTGCTGGCTGCGGATGCATGACGTCGCGAGGGGAGACGCCGGCGTGGCTCCCATCGTCTCTTCTACTGCTCGCGTTCTGCGCAACGCGACGACGGCGACAGCCCGACAACGGGAGATAGTACGCTCCCACAATGCGCGTCACGCTCATCGGTCACGCCTGCGTCTTCGTCGAAGCCGAGGGGACGCGGTGTCTGATGGATCCCGTCTTCGGCGATCCCTTCGAGGAAGGGGCCGTAACGACGTGCCCGCGGCGAGAAGTCGACGCGAGCAACATGCCTCGGCCCGACGTCGTCATCCTGTCGCACGCGCACCTCGACCACTTCGACATCCCGACCTTGGCGACGTTGCCTCGCGACGCCGACGTCCTCTGTCCGAAGGACAAGGTGATCCTCTACGCGCTCGAGCAGCTCGGCTTTCGGAAGATCCACGCGACCGATCCGATGGCGCGAATCGATTTCAAATCGCACACGCCCCTCACGACGCACTCGAACGTCACGAA
Organism: Deltaproteobacteria bacterium; assembly: GCA_043785585.1. Classification (GTDB taxonomy): domain Bacteria; phylum Myxococcota_A; class Polyangia; order Polyangiales; family Polyangiaceae; genus JBBQXV01. Next base: position 3,903 of record JAYVXB010000816.1, on the reverse strand, counting down.
CGTCGTCGAATTCGGCGTCGTCTTCAAGGATCGCTCGGGCACGTTCTGGAATCAGGTCGACACCGTCATCGCGCCGGCGACCGTCACGACCACGCTGGCGCAGTGCGGGAAGATCGATCTCCTCTTCGCGATGCACGCGAGCCAGAACTTCGAGTTCTTCGAGAGCCTGCGCACGGGCTTTCCGTACGCGATGCACGAGATGAACCTCCGCACGGCGCTCTCCATCCGTCCGCGGATGGCCGTGCCCGGTGCCGCTGGTTTTCGTTTTTGCGGGCCGTTCGATTGGTGCAACGCCTTCCTCTTTCCGATGTCGCGGGAGCAGTTCGTGCGTGACCTGAGGAAGCTCGAGCCGTCGATCGACACGCGGATCGCGAACCCGGGCGATGTCTTCGAGATCGAGGGGGGCGAGATCGAGCATCGCTCGCAGGCGTCGCCGTTCGCGCGCCTGGTCGACGAGGACACGTACCGCCTCCGCTACGATCCGACGGCGACCGTTCCGCCGCTCGTGGACGTGAACCCCGACGGGCACACGCGCGAACGGCTCGAGCGCGACGTCGAAGAGTGCATGCGTGCCTTCGGCGAGCTCGTCGCGAACAGAACCGATGACGATGTGCTGCGCGACTACCGCGCGTCGGGAGCGTCGTACGCGGTGGGCGTCGTCTTCCCGGACGGCGCCGAATGGCTCCATCGCGTCGACTTCACTGCGGCCGAGCCCCGGCTCTCGCGCGCAGACGCGACGAAGGACACCGCGACGGTCGTTCATCGGATCGCCGCCTCCGCCGTCGTCTCGTGGCTCGCGCGCGACAAGAGCTACTTCTACCTCCGCGCGTTCTCGCGGCGATCTTCCGCGCTCTACGCATTGAGCGGCGCGGGGACGTCGGCGCGCGTCGAGCCGAAGGTGCTCCCGGATCTGTTCGAGCGCTTCTTGCGTCGTCATGTGAAAGGCGCGGAGCTTACTCCTGACGGCGCGAACGGCGACGAGCGATGCCAATGACTGCGCCGAGGAGCGCGAGCGCCGCACCGCCGGGACCGGACTTGCCGACTTGTTGGCAGCCGCATCCAGCGGCGACGGGTGTCGAGGTTGCGTCGTTCGCGCCCCCGCCGTCGCCGGTGGACGCGGCGTCCGCGAGCGCGGCGTCCGCCGACGCGTCGGGCGTGACGTCGCCGCCGTCGGGCGTGTCCGTGCACACGAACGGGACGGACAGCGTGACCGACGGGAGTGCAGGTGCTCCCGCGAGGTGCGCGTCGACCGTGACCTGATGGACGCCAAGCGCCGGGCCGTTGTCGTCTCCTTGCTTGCGCGCGCCGCACGCAGCGTGGAGGCGCGCGACGACGTTCGCCGTTGGCGTGATCGAGCCGTACGTCGTCGGCGCCGCGGGTGAGCCGTCGACCGAGGCGCGAAATTGGGCGATCGGGAGAAACGGTTCGAGCGTCGGAGCGATCTGCACGAGGACCTCGACCACGACCGCGTCGATCGTCGTGAAGCATTGGCCCGACGAGCTCGGGACGCTGATCGACTGCACGCTCCTGCGGACGGATGCGCTGCCGAGCGCAGAGGGGAGGGCGGCGACGGGCCCGATGTGAAACGATTGCTCCATCGGCGCGCCGTTCGGTCCGGCGTCGACGATGTTCGGGAAGTCGCAGCGCTCGTCGTAACGAACGCGATAGTCGGCTCCCGCAGTGAGCGGCGCGCTGGGCGTGAGCACATAGGCGCCCGACGTCCACGGATCGCCGGTGAGCGCAGCGCTCACGGTCGTGCCGTCCATCGCGAGCAGCTGAAAACCGGTGCCGCCATTCGCAGGGCTCGGCCACCCTGGATGCCACGCGACTCCTGGCGCGTTGCTCGGAACGGTCGCGCCCATCGCCGGAGCCGCGCGGCCCTTCGTGCACGGGGGCGGACTGCATGCGTTCGCGTCGGGGATCGAGAGGAGCGTGAGCAACGCCGAGGACGCCGCGACAAGACAGAGGGTTCGTTTCACGATGCCGGCGGTAAGCAACTCGCGCGCCTCGCGAAAAACCCGGCGAATGTCGAGTGCGCGGGTCGCTCGACCGCGTCACGCGGCGCGGCGGCGGCACAACGGTGGCACGACGACTCGTCGCTCGGAGCATCGCACGCGCGGCACGCGCGGAGCGTAGGCTCACGGACCTGGCGACGCGTTGAACAAGAGGCCAACGCCATAGCCAACGAGCGCGCTCGCGATGCCGATGAGCGCCATCTCGAGCCCTGCGCGCCCCGGATGACCGACGGTCCGCTTCGCCTTGTAGGCGCCGACGACGAAGAGCGCCACGGCGGCGACCGCGATCGATGCCCAAGAGGCGGCGGCGCCACGAAGGAGAGCGAACGGAGCGACCGGGATGAGCGAGCCGACGGTCGCGGCGACGCCAACGACGAGCGCCGACCGCAGCGCTTGGCCGCGCGCAATCGGCGGAAGGCGATGCTCTTCCGCCATCATCACGGCGACCCAGACGTCTTTGTTCGCGGTGATCGTCTCGACGACGCGATCGAGCAGCTCGCCATGGAAGCCCTTCCGCGCATAGATGTCGCGGATCTCGGCGCGCTCGAGATTCGGTAGCGCGTCCACGTGTCGATACTCCCGCTCTCGCTCGCTCTGGTAGGCGTCCGCTTCGGCGACCGTCGTCGTGTACGCGACCGCCGCCATCGATACGGATTCGGCGAACGTCGTCGCGAGGCCCGCGGCGAGAACGATGCGTGGCTCGGCGCCGGCCGCGGCGACACCCAGCAAGACACCGAGGACGTTCACGACGCCATCCTGTCCGCCGAGGATGACGTCGCCGAGTCGCGAGGCCGCGCGGTGCGGATCGAGCACGTCGTGTCGAACGCGCTCGGCTTTGGCTATCGCGTCGTCGTCGTTTTGGCGTTGGTGCACAGTAGCCAATCTGCCGCGCGGCTCAGTCTCGGTGGAGAAGCGCTTGTCCGCGCTGAACGACGTCTGGAACCGCATCCGTGTCGCTCGACGTGATCGCGACGGTGAAACCGCTTGGCGTTTGCATCACTTTGGCCGACACGCCATTCGGCACGAGTGGGCAGTATTTCATCTCGGGGACGTTGTGGCCGAGCGCGACGTTCCTCGCGATGTGGCAGTCGACGGCGCGCTGGAGCCACTCCGCGCTCATTCCCGGGACCGCGCGAAACGCGACGGTCACTCCTTCGACGCGCCCGGGTGGAGTATTCGCCGGCGTCGGCGCGCGAAGAACGTCAACGCCGACGATGTCCTGTCGGCGGGCGAACGGGCCCATGTCGCGATCCACGTCGCTGAGGCCGGTGCATGCGCGGGCTTCCGCGTCGCGCAGCGACTGCGACGCAGCGCGATGGTCCGCGGCCATTCGCTGATGCTTCTTCGCGTCGTCGAGATGCTCGGCAGTCGGATTCGTCACGGACGTCCAGCATGCTTCTCCTGGACCACCGAACAACGCGCTGCCGCTGCATCTCGCGACGCGTTCGTCACGCGCCTTCGGATCGTACTGGCGAGCGTGCGCGGCGGCCTCGCGGTCGTCGTTCGCGGCCATCGCTTCGTGACGGGCCATGCTGGCGTCGTGCGGCTGTGCTCCGGGCGTGGTCGACGCGCACGCGCCGAATAGCGGGATGACGGCGAGGCCGGCGACTCGTGGGAGGCGGAGAGTGATCATGCGGAGGCCTTGAGCAAGAGGCGGTCCGTGCATGTCGCCGGGACGAAGCGTGCGGATCGTGAAACGCGACTTGTTGCCGATGGTGCGCGGGGCCGCGCAGGTCGTGCGTTTGAACGCACGCTCTGCACTCGGCATGCTCGACGACACTTGTGCGACGAGCGTCCTCATCGCCTCTCCAGTGCCCGGGCTCGGCGAAAGATCTCGTCGGCGCTGGCCGGTTCGTCCGCGCGGATGGCCACCGCAAAGCGGTCCGAC
>JAYVXB010000815.1:0-9486 GCA_043785585.1 Deltaproteobacteria bacterium | reverse complement strand
TCGCCGGAAGCGTCTACACGAACGAGCGCATGTGCTGGTTCGCGATCTCCGCGCTCGCCCTGTTGCTCGCCCTCGGCGCGGTCGCCGCCCTGCTCGATCCACCATCGCGTCGTCGGGCCATCGCCGCGGCGCCCGCGATCTGGATCTCGGTGCCGGTGCAGCTCGGGTTCCAGATGTCGAACGTGCAGCTCCTCGTCATCGCGATCACGGGGCTCGCGTGGGTCGCGTTCCGCCGCTGGCGGCCGCTCGGCGCGGCGCTCCTCGCGCTCGCTGCGGTCGCGAAGATCTTCCCGGGCGTCCTCGTGCTCGACCTGTTGCTCCGACGTCGATGGCGCGACGCCGCGACCACGGCCGGCTTCGGCCTCGCGTTCTGCGGCGCGAGCTACGCGATCGTCGGCGCGGCGCCGTTCCGCGCGTTCTTCCGGTTCGAGCTGCCGCACCTGTCGACCGGCGAGGCGTTCGCGCGTCCGTTCTCGCGCGCGTTCGCCGTGGGGCAGAACATGTCGCCGTTCGGGATCGCGCTCAAGCTCGAGAAGCTCGGCGTCCCCGGCGCGACGCTCGCCGCCGGCCGCGTGCTCGGCATGATCTTCGGCCTCGCGCTGATCGCGCTCGCGGTCTGGGCCGCGCGGCGCACCGCGGATCGCCCGCCGACACCGGAGAACGCGACGAATGAGATCGCGGTGTGGCTCGCGCTCCTCTCGCTCGGCACGCTCGCGAGCCCGTTCGCGCCCGCGAACTACGTCCTCGCCTCGCTCGTCTGGCTGGTCGCCATCGACCGCAAGGATTTCTCTCCGGCGTTCGCGGCGATCGTCGGGCTCGCGACGTCGGCGCCGTTCCTCTTGCCGCGCGAGGGCGACTTCGTCCTTCGCTCCCTCGCGTTCCTCCCCGCGCAGCTCTTCGCCGTCGGCGTGCCCGCCTACGTCCTCTGGCGCGCCGGCCGACGACGCGAACGCCCCAACGAGATCGTGCTCGCATCCGAGGCGCAACCGCGGCGAGAACGCGTGCAGACTGGATAGAGTGCTGGAGAACGACATGCCGATCGAGATTGGACAAATTGAAGCGCTCTTCCGCTACCCGGTGAAGTCGATGCGCGGCGAGCCGCTCGACGCGTCGACGATGGGTTGGTACGGCCTCGACGGCGATCGACGCTTCGCGCTTCGTCGGCTCGACGAGCGCGGCGGGATGCCTTGGCTGACGGCGAGCACGCTCTCCGAGCTCGTCCTCTTCACCCCGCAGCGACGCGAAGGCGCCGCGGGCGACGCGCTGCCGACGCACGTGCGCACGCCGGAGGGCGAAGAGATGCCCATCCTCGGAGACGCGCTCGCCGCGGACATCGAGCGCCGCTACGGCCACCCCGTGCAGATGATGCAGCTCCGTCACGGCATCTTCGACGAAGCGAGCATCTCGGTGATCACCTCCGACACCGTCCGCGAAATCGGCCGACTCGCGGGGAGGAGCGCCGACATCCGACGATTCCGTCCGAACATCGTCGTCCGGTCCACGCGCGCGGTCCCCTTCGAGGAAGACGAATGGTTGGGCGGCGTGCTCACGTTCGGCGACGCGGACGATGCGCCGGCCGTCGCCGTCACGATGCGCGACCTTCGCTGCGTGATGTTGAACATCGATCCGGACGAAGCGAGCCGCGCCCCCGAGCTGATGAAGGCCGTGGTTCGTCGCAACCAGAACCACGCGGGGATCTACGGCGCGGTCACGCGCGTCGGGCGCCTGGCCGTCGGGCAGACCGTCGTGCTTCGGCGGTAGGCCTTCACCGCCCACGCTTCGACGGCGGCTTCTGTTGCTGCGGCGTCATCTGCGACTGCTCGTAGACCGCCCCCGCCGCGATCTCGCTCGCGACGCCGAGCGACATCGCGAGAAAGAAGAACGCCGCGGGCCAGCTCTCGCGCTTCGACAGCTTCGCGGCCGCGACGGATGTGTACCGTCCCCCGTTCCTCATCGTGGCGCCGCCGAACGATCCGGTGAACCGCTTCAGGCCGACGAAGAAGACGATCGGCCCGAACGGAAACACGAACAGCGAAAAGATCACCCACATCCAGTGGTACGCCATCATCTGATCGCCGTCGGCGCGGAGCGCGACCTTGATCGGCTTCGCGACCATGAACGCGGCGAAGCCCGCGCAGACGAGCTGGAATCCTCCGCCGGCGACGAAGACAGCCGACGGAAGCTCGACGTCGATCACGTCGCCTGCGACGAACATCACGACGATCGATCCGATCGTGGCGTAGAGCGGCAGGAGCCCGAGGTACGCGCTCCGCTTCGCGCGACGCACCGCCTCGTCGTGTGCCCGCGCGTCTTCCGCTTCGCGCGCGCGCGCCTCCGCTTCGCGGTGTGCGTTCGCCTTGCGCGTCTCCAGGTCGCGTTGCGCGTTCGCCTCGCTCTCCTCCGCGTACCTCCGCCCGCGCGCGGTGTTCTCTGCGCTCTCTGCCTTGCGCCGCTCTTCTTCCGCGAGCTGCTTGTCGGTCTTCCCCTCGAAGCGCACGTACCACTCGCGCATCGTCTTCGCGGGGTGGAGCCTTCGCCAGAGATCGTCGGGCAGGTACACGTCCGCGCGGCAATGATCGCAGCGAACGGTGCGCGGGCTCGCCGGCGTGATCGAGAGCGGACCTCCGCAGCCGGGGCACTGCATGATCACCGGGCGCGGCGCGTCGGGGACCGCGATCGCGTTGGCGTTCGCGCCGACGCGGGGGCCGCGCGGCTCGGTCAGGATGATCTGCGCCGCGGTGCGCGCGTGCGCGCCGAGCCACGCCGGCCGCGGGTACGTGCTGCCGGGATCGCCGCACGCGACGCAGAAAAAATCGCGCGCGCTGTGGTCCGAGATGCGATCGGCCGGGTACGGCGCGTTGCACTTCTCGCAGGCGGGCGTGGCGCGCCGGCGCGCGACGTGGACGATCCATCCGCCGAGCTCCAGCGTCTTGCTCGCCGTCCTGTTCGTCTCGAACGTGTCGTGGCTCTCGTCGAACTCGCGAAGGACGCCGCGCCACATCTCGGGCGGCAGCTCACCGTCGCCCTGGCAGTGATCGCAGTGGACCGTCGCCTCCGGCAGGTTGACGGGGATCGGCTGCCCGCAGCTGCGGCAATCGACGCGAAGGGTGAACCCGCCGTACCTCGCGTCGGACATCGATCTGCGATGCTACCTCAAGCCCTCGGTGCGAATGCACGCTGCGATTTCTTTTCAGCCCATGTCGGATCCCGACCGGCCGAAGCGTCGCCTGAGTGAAGGACGGACACGGTTCGTCCACATCACCAGGAGAAACCCATGGTCGACATTCTTCATCGCGTCGGTACCAGCGCCTCACCCGAAAAGGTCTTCGCCGCGCTCACCACCATCGACGGCCTCCGAAGCTGGTGGACGCACACCGCGAACGGCGACGCCAAGCAAGGCGGACGGATCGACTTCGGCTTCTGCGAAATGGAGGTCGTCCGAGCCGAGCCCGGCAAGCTCGTCCACTGGCGCTGCGTGGGCGGCCCGAAGGAATGGATCGACACCGAAGTCACCTTTCGCATCCGCAAAGACAGCGAGACGTTCATCGTCTTCAGCCACTCCGGCTGGCGCGAGCCGGTGGAGTTCATGCACCACTGCAGCACCAAGTGGGCGACGTTTCTCGTGAGCCTCCGCGACGTGCTCCAGCGCGGCGCGGGCCGCCCGCTCCCCAACGATCTCAAGATCGACGTCGCTGAAGAAATGCGCGCGTGACGTCGGCGGTCGAACACCGCGTGCGCGACTCGTTCTACAAAGGAGAAGCCATGAGCGACTACTTGTTGATGGTCCTGGAGAACGAGGCCGCGCACGCGTCGGAGGCGCCGAAGCCCGTGGCGAATCTGATCGCGGAGCGGGCCACGTTCGCCGATCGGCTTCGTCGCGACCGAACGCTCAAGGACAGCGGGCGCCTCCGCCCGAGCAAAGAGGGCAAGCGAGTCCGCCGCGTCGGCGACCGCGCGGACGTGGTCGACGGTCCGTTCGTCGAAAAGGGGCGAGCGCTCGCGGGCTACTATTGGGTCGAAGCGACCGACGCCGACCACGCGGGAGAGCTCGCGCTGCAGTGCCCGCTCCTCCCGTCGGACGAAGTGGACGTTCGCCCGATCATGAAGGGCAGGGTCGACGCCGCCAAAGACGACAAGCCCGGAAAGATCTTCGCGTTCGGCGTCCTCGGGAACGCGGCGACCGAGGAGGGCTGGGTCTCCGTCATGGATCGCATCGACGCCGAGACGCAGAGCATCTCCCACGGCGACGGCGCTCTCGGAGGCGTGCGCCTCCTTCCACCGAAGGCAGGGCGGCGGATCGCGATCGACGGCGGCAAGCGGGCGATGTTCGACGGGCCGTTCCTCGAGAGCAAGGAAGTGATCGGCGGTCTCCTCTTCCTTCGCATGACGAGCATCGACGAAGCGGTGAGGTGGGCGAGCGAGACGCGCGCCGTCGTTCACGGCACGCTGGAGATCCGCGAGCTGTGGCGGACCTGAGCACGATCCTCGACGTCGTCGTCCGCGAAGAACGCGGGCGCATCCTCGGTGGCCTCATGCGCCTCTCGGGTAGCCTCGATGCGGCCGAGGAAGCGTTTCAAGAGGCGATGCTCGCCGCGCTTCACGAGTGGAAAGCGAGCGGCGTTCCCGCCAATCCGGGGGCGTGGCTGACGACGGTCGCGAAGAACCGCGCGCGTGATCGGCGCCGTCGCAACGCGGTCGCAGAAGCGAAGGCATCGCTGTTGCTCGAGGACGAAATGAGCGCGCCCGAGACGATCGACACCGTCAGCGACGACTACCTTCGCCTCATCTTCACTTGCTGCCACCCCGAGCTCTCCGCGGACAACCAGATCGCGCTGACGCTGAAGGTGGTCGCGGGGTTCTCGACCGAGGAGATCGCGCGCGCGTTCGTCTCGTCCGAGGCGACCATCTCGCAGCGCATTCTGCGCGCGAAGCAGACGATCGAAGAGAAGCGCCTCGCGTACGCGCTCCCCGATCTGCGCGAGCTCCCCGAACGCGTCGCCGCCGTGCTCGGCGTCGTCTACGCGATGTTCAACGAAGGGCACACGAGTCGCAGCGGGCCGCTCATGCGGATCGATCTGCAAGCGGAGGCGCTTCGGTTGGGGCGCTTGCTCGGCGAGCTCGTTCCGCGTGAGTCGGAGGTCTTCGGATTGATCGCGATGATGGCGTTCGGCGCTGCGCGCGCGCGGACACGCGTCGACATCGATGGCCTTCCGATCCTGCTCTCCGTGCAAGATCGCTCGCGCTGGGACGCGGCGCTCCTTCGCGAAGGCCTCGTCGCGCTCCAGCGCGCGCGATCGCTCCGCGGGCGCGGCGCGTACGTGCTGCAGGCGGAGATCGCGGCGTGCCACGTCACGGCGCCGCGATGGGAGGCCACCGAGTGGGCGGCGATCCTCGGCCTCTACGACGAGCTCTTGGCGACGACGCGCTCGCCGATCGTGGCGCTCAATCGCGCGATCGCCGTCTCGATGGTGCGTGGACCCGTCGAGGGTCTGACCGAGCTCGAGGCTCTGGAGACACATCTCGCGAGCTATCACTTGTTCCATGCGACGCGCGCCGACTTCCTCGAGCGTGCAGGTCGCGATCCACGTGACGATCTGAAGCGAGCGATCTCGCTCGCGACGAACGACGGCGAACGGCGGCTGCTCGAGCGACGACTCGGCGAAGTCGTCGACGCTGCGAATCGATGACACCACCGGCCGCGCGCGTCGGCGTCGAAGAGCACCGCCGCCACACAAAAAGCAGCGTACCATCGTCACGATGCTCGACGATCCGCGCCGACCTCCGGTGAGCGAAGCGTCGCCGGACACCGACGCCGTCTCCGCGCGCGCGCGTGCGCTCATCGTTCTCTTCGTCGACGACGAGCCGGACAACCTCGAGCTCTTTCGCCAGCAGTTCGGCACGTCGTACGTCGTGCGGACGGCGGCGAGCGCGCGCGAGGCGCTCGAGATCCTCGAGCGCGACGACGTGGCGCTCCTCTTGACCGACGAGCGGATGCCGCAGATGAGCGGCATCGAGCTCTTGGCGAAGGTCGAAGAGCGCTGGCCGGACGTCGTGCGCGTCATCGTCTCGGCGTACGGCGACGCGACGCGCCTCCTTCGCGCGATCAACCACGGGCACGCGCACGAGTACGTCCTCAAGCCGTGGGAGAAGGCCGAGCTCGGCGGGTGCATCAAGCGCGGCCTCGCGATCGCACGGCGTCGGCGCGAGCTCGTCGTCCGCGCCGAGCGCGCGGGGCTCGCCGAGGCCGACGCGCGCGCGCCGTACGCGCACGGCGGGATCATCGGCGCCGACTCGGGCCTCGCGTCGGTGCTCGCGCTCGCGCGCCGCGCCGCGCACACCGAAGCGACCGTGCTCGTGCGCGGTGAGACCGGTACCGGCAAGGAGCTCATCGCGCGCGTCATCCACGAAGAGAGCCCGCGCCGCGACGGTCCGTTCGTCCGCGTCAACTGCGCGGCGCTCGCCGAGGGGGTGCTCGAGAGCGAGCTCTTCGGGCACGAGAAGGGCGCGTTCACGGGCGCGCTGCAGATGCGGCGCGGGAGGTTCGAGCTCGCGAGCGGCGGGACGATCTTCCTCGACGAGATCGGCGACGTCTCGACGAAGCTCCAGGCCAACCTGCTGCGCGTGCTGCAAGAGCGCGAGCTCGAGCGCGTCGGCGGGAGCACGCCGATCCCGGTGGACGTCCGCGTCGTCGCGGCGACGCACCGCGATCTCGAGGCGCGCGTGCGCGAGGGACTCTTCCGCGAGGATCTCTTTTACCGGATCAACGTCGTGCCGATCGTCGTGGTGCCCGTGCGCGAGCGACGTGGCGACGTCGGTCCGCTCGTGCGCCACTTCATCGCGAGGCATGCCGCGCCGGACCGTCGCCCCGAGGTCTCCGACGACACGCTCGCGCGCCTCGCCGAGTACGGCTGGCCGGGCAACGTCCGCGAGATCGAGAACCTCGTGCAGCGCGCGCTCATCGTCGCCGTCGGCGACGAGCTCACGATCGAGGACTTCTGCCTCAGCCTCCCGACCACGAGCGACGCGCCCCCTCGTGAGCAGGCGCGCGACGCGGAGCGCGAGTCCTTGCGGCGTCTGCTCATCGAGCACGGCGGCAACGTCGCACGCGCCGCGCGAGCGCTCGGCGTCGCGCGCACCACGCTCCTCGGCCGCGCGAAGAAGCATGGGCTCGTTCCGTAGAGTCGGGATCTGTGTCGCGTGGCACGTCGCGATCGCCTTCGCCGTCGTGCTCTTCGCGAGCGCGGCGCGCGCACGCTCGACGCCGACCGCGCGCCTCCACGCGGACGTTTTCGAGGATCCCTCGGGCCGACTCGCGTACGACGACGTGCGCGCCGGCGCGGCGTTCCGACCGGTCGAGCCGTCGCGCGCGAACATCGGCTACTCGTCGTCCGCGTTCTGGCTCCGCGTCGTGGTCGAGACCGACGCCGACGCGCCGACGACGTGGCTTCTCGAGCCCGTGCGCCCGCCCGACTACGCGGAGCTCCACGACGAAGCGCAGCCACCGCGCCGCGCCGGTATCGCCATCCCTGCGGCCGACCGCGACGTCCGCGCGCGCACCGTCGCGTTCCGTCTCGATTTGCCGCCCCACGCGCGGCGCACTCTCTTCGTCCGCATGGCGTCGAACGACACGATGGATCTCGGCCTGAAGCTCACCGAGGCCGAGGTCTTCGCCGATCGCGAGCGCGTCGAGAACTTCCTCGCGGGCGCGTACTACGGCCTCGACGTCGGCATCGTCCTCTACAACTTCTTCCTCTTCGTCTCGACGCGCGACCGCTCGTATCTCCTCTATGTCGTCTTCCAGGCGTCGCTCGTCCTCGCGCAGGCGTCGCTCGATCGATTCGGCTGGCTGTACCTTTGGTCCGGATGGTGGTGGTTCGCGCAGCGGAGCGACGAGGTGCTCGGCTCGTTCGTGATCTTCACCTCCATTCGCTTCACGATGGCGTTCCTCGAGACGCGCGCACGATGGCCGCGGCTCCACCGCGCGCTCTCGGTCGTCGGCGTCGTCGCGATCGCGCTTTCGATCGCGGCGCTCGTGAAGGACAACGACGTGGTCAAGCTGGGGATGGCCGGCTGCTTCCTCCTCGCGGTGGCGCTCCTCTTGGTGACGGGCGCGATCGGCGTGAGGCAGCGCGTGCCGAACGCGCCGTTCTTCCTCGCGGCATGGAGCCTCTTTCTGCTCGGTGCGATCACGCACGTGCTCAGCGCCATCGGGCTCCTGCAGATGTCCGGCGCGATGTCGCTCGGCGGCTTCAAGCTCGGATCCGCGGCGGAGGCGACGCTCCTCTCGCTCGGTCTCGGGAACCGCATCCGCCTCCTGCGCGCATCGGAGGCGCACGCGAAGGAGCTCGCGGGCACGCTCGCGGAGCTGCGCACGGCGCAGGATCTGCTCGTTCGTCAAGAGCGCCTCGCGACGCTCGGTCGCATCGCCGCCGGCGTCGGCCACGAGGTCGGCAACCCGCTAAACTTCGTGAGCGGCGGCGCCGCGGAGCTCGACAAGCATCTCACCTCGCTCCAAGCGCATCCGGGCGACGCGAGCGCCCTCGCCGACGCGCGCCGCGCGCTCCGCCTCGTCGCCTCCGGCAGCGATCGCATCAAGAAGGTCGTCGCGAACTTCCGCCGCTACGTCACCTCGCGCGACGTCGCCACGGCGCCGACCGATCTCGTCGCGGAGCTCTCGGAGACGCTCGACCTCACCGCGGATCTCTGCGCGCGCTGCGGCGTCACGGTCGTGCGCGATCTCGAGCCGCTTCCGTCCGTCTTGGCGCGCGCGGGCGAGATCGAGCAAGTGTTCATGAACATCGTGCTCAACGCATGCCACGCGATGAGCGGCGGCGGCCAACTCGCGGTAGCGACGAAGGCGCTCGCGTCGTCGGTCGAGATCCGCTTCACCGACGACGGACCGGGCGTCCCTGCGAGCCGCCGCGCGACGATCTTCGATCCGTTCGTGCGCGACGAAGTCGGCAGCGGCACCGGCCTCGGCCTCTTCGTGTCGCGCGAGATCGTCGCGCGGCACGGCGGCGAGCTTCGCCTGGAAGAAGCCGCCGTCGGCGCGACGTTCGTCGTGACGCTCCCCCGCGTGCCGGTGTCGTGATCCGTCGGCGAACCCGACCCTTCCGACGTTCTCCGACGCGCGTCGCGCCGAAACCGTGGACAATCGGTCTGTTCGCCCGACGACGAACGCTGGCCCGAGACTTGATGATGCCCGCGGTATCTTCGATCTCGAGGCTTTGGACGTACGTCTCTTTTTGCCGGCGAACGTCCAACGCACCCGAGCGGTCTCTCTTTTCGATGGAAGGATCGGTGTAAGGTGGATTCTACACGTTTGCGCGCGTCGGCGTTCGGGTCTGCGGTCGCCGCTGTCCTCGCGATGTTCGCGTCGCCCTCCCACGAGGCGCCGCAGCCGCCGAAGCCGTTGCCGACGAAGCCGCTGCCGCCGGTCACGTGGTCGGGCGCCGTGACGCGGAAGGTCGTGCAGGCGCCGACTCC
>JAYVXB010000814.1:0-9543 GCA_043785585.1 Deltaproteobacteria bacterium | reverse complement strand
GTGATGACGACGAGAAGGTGCAGTCGGTCGTCTTCGACGCGCTCGTCGCGGGCGATCTCGATCACGCAGGCTTCGAAGAAGGGCTCTCGCCGGACGTCATCGTCAAATGGGCGCCGCTCGGAGATTTCTGGACGTTCTGGCGCGGCGGCAAGCTCTCGAAGAACGCGATCCAGAAGGCGCTCGTCGCCGCGTACGATCTCGCGCTCTTCGATGCGAAGTGGTTCTTCGACACGATCGACAACAAGGGCGGCAAGCTCAAGGGGACGGACGTCCTCGCTGACGGCCTCGCGAAGGAAGATCTCACCGAGTGGATTCGCAAGGTCCACGCCTCGGGTGACGGCTCGCCGAAGGGGCTGCTCACCGCGCTCGGCTGGGACAAGATCGTCGCGAAGACGACGAACGACGTGCTCATCGCGGTGATCGACGCGATGGTGTTGAAGGTGGGGCTGATCAAGTCGTCGGAGGGGGCGGGCGCGAGCACGACCTCGACTCCGAGCGCGACGTCGACCGCGAGCACGACGTCGACGGACGCCGCGACCCCGGCAGCAAAACCGCTCTCCGTTCCGCCCGCCGACATCGACTGGAACGATCCGGAAGCGAAGAGCGCGCGTTTGACCGCGACGCCCGGCGAGGTCGAGAACATGCCGACCGTGTCGCAGAGCGGCGACGCGCAGCTCGCGCCGATGCCGGCCCCCGTGTCGTCGTCGGGTGACGAGGAGATCGTCGTCGACGACGACGTCGATCTCGGCGACACCGGCGTCGGCATCACGCCGCCCGGCGTCCGCGAAGATCCGCCGACGAGCCCGCGCATGCTTGCCGCGCAACCCGTCGAGCCCGACGAGGAGCCGCCCGCGCCGAAGGCCAAGGGCCTCTCGAAGCGCCCCGAGCCGCAGTCGCCGCCGCGTCCTCTTCGTTCGCGCTGACCTACGACAGCGCGAGCATCCGATCGATCGGCAGCTTCGCGCGCGCGATCAAGTCCGGCGTCATCTCGAGCCGCGGCGCGAGATCGCGCAGCGCGAGGTACACCTTCTCGAGCGTGTTCTTCTTCATGAACGGGCACTCGTTGCACGCGCAGTTGGCCACGGGCGGCGCCGGAATGAACGTCTTCTGCGGCGCCTTCTTCTCCATCTGGTGGAGGATGCCCGCTTCGGTCGCGACGATGAGCTCGGTCTCCGGACAGCTCACCGCGTAGTTGAGGAGCGCCGTCGTCGAGCCGATGAAGTCGGCCATCTTCAAGAGCGCCTCTTCGCACTCCGGGTGCGCGATGATCTTCGCCTTCGGGTGGCGCTCTCGAAGCGCGATGAGCTTCCGCTCGCTGAACGTCTCGTGGACGACGCAGCTGCCTTGCCACAGCTTCATCGGCCGCCCGATCTTCTCGGCGAGGTAGCGCCCGAGGTTCTTGTCCGGCGCGAACAGCACCTCTTTGTCCGCCGGGATCTGCCGAACGATCTTCTCGGCGTTCGACGACGTCACGATGTAATCCGACAGCGCTTTCACCTCGGCGGAGCAGTTGATGTAGCTGACGACGACCGAGCCCGGGTGCTGCGCCTTCCACGCCGCGAACTTGTCGGCCGGGCATCCGTCGGCGAGCGAGCATCCGGCTTCCATGTCGGGCACGACGACGATGCGGTTCGGGTTCAGGATCTTCGCGGTCTCCGCCATGAAGTGAACGCCCGCGAAGCAGATGACGTCCGCCGTCGTCTTCGCTGCCGCTTGCGCGAGCTGAAGCGAGTCGCCGAGGAAGTCCGCGACGTCCTGAATGTCCGACTCTTGGTAGTAGTGCGCGAGGATGACCGCGTTCTTCGATCTCTTGAGCTTCAGGATCTCGTCTTCGAGATCGAGCGACGGATCGACGCGAGCATCATGAGACTTCGGCGCGCCGTAAACGGGGAGGGACATGCTTACAAAGTAGGGACAGCGGGGCGCGTCGTAAAGGCCAGGGGAGTCGTCGCTCCGCTCAGGATGACAGCCTTACGAATGTCACTTGATCGGCTCCCGCGCGAGCAGCTTGGTCGAAACGTGCTCGCCGAGCGTCTCCGACATCAGCTCTTCCACAAAGTCGTGAACCGCTTGCCGCTCGCCGTCGCGCGCGAAGACGAAGCGGATCCCCATCCCGGCCTGCTTGTCGGTGTCGTTGATCTCCGACTCGAGGACGATCCACATGACCTCGCCCTTGAGCTGCAGCTGCTCGCTCCGGTGGGGGATCGACAGGACGAAGTTGAACTCCGTGCCGATGTCGAGCGGCTTGTTCGTCCGAATGAACGTGCCGCCCTTCGAGATGTTCTTCGCGTAGTCGGCGAAGAAGGTGTTCATCCGCTTGTAGTCCACCCGAAGCGTGATCGGCAGACGTTGGTCCTCACGCTTGTCGCTCGCATTCTGCTCGTCCGACGGCGCGCGCATCCGGGCTTCACACTATCACGCGCGGAGGGAGCGAGGCTAAAGTGGGTCCATGTCGACTCCGTCAGGATTTGCCCGCCTCAAAGAGATTCGAGAGCGCATCGCGGATCTTCCGGATCGCCTGCGCGTCGGCGCGACCGTCGCGCGACAGAGCGGGCTGATGTGGGAGTTCACGCTCCCGGGGATTCGCGCGGCGGCGACGGCGCTGAGCGGCGGCTCGCAGAACCCTGCGCAGGTGTTTCGACTCCACGCGGCGAACTCGCCGAACAAGGTCGCCCTCCGTTGGCGCGACGAAGCGATCACGTTCGCGGATCTCGACGGGAGGATGGATCGCGTTGCGCTCGCTTTGAAGCGACGCGGCCTCGGTCGTGGATCGAGCATCGTCCTCGTGATGAAAAATCGTCCGGAGTTCCTGATCGTGCAAGGCGGCGCGACGCGGATCGGCGCGGCGGCGGTCAGCGTGTCGTGGCGCTCGACGCCGAGCGAGCTCGTGTACCTGGCGCAGCACTGCGGCGCGCGCGCGATCTGCTTCGAGCACGAACTGTGGCACGTCGTCGAGGAGGCGAAGAAGCAGCTCCCGAACATCGAGATGAAGAACATGATCGCCGTGGGCGGCGACATCGCCGGATGCGCGTCGTACTCGGATCTCCTCTCGGCAGACAAAGAGCAGTTCGTCCAAGAGAAGGGCGTCGAAGAAGACGCCTCCGTCGTCATCTACACCTCAGGCACCACCGGAAAGCCAAAGGGCGCCGTTCGCAAGTTCCCGAAGGACGCGCTCCCCGCGGCGATGCGCTTCATCGCCGAGACGCCGATGCGCTGCGACGACATCCACCTCGTGACGTGCCCGCTCTACCACTCGACCGCGTTCGGGTTCCTCACGCTCTCGCTCATCTTGGGTGGCACCGCGGTGCTCATGGACGAGTTCAAGGCGGAGTCGTTCGTCGATCACGTGCAGCGGTACGGGATCACGTCGACCGCCGTCGTTCCGACGATGCTCCACCGCGTCCTCGCGCTCGGCCCGGAGATCCTCGCGAAGTACGACACGCGATCGCTGCGCCTCATCTTCAGCGGCGGCGCGCCCCTGTCGGGGCCTCTCGCGATCGAGACGATGGATCACTTCGGTGACGTCCTCTTCAACTTCTACGGCGCCACCGAGACGGGCCTCGTCACGCTCGGAAAGCCCGCGGATCTCCGCGCGGCGCCCGGCACGATCGGCAAGGCGGTTCCTGGCAACGAGATCCGATTGCTCGACGACGCGGGGCACGACGTGAAGGACGGCGACGTCGGCGAGCTCTACGCGAAGAACAAGATGCTGGTCGCCGGCTACCACAAGGACGCCGACGCGACGAGCGCAAGCATGCGTGACGGATTTTTCAGCGTCGGCGATCTCGCGCGGCGCGATCGCGACGGTCGCTACTTCATCGAAGGTCGCAAGCGCGACATGATCATCTCCGGCGGCGTGAACGTCTACCCGGCGGAGGTCGAGGCCGTGCTCGATGCGCACCCGGACATCGGAGAGGTCGCTGTCGTCGGCGTCGAAGATCGCGAGTGGGGCGAGCGCGTCCGCGCGTTCATCGCGCCGCGCGAAGGCAAGACGATCGACGAAGGCTCGCTCAAGCTCTGGTGCCGCGAGCGCCTCGCCGGACCGAAGGTGCCGCGCGATTTCGTCTTCATGCCGTCCCTCCCGCGAAACCCGACGGGCAAGGTGCTCAAGCGCGAGCTCCGCGAGTGGAAGCCGATCGACTGACGAGCGACACCACGAGCTGGGTCGACGTGCTGCTGGTGCGTCGCTCACGGCTCGAACGCCGACGCGCCGAGGAAGCGCGCGCCGTCGTGCGATACCACATAGACCGCGCCATTCGCGATCGCCGCAGGCACGTCGCCCGTCACGTGCCGGAGGAGCGCGCGGAGCGATCCGCCGTGCGTCACGACGAGCACCGGCCGATCCGTCACCGTCTCGAGCGCACGCATCGTTCCGGCTGCGACGCGCGCCGCCAGCGCCTCGTACGTCTCCGCTCCCGGTGGCGCAATCCGCGCGTCGGTGCTCCATACGCGCCAGGCTTCCGGATGCAGCACCTCGCACTCTGCGCGCGTGAGCCCTTCGAACACGCCGAACCCGCGCTCGCACAGATCCGGATCGGCGTACGCGAACCGCGCCGAGAGGACGCTCGCCGCGATCTCGGCCGTCTCTCTCGCCCGCGCCAAATGGCTGGAGACGACGTGCGCGATCCCCTCGCCGCGAAGCCGCTCCGCGAGCTCGCGAGCCTGCGTGCGCCCGCGATCGTTCAGCGGCACGTCGGTATTTCCCTGCCAACGGCCCTCGGCGTTCCAGTCGGTCTCGCCGTGCCGCGCCACGTACAGAAGTCGCGTCATGTGTGCGCGCACACGTAGCGCGAAAAGCGCGCGAGTCTCGCCGTTTTCTTGCCGCGACGGAGCTACGTGGGACGATGCTAGCGGGTAGATGGCGAGTCAGCGACCACCGAACCGCAAGCCGAGCCCCGAGTCCTTCACGGCGACGATGCCGCCGCCGTTCGATCCGGTGGAGTTCGCGCGGTACTCGGAGCAGGCGATGCGCGCCGCCGATTCGAGCGAGATGATGCCCTCAGGGCCCGACGACGGCGAGGTCGACGTCGCGAGCGAAGAGGAGTCGATCGCGCCAATGCTCAGCGCGATCCCGTGCGTCGTTCTGTCGAACGAAGAGGTTCGCGGCAAGCCGCTCGACGAAGAGGGGCGGCGCCTCTTCGACGCGATCGACGGCACGATGACGCTCGAAGAGCTCCTTCGTTCCTGTGGCGTTTCGATCGGCGTCGGGTTCGCCATCTTTCGGCGTTGGACCAAAGAAGGTCGCGTCGTCTTCCGTCGCTGGTGACGCGCCGTCAGCGTCCCACGGCCTGTGGCGGATCCGGATAGGTCCGCTGGATGGCGAGGATCTCGTCGATGATCCGCTTGAAGTGTAGGACGATCGTCGGATCGAGGTGCGTGCCGCTCCGCGCGTCGATCTCCGCGAGCGCGCGCTCGACCGTCCACGGATCCTTGTAGGGACGCCGCGACAGCAGCGCATCGAACACGTCACACACGGCACAGACGCGCGCCGACAGAGGGATCGCTTCGCCCGCGAGCCCTCGTGGATATCCTGATCCGTCCCACTTCTCGTGGTGCGTGAGCGCGATCTCCTCGGCGAGCTCCATCAGCTCGGAGCCGCCGCCCGCGAGGAGCTCGGCCCCGATCGCCGGATGGCGCTTCATGATCTCCCACTCGCCTTCGTCGAGAGGCCCGGGCTTCAGGAGAATGCGATCGGGGATCCCAATCTTCCCGATGTCGTGCATGGGGCTCGCGTTGAGCAACAGCTCGCACTGCTCGGCGCTCATCCCTGCCGCGCGTCCGAGCCGCGCCGCCGAAACGCTCATCCGGATGATGTGCATCCCGGTCTCGTTGTCGCGGTACTCCGCCGCGCGCCCGAGACGACGAATCACCTCGAGCCGCGTCTCGCGCAGCTCCTTCGTTCGCTCGCGGACCGTGTCCTCGAGCACGCGATTCTGATCGAGCACCTGGTTGTGCAGCATCCTGAGCTCGATCATCCCGCGGATGCGCGCGAGCGCCTCGACGCGATCGTATGGCTTGCGCAAGAAGTCGCGCGCGCCCGCGTCGAGCGCGCGTCCGAGCACTTCGGGATCGTCGACCGCCGTGATCATCAGCACCGGTAGGTACGACGACTTCTCGACCTGCTTCAGCTGCTCGAGCACCTCGAAGCCGTTGATCGGCTGCATGTGCAGATCGAGCAGAACGACGTCGGGCTTGAACTCGCCGTAGAGCGCGGCCGCTTCGGACGGATCGGTGGTCGTCGCTACCGAGCCGTAGCCTGCCGTCTTGAGCAGCTTTCGGAGGAGAAGGATCTGCGCGTCTTGATCGTCGATGATCAAAATGCGCCCGGACGTGACGTCCATCGTCATTCCTTCCGAGCGACGGGAGGCGCCGAGGACTCGGGCACCCGCGACGGCGGCGTCGAGTCGCTGCGGATGCTCGTCGGAGGCGAGTCACTGACGAACAGATCGACGGTGCGGAGGAACTCCTTCACGTCGATCGGTTTCGTTAGGTACTGCAAAAACCCCGCGTCGAGCCCTCTCTTCACGTCCTGCGGCATCGCGTTCGCGGTGAGCGCGATGACCGGCACGTGGCGCGTGTCCAAGTACGTCTGCAGCTTCGTCAGCACCTCGAAGCCGTCGATTCCCGGCAGGTTGATGTCTAGGACGACGAGATCGGGATCGTGCGTACGCGCGAGCTCGAGCCCCTTCTCGCCGGTGCTCGCCGCGATGAGCTTCACGTGCGGACGTCGTGACAAGATGCGCGCGACGAGCGCTTGGTTCGCCGCGTTGTCCTCGATGTGCAGCACCGTGACCTCGCGCGCGTCGGCGCGCTTGATGATGAGCGACGGATCCGACTCGTCGAGGTCGACCGTCGGCTTCTCGCAGAGCGTCAGCTCGAAGAAGAAGGTCGTCCCTTCGCCGACGACGCTCGTGACGCCGATGGTCCCCTTCATCAGCCCGATGAGTCGCTTGGTGATCGCGAGGCCGATGCCGCTCCCTTCGATCGCGTCGTGCTCGTCGAGGCGGTGGAACGGTGTGAAGAGCTTCGGGATGTCGTCTGCGTGAATGCCAGGCCCGGTGTCGCTCACGAAGATTCGAAGGCGCCCGTCGTCGTTCGGCTCGCAGCCGAGCGTCACGGTGCCCCCCTTCTTGTTGTACTTGATGCCGTTCGACAAGAGGTTGAGGAGGACCTGCTTCAGCCGTGTGCGATCCGCGAGGACGTAGAGCTTGGAGTGCTCCTTCGTCTTGTTGACGACCTTGACGCAGTGCTTCTCGCCGAGCGGCGCTACGAGCGGGAGCGCTTCGCGGACGATCTGCTCGATGCCGACGCTCTCGATCGATAGTTGCAGTTTCCCTGTATCGATCCGCGCGAGGTCGAGCACCTCGTTGATGAGCGTGAGCAGATGCCATCCGGCTTTGAGGATTTGCCGGACGCTCTCCTTCTGCGAGACGCTGAGCGGCTCGTCGGGATCGGTGTTGAGGACCTGCGAGAAGCCGAGGATCGAGTTGAGCGGCGTCCGAAGCTCGTGGCTCATTCCCGCCAGGAACTCCGACTTGGCGCGGTTGGCCTCCTCGGCCTCGTCGCGCTCGCGCCGCAGCTCGTCGAGCTCGGCACCTTGCTCGCGGCTGCGTTCCGCGTCCGACATCCCGACGTCCCCTCCTCGCGCCGTTTCCTCGATCCAAGAGCGTAGCACCAGTCGCACTGGCGACGTTGTGCTACGATTTTCAGGGAGTACTCCTTCGAGAGCAGGCAATGTCCACCGCTTTCACCTCCGCCTCCGGCTTTCCGCAAGACGGCTTCACCGACGAGTCGGACGAAGCGACCGTCGTCGGGCCGCCATCCGGAGGGGGCGCGCGTCCGCCGGGATCCATCCTGCGCGGGAAGTACCGGCTCGGCGAGTCGATCGGGCGAGGCGGCATGGGCGAGGTCTTCGAGGCGGAGGAGCTCTCCACCGGTCGGCTCGTCGCGGTCAAGGTCGTCAGCCGATCGTTCGCGGACGAGCTCTTGATGGCGCGGTTGCAGCGCGAGGCCGAGGCGGCGCGGCGCGTTCGAAGCGAGTTCGTCCCCGAGCTCTACGACGTCGACAGCACCGCGGATGGCGAGCTGTTCCTCGTCATGGAACGTCTCTACGGCGAGACGCTCGCGCAGCGCCTTCGCGCGCGAAACGGCGTGCTCGGATGGGACGATGTTCGCGCGCTTGGCGAAGACATCTTGCGCGCGCTCGTCGACGCGCACGCGGCAGGCGTCGTGCACCGCGACATGAAGCCGGGCAACATCTTCTTGGAGCGACGTGCGGATCGACCCGGAGGCGAGCGCGCGAAGATCCTCGATTTTGGCGTCTGCAAGCTCGACGTTCACGACGGCGAGAGCCTCACGTCGACGGGCGAAGCGGTCGGGACGATTTCGTACATGGCGCCGGAGCAGATCCGCGGCGCGTCGAAGGTCGACGAGCGCGCGGACGTGTACTCGTTCGCGATGGTCGTGTTCGAGGCGCTGAGCGGACGTCTCGCGCACGATGCGTCGGGGCAAATCGCGATGATCGCGAGCAAGCTGGAACGGCCTGCGCGCAAGCTGCGTGAGGTCGTGCGCGTGGCGGTGCCGGTGGGGCTCGACGCGCTGCTCGCGCGATGCCTTTCGCGGCGGCCCGACGATCGCGTCGCGACGGCTTCGGACCTGCTGCGATCGTGGCGCGCGCTCGGAGCGCCGACCGTCGAGCCGCTCACCGGGCCCATCGAGGAGAGGCCCGAGCTTCATTTCTCGAACGAGACGGGCGTGACGGCGGGCGCGTTGACGCAGCCGAGCACGCGCGGCACGCGGGTGGGTCTCGTCGTCGCGGCGACGGCGCTCGCGGCCTCGACGGTCGTCCTCGTCTTCGCGCTCCGTGCGCGCGACACGCCGCCACCGCCTGCGCAAGTCACGCCCGTGCCCGCGTCGGTCGAAGCTCCGACCGTCGTCGCGCAACCGACGTCGACGAGCGTCTCCGTCGAATCGCTGCCGCCCGCCGCCGCGAGCGTGCAGTCTCCACCGGAGCCCGTCTCGATGGACGACGAAGTCGATGCCGCTCCGCCGAAGAGCGCCAAGCCGGGGACGAACCGCAAGCGCCCTCCATCGAAGCCGGGGGGCACGCAGGGTGGCCCGCGCCCCACGTCGACGACTCCGCAAATCGCCGTCGAACCGAGGTATTGATCGAGGCATGCGGTTCGGTCTCTGCGCGGCGCTGATCGGCGCGCTCGTCGTGACGTCGGCGGCGAGCACGGGGACCGCATCGGCCGCGCCGAGCGAGCAGCAGCTCGAGGAGTCGCGTGGTGCGTTTCGACGCGGCGTCGAGGACGCGAGGCGCGGTGACTATGCCGCCGCGCGCGAGTCGTTCCTCCGCGCGTACAAGCTCTACCCGCACGCGAGTATCCTCTTGAACCTCGGCATCGCGCGCGCGAAGACGGGCGAGTACATCGACGCCGAGCAGGATCTCATCCGCTTCCTCTCCGACGACGGCGGCGCTCCTCCGAACGAGCTCGTGAGCGCTCGCGCGGTGCTGGCGGAAGTGCGTGCGCACCTCGGATC
>JAYVXB010000813.1:0-9552 GCA_043785585.1 Deltaproteobacteria bacterium | reverse complement strand
TTGATGAACGCGCCGTTACCGCTCGCGCACGAGGTGGCCGAGACCCTCGGGGTCGTCGTTCGGTCGGCGCCGATTCCACTTCCGCGGGTTCCCTTCGCGCTTCTGTGGCACGAGCGCTTCCAGGCCGATCCCGCGCACCGCTGGGCGCGCGACCGGGTGTTCGCCGCCGTTCGTTCACGATTGGCGCGAAGCGCCAAATCAGATGAAGGGGGACGAAGTGGCGCCAAAGATGCGCCGCCGCGCGGCAGGCGATGATGCGATGCGCTTCCACGCACGACCGCCGCCCAGCTCGGCTCGGCAATGGGCGCGTCGCCGGGGCTGTGAGAGATCCGTGATCAACTCGACGATGAACCCGTCGACGTCGGCCGCGCGCACGACGGAACCGTCTCCGTTGCCGGTCGCCTTCACCAAGTAGCCAAACGCGACGGCCGAGACGGCGCCGCCGATTTGGCCTGCCGTGTTCAGTGTGTGCGACGTATTGCAAGCCGCCGCCGATCGTGAGGAAGAAGCCTTCGCTCTCTTCTGGTCGAATCCGCGCCGCGACGACGCCGAAGGCCGGTCCGGCGCGCGCTAAGGCGCCCTACCATACGCTGGAGACGTCGCGAGCCGCGTCACGGCCGCCGGCTTCGACGAGATCACTCGCCCTGCGAGCAAACCACGCGCGGAGCTGCCGCGGCTCGCTACGGTCTGGCGCAAACCGCGGTACTCTCGCCCGGGAGGTATTCGCATGTCGCGCGCGCGCATCGTCGCTCTGTGTGGGCTCTCGGCGTTGGCGGCAGTTGCCCATGCGCGCCCCGCGCAGGCAGACAACACGCTTCATGTCGACCTGGCGAAGCTCGACCCGCCGACGGTGATCACGCTCGGCGTTCAGCTTCTCGTCACGGGCGACGACAACTTCAACGCGACGGTCATGACGCGCTACCGCAGGACCGGCACGACGACGTGGCGCGACGCGCTGCCGCTCTTTCGCGTGCATCCCGCCAACGTCGCCGGCTACACGGTGGCGGCGCAATTCGCGGGATCGATCTTCGATCTGTTGCCCGACACACCGTACGACATCGAGCTCCACGCCAAAGACCCCGACGGGAACGTCGATCAAGTGATCATGCTCCCCGGTCGTACGCGGCCCGTTCCGCTGGGCGATCCGTTGACGCCGCGCGCGGTCTCGGCCACCAACGCCACGTCGCTGCGAGCGGCGCTGGCCGCGGCGCAGGCGGGCGACGTCATCATTCTCCAGGTCGGAACGTACGCCGGTACCTTCTCGATCAACGCGAGCGGCACCGTCGACAACCCGATCGTCATCCGCGGCTCGTCCATGCCCGGCGTCGTCCTCGACGGGCAAAGCTGCACCGGGTGCAACCTCTTCGAGGTGTACGGAAGCAACGTGCACATCGAGCACCTCACGATGCAGAACGCGGAGCGCGCGGTTCGTTGGCAAGGCATGGCGACGACGGG
The DNA here is from genome assembly GCA_043785585.1 of Deltaproteobacteria bacterium. GTDB lineage: Bacteria > Myxococcota_A > Polyangia > Polyangiales > Polyangiaceae > JBBQXV01. The sequence continues at coordinate 8,097 of JAYVXB010000813.1, read as the reverse complement.
CAACGTGCTCCGGCGCGTGCACATCCGCGACGTCACGCTCGGCATCGGGGGCAAGCCCGACCAGAGCGGCTTCTACGTCTGCGACAACGTCGTCGAAGGGCGGCTCTCGTGGCCGCTGACGTACGGCGACGACAGCGCGGCGCACGCCAACGACGACGGCTTGGTCATCGTCGGGAGCGGCCACACGGTCTGCCACAACACGATCAGCGGGTTCGCCGACGCACTACAAAACTCGCAAGACGGCGCGCGAGCCAACGACTTCTACGGCAACGACATCCTGTGGACGTACGACGATGGGATCGAGCTGGACGGGATGGAGGGCAATGGCCGCTGCTTTCGCAACCGCTTCACCAACACGTACGACACGTTGAGCTTTCAGCCGATCCACGGCGGTCCGGCCTACGCGATTCGCAACGTCGTCGTGAACGTCGTCAACGAAGAGATGAAGCTTCACGCGCTCGGCGGCAACCCGCCGCAAGAGCCGAGCGGCGTCCTCGCGTACCACAACACGTTCGTGCGCGCGTACCACGCGATCCAGCTCAGCACGCCCAACGTCGTTCGCGACTACCAGGTGGTGAACAATCTCTTCGTCGCGCCGGCGATGCCGACCAACGGGCGCGTCGTCCATTGGGACACGCCGATCGACTACGTGAGCGGCACCATCGACTACAACGGCTACTTCCCCGACGGCGAGTTCGAGTACGGCTACGGTCCCACCGGCGCGCTCTACGCCAGCTTCGCCGCGGTCCAAGCGGGCGGTCGCTACGAGAGGCACGGCGTCCTCCTCGGCGCGAGCACGTTCGCGAGCGGTCTCATGGCGCCGACCGACCATCACCCGAAGCTCGCGCCGCCGGATGCCAAGCTCGCGGCAGGCGCGGTCGCGATCGACAAGGGGGTCGTTCTCGCGAACGTCGACGATGACTTCAAGGGGACCGCGCCGGACCTCGGCGCGATCGAGCTCGGGTGCATCGCGCCGACGTACGGCCCGCGGCCCGACGGTGTCGACGAGACCAACGAGCTCGTCGGGTGCGCTTCGAGCGCGGGGCCCGACGGCGGCGTCGCAGGCGACGGCGGCGGACCCTCGGGCGGCGACGGCGGGGGAGGACCGGGCGGCGGCGATGGCGGAAGCCCCGGCAACGGCGCGAACGGCGACGCTTCGAGCACCTCGGGGTGCGGATGCAGCACGGTGCCCGCGACCACCGAGATGAGCGCCGCTTATGGCCTCGCGCTCGCCGCGCTCTTTTTTGCACGACGCCGGCGCGGCGTGCAGCTCACAGGATCGGCGACGCACGCGGCGGGATCGGCGTCCCCCAGTACCCCGGCGCGTCGCCATGGACGAAGATCGCCATGCGATCGGTGGGAATGCCGTTCGTCCCGACGACGTCGTGCCACCGCGCGGTGATCTCGGCGCGCGAGATGTAGCCGTAGTGACCGCCGGGCGTCGTTGGATCCATGAAGAAGAGGTTCGCCGCGTCGTAGCCGACCATCACGGCGTATTGCCCGTCGTGCCAGTCGGTGGCGTACGGATCGGTGCCCGTTCGCCACGCTTGGACGTCGATGATCGGCGGCTCGCCGCGATCGACCGCCGCCTCGAGATCCGAGAGCTGATCTCCCTGCGTCGCGGTGCGGTACTCGGCGCTCATCCCGGCGATGCCGTTGAGGTACGTGGCGATGTCGTACGGCTCGGTCCCGTCCGCTTGCGTCGTCTTGAGCGGCGCGTAGAGCGCGGTCTCCGGGACGTTGGCGTAGTCGTCGTGCTTCCAGAAGCGCAGGAGCGCGAGCGTCGCGACGTCGCCGCCGGTGAAGTCCTGCTGTTGCCCGACGATCGGCACGGGAATCGTGTTGCTCGGGAGCTTGACCGTCTGGTCGCCGCTCGTGGACGGAGGCGATCCGCGATCGGTCGACGTGGTGCACGCGCCGAGCGCCCACGTCATCGACGCCAAGACGACCGAGCGCGACAGAATACGCAGCATGCCCGCGAAGAGAGCAACCGCCGTACCGCGTGAGTCGAGGCCGAAATATCGCTGCTTTCGCGATCGCGCCGGGACGCGCCGTCCCACGACTCACTTCGGAGTCTTCAGCACCGTCCCGTCGTTCGAAAGCCAGTAGACCCACGTCGCGTCCGTGACGATCGATCCCGTGGGCTGGACGCCGCGCGCCATCACCTGCGGCTGATGGTTGCAACCCGTGAGCGCGCACTTCATCACCGTCTGCCCCGTCGGGCCGGGCTGCCACGCGGTCCAGTACGCCGCCGTCGCGTCGGCGGTCATCTCCTGCGGGAACGACTGGCCGCCCGCGATCTGCAGCGGTGTGCAGCCGTTGATCGGCTCGACCCAGACCATTCCGGCCTGTCCATACTCGAGCACGACGAACGACGACGCGTTCACCTGTACCGCGTACGGATAGACGAACGTGCTCCCCATCGCGAGCTCGCCGCCGCCGCCGAGCAGAACGCGTCGCACCTGGCCGCCGCCGTTGAGCGTCGTCCAGTACGCGTACGTTCCATCGAGCGCGAGGCCGTAAGCGTACTGCAGTCCGGTCGCGAGCGTCGTGGGCGTCGCGCATCCGGCGATCGCGCACTTCATCAGCGTGCCGTTCCCCGCGCCGCTGCCGATCGTCGTCCAGTAGACGTTCGTCGCGTCGACGACGACCGCGTACGGCTGCGCCTGCCCCGTCGCGAGCGCGACGCGCGCGCCTCCCGCGATCGCGACCTTGTAGATCGTCCCGTCGCCTTGGCTCGCGAAGTAGACGTTCGTCGCGTCGACGGCGACGCCCATCGCCGAGCCGGTCGCGGTCGCGAGCGTCGTCGTCGCGCCGCCGGCGATCGGCGCCGTGTTGACCGCGCCTCCGCCGTTCGTCCAGTAGAGGTTCGTCGCGTCGTGCGTGAGCCGTCCGGGCGGAGAGAACCGCGCCGACACGACGACGGGGATGCGCGCGCCTTGGGAGCACGATTGCCCCAAGCACGAGTGCCCGCACGCGCCGCAGCTCGTCGCGTCGTTCTCCGTGTCGACGCAGACGCCGTTGCAGATCGTTCCGCTGCACGTCGGCGCCGCGTTGGGCCGTGGGCCGCCGGAGTCTTGGGTCGTGCTCGCGTCGGTCGCGACCGACGCGTCGTACGACGTGCGGTGTCGTGCGCGGGGCTCGCTGCGTCTTGCACGGCAGCGTCGGCCGCGTGTCCCGCATCGCCGGCGTTCGTCGCATCGCCGGCGTCGCTCGTTCCTGCCGCGCAGGCGGCGCCGAGCGCGGTGAGGGCGAGCGCGATCGAACCTCGAGCAAGCATCCCCGAACGGGTCTTCATGGAGATCATGTCGCCGCCGCTTCGCAAGCTCCGCGCCGAGCGCGGTGACCCCGGTCGCACCGAGTTTTCGCGCTTCCGCGTTGCGCACCGAGCGCAACGTTGCGCTCCGTGCGTACGCGCCGCGGACGCCGCGCGTCGCGCGCTCATCGAGAAATCCAGCGCTCGCTGCGTGTCGCTCGACGGCGCGTGTCTTGCGGAGAGCGCCGTCTCGCCGACGGCTCCATGTACGCGTGCCAGCAAGCGAGCCAGACGAAGTCGTCGGTCGGTTGCGAGTACTACGCCGTCCACATGGACGGAACGTTCTCCGCGAACAACGGGTGCTTCGTCTCGTTCGTGTCGAACACGTTCGACGTTCCGGTCCACGTCGACGTCGCCTTCGACGGGCGTCCGCTCGACGTCTCTGCGTTCGCGAAGATCCCGCGCGGCACGGGGCGCAGCATCGCGTACGACGACTTCGACGCGAAGGCGGGGCTCGCGCCGGGTCAGGTCGCGATCTTGTTTCTCGCCGGCCTGCCCGATCCAGGAACGCCCAAGCCCGCCGAGATCAACGCGCCCGTGCCGTGCCCCGTCGCGCCCGCGCTCTCGTCGTTGACGCAGATCCACGGCACCGGAATCGGTCGCGCGTTTCGCATTCGCACGGACTACCCGGTCGTCGCGTACCAGATGCTCCCGTTCGGCGGCGGCGGCGCGGCGGTGACGGGCGCGGAACAACTACATCGCCGTCGACGCCTACAGCGCCGGGACGCGGCAAGGGACCGACGCGACCTCGATGAACCTCGTCGCGGCCGAGGACGGAACGACGATCACGATCCGTCCGAAGGTCGACATCCTTCCGGGATCGACCGTGCAAGGCGCGTCGGCGGGGAGCGAAGCGACGTACTCGCTGAACGCGGGGCAGACGCTCCAGATCACGCAGGCGTTCGAGCTGACCGGGAGCCCCATCAACGCAAACAAACCGATCGGCCTCTTCGCGGGGCAGCCGTGCCTCGACGTGATCGGTCCGTATTGCGATCACGCGGAGCAGCAGATCCCGCCGATCCAATCGCTCGGAAACGAATACGTCGCCGCGACGTACCGCCCGCGCACGGAGGTCGCCGAGAACCCGCCGTGGCGGATCGTCGGCGCGGTCGACGGCACGCGGCTCGTCTTTTCGCCGGCGGTCGCGGGGGCGCCTTCGACGCTGAACCTCGGTGACGTCGCAGAATTTCGCACCGGCGCGTCGTTCACGGTGAAGAGCCAAGACGCGGACCATCCGTTCTTGCTCGTCGGTTACATGACCGGCGCGCAGACGATCGGATCGGCGTACGGCGACGCCGACTTCGTTCGCGTCGTGCCGGTCCCGCAATACATGGAGCGGTACGTCTTCTTCACGGACCCGACGTACCCGGAGACGAACCACGTCGTCACGCGCAAGCGCGGCGACAGCGGCTTCGCGGACGTCACGCTCGACTGCGCGGGTGTGCTCGGCGGATGGACGTCCGTCGGCGATGGCGGCTACGAGATGACGCGGATCGATCTCGTGCGGCACGACTTTCAGAAGCAGGGAGCCTGCGACAACGGTCGCCACGAGATGACGTCCGCGCAGCCGTTCGGGCTGACGGTGTGGGGATGGGGGACGTCCGAGACGACCGAGTTCACCGGCTACGTCTCGTACGGCTACCCGGCAGGACAGAACCTCAAGACGCTGACGAACATCGTCGTGCGGTGATGGAGATGCGCATGCGAATCATCGTGCTCTTGCTGACGGCTTCGATCGCGGCATGCGCGGCGCATGGGTCGCCGCCGCCGCCCGCGCCTGGATCGGATCTGTCGACCGTCGCGGGGTATTGCGAAGCGCGCGCGGTCGCGGAGTGCAACGCGACGGTCGTGCAGAGCTGCGGCGCGAGCGACAAAGCGAAGTGCAGCGACGCGCGCAAGTCGGCGTGCCTATCGCAAGTGCCGCAAGGGACGACGTACCTCGCGTCGCGCGCGCCTGCATGCATCGCGGCGGTGACGGACGCCTACGCGGACGGCGCGATCGACGTCGCCGAGCAAAGCGCGATCGGCGAAGCGTGCGGGCCGTCGCTCTTCAGCGGGCCGGGCGCTGCGCGTGCGCCGTGCACGGTCGCGTACGACTGCAGCAGCGCCGACGGACTGACGTGCGTCGTGCCGCGCGGGACGACGAGCGGGAAGTGCTTGAAGCCGAACGCCGTCGACGCCGGCGCCGCGTGCCCAGGCGAAGCGGACGAGTGCCCGAGCGGCTTCTACTGCGACGCGAAGTCGCTCACGTGCAAGACGACCGCGGTCGTCGGCGAAGCGTGCGACGCGACGCTGCGTCCGTGCGCGCCAGGGCTCACGTGCAACGGTGGACCGTTCGGATCCGGATGCCAGATGAGGGGCGGGAAGGGCGCGCCGTGCAACCGCGACGCGGATTGCGGCGCCGCGATTTGCGACAATGCCGCGGGGCAAACCGAGGGGGCGTGCACCGAACGAATCACGCTTTCGTCGTTCGATTCCGCCTGCTCGACGTTCCGATAGCCGCGAAAAGACGGGGAACCATCCGAGAGTCCCCAATTGGGTGACATGCGCCTTCATCTGCCACCGACCAGGTTGCTCCCCAGCTCGGGAGGAGCATTCCATGGTCGCGACGCGTACCGCTCGGATCGCGTGTTTCTGGATCGTCGTCAGCCTGCTCGCGTGGGCGGGGATCGGTTGCATCCCGAAGGACGATCCGGGGGTGCCGGACAGCGGCAACGTCGGGCCCGGCGTGGACTCGGGCGTGGCGTTCCTCAGCCTCGACGGGCTCACGCACGATTTTGGCAGCGTCGTCTCCAGCGCCACGAGCATGCCCGTGCAAGTCACCGTCACGAACGCGGGCTCCGGTCCGAGCGGCACGATCGCGATCGCGATCAGCGGGGCCGATGCCGCGGACTTCGCGGTGGCGTCGGATGCTTGCGGCGGGCAGCCGCTCGCGGCGGGCAGCCGCTCGCGGCGGGCGCATCGTGCGTCTTCACGCTGTCGTTTCATCCGCGCGCCGCCGGTCCGAAGATCGCGGCGATCGCCGTGACCGCAACGCCGGGCGGCACCGCGACGACGGGCGCCTCGGGCACCGCGCTCGCAGCGGGCGCTCTTGCGATCGCGCCGAGCTCGCACGACTTCGGCGCGGTCCCGGTCGGCACCGCCGCCGCCGACTCCACCTTCACCGTCACGAACACCGGCGGCGCTCCCACCGGCGTGCTCGCGACGCGTCTCACGGGCGCGAACGCGGCGCTCTTCACGCTGTCGTCGGACGGCTGCGCAGGGCAGACGCTCGCGCCTGCAGCGACGTGCGTCGTGCACGCGCGATTTGCTCCGGATGCGATCGGCGCAAAGAGCGCTTCCCTCGAGGTCACGGGTGCACCGGGTGGAACGACCGCAGCATCGCTCGGTGGCACGGCGATCGCTCCGGGCGCGCTCGTCATCGCGCCCTCGCCGCGCGACTTCGGAAGCGTCGTCGTCGGCGCGTCGAGCGCGGACGTCGCCTTCACCGTCACGAACTCCGGGGCGGCCGCGACGGGTGTCCCCGTCGTCGCGCTCGCGGGCGGAGACGCATCGCAGTTCGCGATCGCGTCGAACGGTTGCACCGCGGCGCTCGCGGGCGGCGCGAGCTGCGCCGTGCAAGTCCACTTCACGCCAACGTCGGCGGGCGCGAAGAACGCGCTCCTCGGCGCGTCGGCGACGCCTGGCGGAATGGTCGCGGCGCCGCTCACGGCGACGGGTCTCGCGCAGGCCGTGCTTGCTCTATCGCCGACGCCGCAAGACTTCGGCACGGTCGTCGTCGGGAGCTCGAGCTCCGACGTCGTCTTCACGGTCACGAACAGCGGCGGTGTCGCGTCGGGCGTGCCCGCGGTCTCGCTCGGCGGCGCGGACGCGGGCGATCTCGCGATCACGACCAACGGTTGCGCGTCGGCGATCGCTCCGGGCGCGAGCTGCACCGTGCGCGTGCGCTTCACGCCCACGACGGCCGGCACGAAGGCGGCGACGCTCGGCGTGACGGCGTCACCCGGCGGCGCAGCGAGCGCGACGCTCTCGGGCAACGCGCTCACGCCCGGTCAGCTCACGATCTCGCCGCCGTCCGCGGCGTTCGGCGCCCTCCTCCTCGGCAACGTCAGCGCGTCGACGACGTTTACGGTGACGAACAGCGGCGGCGCTCCGACCGGCGTGCCGGCGGTTTCGATCACCGGCACCGACGCATCGCAGTTCGAGATCGCCGCCAACAACTGCACCGCCGCGATCCCAGGCGGCGGCACGTGCACCGTCTCCGCGCGCTTCCATCCGAGCGCCGCGGGCACGAAGTCGGCGGGGCTCACGGTGACGGCGAGCCCAGGCGGCGCCGCGTCGGCCGGTCTGTCGGGCACGGGCCTCGGGCCGGCGCTCCTGACGATCGGTCCGAGCAACCAAAGCTTCGGTACGGTCGTCGTGGGATCAGCGAGTGGAGACGTCGCGTTCACCGTGACGAACACGGGCGGTGTCGCGTCGGGCGCTCCCGCGGTGTCGCTCGGAGGCGCAGACGCGACCGCGTTCGGGATCGCGTCGAACGGTTGCACCGCGCCGCTCGCTGCCGGCGCGACGTGCACTGTGCTCGTCCACTTCGCGCCGACGAGCGCCGGCGGAAAGAACGCCAGCCTCGCCGTCTCCGCGAACCCCGGCGGCAACGTCAGCGCGTCGCTGAACGGCACCGCGCTCGCGCAGGCGCAGCTCACCGTCTCGCCACCGTCGAACGCGTACGGAACGATCGTCGTCGGCTCGAGCAGCGGCGCGGCGACGTTCCTCGTCACGAA
>JAYVXB010000812.1:0-9593 GCA_043785585.1 Deltaproteobacteria bacterium | reverse complement strand
GTCGCCGGCGGTCGCCGCTTGCCACGCCGCGAGGAGCGCGCCGTACATCTCGCGAACGCATCCTTCCGCGGCGTTCTCGATCGCGATCACTTCGATCGACCGCGACGCCGACCGCGCGACGCACGGCACCGCGACGCGAGCCCCGTGTTTTCGCGCGTGGTGGCCGACGTCGCGCGCGTGACGCACTTCATCGGCGCGTGCGCAGCGTGCTGCGCGAACGAGCCTCGCGGGTGCGCGATGCGCGACGAGCTCGCGCGCGAGGATGTCGAACGCGTCGACCGATGCCGCCTCGAGGAACGCGGCGTCGGCAAGGATGCGCCTCGTCGCGTGTGTGCCCGAGCGCGTGCGCGATGCAGCGAGCCCGGACGGGCGGCGGCCGCACGGGTGCGGGTAGTAGTCGCACTCGAGGAGCGTCTGGCCACCGTCCGAAACGACTTTGCACATTCCGGCGAACGCACCGCCGACGTCGGTCGGGCAGAGGCGCTGGCAGTCGGGCGGTCCCGGGTTGCACGCCGCGTCCGCCGCATCGAACCCGGCCGCGTCGACAATCGCTGCATCGCTCGACGGCGCCGCGTCGCCTCCATCCGCAGCGTCCGACGCACCGCTGTCCGCCGTGCATTGCGTGGATGGATCGAACGGAACGAACTTTGGTCCCGGCGCGGGCGCGCCGCCGCCGCAGTGGCAGTCCGCGCATGTCGACGCGTCGCTTTGCGATGCGTTGCTCGCGTCGCCGCAACCGAAGGCGACGACCGAGACGCCCACCGCCGTCGTTCCGAGGACGATGCGACGAAGGAGCGGACCGAGAGACCGAGCGTTCGAGAGGCTTGCAGCGCGCATGAACGGACGACACTGCAGCGCGCGTGCCGCCGGCTTCCGCAGCGATCTCGCGGCGGGCGCCGTGTCGGACTGTGCCAGCGTCCTCCGTCAGGCCGCTTCTTCTTCGCTCGCGGCGAGCGCTGCGAGCACGCGCTCGATCGCGTCGGCGGCTTCGCTTGCGACCTTGCGCGGGACCGCGCGTGTCTCCGCGAGCAAGTCGCGCAGTCGCGTCGCGACGTTCTTCACCGCGGCGGCGTCGCGCGATCGCTTGTCGCCATCGCTCACCGGGAAGACGACGTCCTTGAACTGCCGCGACACGGCCGACAGCGGCGCGCCCTCGTCGAGCACGCGCTCTCGCACCGCGCGAACGGCGTCGCTCGGCGCGCGCTCGCTCTCCTCGGCGCGCCGCAGAAAATCCACCGCCTGGTACGTCGGGATCTCGCGCTCGATGCCGTCGCGCTTGAGGACCTCGGGCGCGCGCTTCTGCAAGAAGAGGAACGAGCCGGTGAGCTTGTCGACGGTCTCCTGCCGGAGATGAAGCTCGCTCTTCGCGTACGCCTCGAACGAGTCGTAGCCCCACTTCTTCCATTGGCCGTGGCGGCGCACGTCGGTGAGTCCCTCGGCGAGCTCGATCCAGCTCGCTTTGAAGCGCCTCGCGCGTTGGAGAAGCTCCGCGCGATCCGGATCGTTCGCGTGCTCTTCGGCGGCGGCGCGCATCTCTTCGTCGGTCTTCGTCGGCTTCATGCGACCGTGGTCTAAGCAGCCCCGCGGGCGGGGCGCAACGGTCAGCGAACGTTCACGCGTCGAACACGCGGTAGCGGCCCGAATCGATGATCCCGCGTATCTGCGCGAGCACCGACGCCGGCGCGGAATAGTCGGGATGGCACTTCAGCGCGTCGGCGGCGGCTTCGATCTCGGTGGCCTCCGCGGCGATCGCCAGCGCGCGTTTGCGCGGCGCCGCTCCCGGATGCGTCGCGTATTGAATGTCGCGCCGATCGACGACGCCGACCTCCGTCGCGACCGGGACCTGCCGCACGCAACGGCACGCGTTCGCTTCGTTCGCGAGCCCGCAGTGCTTCCCCATCCACGCGCCGAACTTCTCTCGCGCGCGCGAGAGACGCTTGCGATGCGCCGCGACGTTGATCTCGAGGACCTCCGCCGCGTCGTCGCCCGACAGCTCGAACACCTCGGCGAGGATCCACGAGACGCGCTCGTCGCGCGCGAGCGAGAGGACCATCCCTTGCGTGCAGCTGAGGCGAACCTCTTGCGCGAGGAGCGCGAGCTCGGGCTCGGCGATCGCCAGCGTCGGCGGGTTCGCGTCGCCCTTCGCGATGAGCGACTCGATCATCTCGAACGACGCGATCTCTTCGCGACGTCCCCTCTTCGATCGAAGCAGATGACGCACGGCGATCCGCCAGAGCCACGTGCGAAAGGCGCTCTCGGCGCGGAACTCGCTGAGGTGCGTGAGCGCTTGGAGGAGGATCTCCTGCGTCGCGTCCTCGGCCTCGGCGCGGAGGCCGAGCATCCGCAACGCGAGGCGGTACACGTCGTCCTGAATCGCCGCGACGAGCGCCTCCGCCGCCGCGCGATCTCCCGCCTTCGTGCGCACGACGAGCGCTTCGATCGCGGCGCTCACGGCGCCTTCGCGTCGGCGAATGCGCGCTGGAAGGCGGGACGATCGCTCACGCGGCCATGGTACCGCGCGAGCTCGTCGTGCGGGGCGAGTACGTCGATGAAGCTCGCGAGCCAAAGCGATCCGCCGACCATCACGTCCGCCATCGAGAACGAATCGCCGAGGAGGTAGCGCTTGCCGCGCACCGCGTCGGACAAGACGGGCGCGACGTTGGCCCACTCTGCCCGCCCGTCGGCGGCGACTCCAGCGGAGCGCATCGGCTCGGGCAAAAATCGCGTGTTCAATGCGATCTTCGCGAGCGCGATGAGCTGCGTCGCGACGGCGAAGACCACCCAGTGGTAGTACGCCGCGCGATCGGGCGAGCCGACCGGCGGCGCGAGCTTCTTCTCGGGAGCCTTCTCGGCGAGGTAGAGGCAAATCGCTGCCGCCTCGCGGATCGCGACGTCGCCATCGACCATCGCCGGGAGCTGTCCGAGCGGATTGACGCGCAGGTAGTCGGGCGACTTGTGCTCGCCCTTCGATGCATCGACGCGCACGATGTCGTGCGGGAGCCCGGTCTCTTCGAGAGCAAACCGGATCAGGTGCGAGCGCGTGAACGGTGAATGGTAGAGCGTGATCATGGGTGACCTCCTGATCGTTGGAGGCACCGACGCATCGGCGTGTGACCGAAAATCGCCCGAGCCGTCACCTTTTCACGACGCGAGGCGAGACGCGGACCGATTGGCACGTGCGACAGAAGTACGTCGTGCGCCCGAGCGTACCTTGGCGACGTGTCTCGACGCGCGCCCCGCAGACGAAGCACGGGCGTCCGACGCGGTCGTAGACGAAGAGGCGCTGACCCGGCGCGTCGCGTCGGACGACGCGGCCGCGGCGATTCGGGCTCACGTTGTGGAGCATGATCCGGCGCGCCTCGGCGACGATCGCGTCGAGCGCGGTGTCGTCGAAGGTTGCGACCTTTGCGAACGGATCGGCGCGGCGGACGAAGAGGACTTCGGACTTGTAGACGTTGCCGATGCCGGCGATGGCGCTCTGATCGAGGATCGCCTCGCCGATCGCGACGTCGCTGCGCGCGCGCAGGCGGCGGCGCGCTTCGACGGCGTCGAAGTCGGCGGAGAGGATGTCGGGACCGAGCGATGCGAGGTCGGGCGAGAAGCGCGCTTCGGCGGCCGAGAGGATCTCGACGACCGGCGCGTCGAAGCAGACGGCGACCGCGCCATCGACCGCGAGAACGATCCGCGCGCGCGAGGGGTCGCGCTTCCAGCGATCGTCGGGTCGATAGAGATGCCACGCGCCGTCCATGCGGAGGTGCGTTCGCAGGACGCGGCCGTCGTCGAAGCGAATGAGCAGGTTCTTTCCGAGCGTCTCGACGGCGTCGATGACGTGGCCGGTGAGCGACGCGCCCGCGATCGCGGGGAGGGGAGAGTCGCAGCGCGTGACGATCTTGCCGGCGAGGATTGGCGCCAGCGTGCGCGCGATTCGCACCAGCGTGTCACCCTCGGGCATCGCGCTCCTCGCGCCCGCGCATCAAGAGGCCGCGCGAGCTCGCGCCGAAGCCGGCGGCGACGAGGTGCTCGGCGAGCGCGCTCTTCGTGGCGTCCTCACCGTCGATCGACGTGACGAGGAGCGCGCGACGTCGACCGCGCGCCGCGAGATCGCCGAGCGCCTTCGCGAGCGCGCGCGCTGCGATGCTGCGCGCCGGTTCTTCGGCCGGAAGGAACGTGAGGAGCGGCTGCTCGCTCCTGCCGAGCCATCCGAGGAGCACGCCGTCGCGGATCACGACGAGCGCGCCCGCCGCGCGTTGCGGTCGCGCCGTCGCGAGCGACTCGGGCCACGGGAGCGTCGCGCCGAACGCGTTCGCGGGATCGGTCGCTGCGAGGACGATCGTCGCGGGGCCGCGAGCGTCGTTTTCGTCTTCGTCGCTCGCGTCGCGGAATGCGCGGAGGCGATCGTCTGCACCCGGGAGCGCGAACTGCGCGCCGCCGCGCCCCGCGATGAAGTACCCGCGACGCACGCGCCCAGCGTCCTCCATCGCCTTCAAGACTTCGTAGACCGCGCCGAAGCCCCCTGCGATCCCCTCGGCATGCGCGGTCTCGCGCGTCACGATGCCGTACCGCTCCAAGAGGACGCGCGCGAGCGCCGCGCGGTGCGCCGTCGGCTCTGCGCGCTCGACCCAGCGCGACGCGCGAAGCGACCAACGCCCCTCGCTGCCGGGGGGGCCGGCGCGCACCGCGCGACGCTGTTGCTGCGCGCGCATGCGTGCGCGACGCGTCGTCTCGCCGCCGGATGCATTCATGCGGCTGCGCAGCGGCTCGAGCGTGTCGTTCGTCACCTCGCCGCACCAGACCATGTCCCAGAGCGCTTCGAGCGTGTCGGCCGGAAAACCGCCGACGTCGCGCGTGATCTCCGCGAAGAAGACGGCGCCGCGTCGCTCGAGGAGCGCGCGGATTTTTTCGGCGAGCGCGCCCTCCGCGATCCGCGCTGGACGTGCGAGCGCCGCTTCGTGGTCCGCGAGGTAGAGCGCGATCCGCCCGTCGCTCGGTCCGATCGGTTCAATGCCGGCCCAGACGATCTCGCCCGACGCGCACAGCGCATCGAGATCCCACGCGGCGTAGCCGTCGAGACGCGCGGGGAGGACGTCGCTCTCGAGCACCGACGCGACGAGCGGCGTCCCTTCGAGCTGCGCGATTGTCGCGAGGAGCGCGTCGGCGCCGCGTCGCTTCTGCGTGACGCCGTGCCACGCCGGCAGGAAGCGCGCGTACGCCGCCGCGTCGACAGGCTCGACCTCGCGCCGCAGCTTCGCGAGCGAGCGACGCCGCAGCGCTGCGAGCACCTCCGCGTCGCAATACTCCGCCGCGCCGCGCGACTCGGGGAGAAACTGCCCCGCGACGACGCGCCCCGTGCGAACGATCCCAAGCAGCACCTGCTCGATCGCGTCGACGCCGACACCGAAGCGCGCCGCGACGTCACGCGCGACGAACGGCCCGTGCGTCCGCGCCCATCGCACCGTGAGCTGCGTCAGCGCGTCGGGCGCATGCTCGAGGAACGCGTCGGGAAGTCCGCGCGGAGGAACGATCCCGAGCGCGTCGCGCAAGCGCCCCGCGTCTTCGGCCGCGACGAAGCGCGTGTCCTTCCCGATCCGCGTCGAGAACGCGCGCCGCGCCTGCACGAGCTCGCCGAGCCACGCCGCCGCGCTCGCATCGCCCCCCTCGCAACGCGCGGCCACTTCGGCGACGGAGAGATCGCCGAGGCGACGGAGCAGATCGTGGACCGCGTCGGCGTGCTTCGCCGGATGCGTGAAGAGCTGGAGCATCCGCTCGTGCTCTTCGATGACCTCGGGATCGAGGAGCTGCCGCAGCTCGATCTCGCCGAGGAGCTCGCGGAGCTGCGCGTGATCGATCGTGAGCGCCTGCGCGCGTCGCTCGGCGAGCGGCGCGTCGCCGTCGTAGATGAACGCGGCGACGAACGCGAAGAGGACGTTCGCCGCGAACGGCGAGGGCGTGCGCGTGTCGACCGTGACGACGCGCACGCGTCGCGCTTCGACGCCGCGAAGCAGCTCGACGAGCCCCGCGAGATCGAACACGTCGCGCAAGCACTCGCGGTACGTCTCGAGCACGATCGGAAACGCGGGGTGCCGCGACGCGACGGCGAGCAAATCCGCTGCGCGCTTTCGCTGCGCCCAAAGCGGCGTGCGTCGATGCGGATCGCGACGCGGCAAGAGCAGCGCTCGTCCCGCGCACTCGCGGAAGCGCGCCGCGAAGAGCGACGTGTCCGCGAGGGAATCGGTGACCTTCGACGACACGTCGTCGGACGACGGGAAGAAGAGCTCCGCGGGAGGCGGCTCGTCGCATGCCGGAATGCGAAACGCCATCCCGTCGTCGGTGTAGTGGACCTCGACGTCGCCGGCGTACGTCGCGCGCAGACGCGCAGTCACCGCGGTCGCCCACGGTGCATGCACGCGCGTCCCGAGCGGCGAGAGAACGCAGACGCGCCAGTCGCCGATCTCGTCGACGAAGCGCTCGATGACGATCGTGCGATCGCTCGGCACCTCGGTCGTGGCCTCGACTTGATCGACGACGTACTGAACGAGGTTGCGCGCGGCGGGGCCGTCGAGCTTGTGGTCTTCGCGGAGCAAGCTCTCCGCCTCCGCGCGCGGCAACTTCGCGAGGCGGCGCGCGAGGGCACCGATGCGCTCGCCGAACGCGCGCGGTCGTCCGGGCCTGTCACCGTGCCAGAACGGCATGCGTCCAGGCTCGCCGGCCGCGGGCGTCACGAGGACGCGATCGTGCGTGATGATCTCCGCGCGCCACGACGACGCACCGAGGAGGAACACGTCGCCTTCGCGCATCTCGAAGACCATCTCTTCGTCGAGCTCACCGACGCGACGTCCGCCGATTCCCCCTTCACCTTCGCCCGTGAGGAAGACGCCGTAGAGCCCGCGGTCGGGGATCGTGCCGCCGCTCGTGATCGCGAGGCGCTTCGAGCCCGGACGCGCGCGGAGGACGCCGGCGATGCGATCCCATGTGACGCGCGGGCGGAGCTCGGCGAAGTCGTCGGAGGGGTAGCGGCCGGAGAGCATGTCGAGGACGCCGTCGAACGACGCGCGCGGTAGCTCGGCGAACGGAGCGGCGCGGCGGGTGAGCGTGTAGAGCGACTCGACTGCGACGCCCGCGTCGTCGGCGTCGGCGACGATCGCGACGATCTGTTGGGCTACGACGTCGAGTGGGCTCCGCGGATAGAACGTCTCCTCGACCTCGCCGGCGATCATGCTCGTCGCCGCTGCGGCTGCGGCGAGCAGATCGCCGCGGTGCTTCGGCAACACGACGCCGTTCGGCACGCCGCCGACGCCGTGGCACGCGCGCCCGATTCGCTGGAGCCCCGACGCGACCGACGGAGGTGCTTCGACCTGGATGACGAGATCGACCGCGCCCATGTCGATGCCGAGCTCGAGCGACGACGTCGCGACGATCGCTGGGAGATCGCCGCGCTTCAGGCGGTCCTCGATCTCCGCGCGCTTCTCTCGCGCGATCGATCCGTGATGCGCGAGGACGATCTCGGCGCCCGCGGCTTCGTTGAGCGCGCCCGCGAGGCGCTCGGCGAGCCTGCGGCTGTTCACGAAGATCATCGTCGAACGGTGTGCGCGCACCAGCGCGACGATTCGCTTGTGGAGGTCGGGCCAAATCGATCGTCGCGCCGGCGTCGACGCGTCACCAGAGGGAATCGGATCGATCTCGCCGAGACGACCGAGATCGATGTCGGGGACCTCGACGCGCAAGACGAGCTTCTTCCGCTCGCCCGCGTCGACGATCGTCACCGGACGCGGCGCGCCGGTGTCGTCGAAGCCGCCGAGCAGGCGCGCGACCTCGTCGAGCGGGCGCTGCGTCGCCGAGAGCCCGATGCGCTGGAGCGGCGCGCGATCCTTCCGAAGCGCTTCGAGCCGCTCGAGCGACAAGAACAAATGCGCGCCGCGCTTCGTCGGCACGATCGAATGGATCTCGTCGACGATGACGGTGTCGACCGACGCGAGCATCTTGCGCGCTTGCGACGTGAGGAGGAGATAGAGCGATTCCGGCGTCGTGATGAGAATGTCCGGCGGCGTGCGGAGCATCCGCGCGCGATCCTTCGCGGGGGTATCACCCGTTCGAATGTCGACGCTCGGCGCGCGCACCGTCTCGCCACGCCGCGCCGCGACTTGCGCGATGCCTGCGATAGGCGCGCGCAGATTCCGTTCGACGTCGACCGCGAGCGCCTTGAGCGGAGACACGTAGAGGACGCGGCACCCGTGCGCCTGCGTCTCGTCCGTGGTCCACATGAGCTTCTCGATCGCCGCGAGGAACGCCGCGAGCGTCTTTCCGGATCCGGTCGGAGCGAGCAGGAGTGTCGATGCGCCGTCGAGGATCGGCGGCCACCCCGTCGCCTGCGCGCGCGTCGGCGCGCCGAGAGCGGTCGTGAACCACTCGGCGACGACCGGATGAAAGCGTGCGAGCGGATCCGCCATTCGAACGGTGGATCCGAGCACGGCAGGGCGCTTACGTCGACGTCAGCCGCGCCGTATGTGCGATGGTTTCGCGCGATAGACTGACAGCCGTTGATCAATTTTCGTGCAGCGCGCGTACACCTGTACGATCGTGAATCGAAACTCGGGGCAATTGCCCTCGCGCGTGCGGGACCCCAAGTGGAGCGCTTCTTGCGAACGCGGCAGCGACTTCGTGTATTCGGCGCTCGCTTCGGCGAAGCACCTTGGAGGATTGGCGCAATGAAGAAAATTCTATGCTGGGCGTTGCTTGGAGCGGTTGCGGCTTGTGGCGGAACGAGCATCGACAACGCCACGCCCGGTGGTCACGATGGCGGCACGACGGGCGACGATGGCGGTGTCGCGGCGGACGGCGCGGTTGGCGCCGGCCCTGCGCTCGCACGCGGCCTGACGGTCTCCGTCGCGGTCTTCCAAGCGACCAAAGCGCTCATCGTCAAAGACGGCGCGATGCAGGCGACTCCGAACGCGCCGGTCATCGCGGGACGACCCGGCATCCTGCGCGTCTACGTGACGCCCGACTCGACGTGGCAGCCGCACGAGGTCACCGCGGAGCTTCGAATGAACGCCGGCGGAATGGATCTGCCCGTTCAGACGAAGACGCTGACCATCTCGGGACCGACGGACGACGCGGCGATGGGGTCGGGATTCGACTTCCCGTTCACCGCCGACCAGATTCCGCCGGGGACGACGTTCGCCGTCGCGATCCGCGACGCGACGGTGCCTTCGCAGGTCGACGACGCCACGGGCGCGTGGTTCCCGAACGACGGATCGCTCGTCGACATCGCCGCGATCGAGAAGACGGAGGTCAACATCATCTTCGTCCCGCTCAAGTACGACGCCGACGGCTCCGGTCGCATCGCCGACGCGAGCGCCGCGCAGATCAAGCTCTACAACGACACCCTCTACAAGATGTACCCAACGTCGAAGGTGAACATCAAGGTGCACGCGCCGCTGCCGTGGAGCACCGTCATCGGTCCCGACGGATCGGGCTGGGACACCGTGCTCCAAGCGATGGTCGATCTCCGCCAGACGGAGTCGCCGCCGATCAACACGTACTACGTCGCGACGTTCGAGCCCGCGCGGTCGATCGGCGACTTCTGCGGCAACGGCGGT
>JAYVXB010000811.1:0-9608 GCA_043785585.1 Deltaproteobacteria bacterium | reverse complement strand
GATCGCCGCGGACGCCGAACAAGGTGCTGCGCGTACGCGGGAGCGGCGCGCCGGAGATCCCGGCGGAGTACGGCGATCCGTCGGTGCACTTGCTCGCGCTGTGGTTGATGCGCGGAAGTGGAGGCCCGTACCGCGACGCAGCGCCGACGGGACGCGCGACGTGACGCGAAGGATCGCGCTCGCGCTCTGTGTCCTCGTCGCATGCGCGGAGCGAAGGACCGAGCCCACGCCCACGCTCGCGTCCACGCCCACGCCCACGCTCGCGTCCACGCCCACGCCCACGCCCACGCCCACGCCCACGCCCACGCCATCGACCCCGACCCCGATCGCATCCCCCTCCGCCCCTCTCCCCCCCGACCACTGGTGCACCGACGGCCTCGACGCCCTCGACGACGACACCTGCTACGTCCTCCCCGCGCAGCCCGCGTTCCCGCGCGCGCTCGTCATCTACCTCCACGGCGTCGTCGAGCCCGGCGGCCGCACGCAGCGCATCTACCAACAAATCGTCGCCGCTCGCGCACGCGCGCGCGGCTTCATCGCGCTCATGCCGCGCGGCCGTCGCGGCATCGCTCCGAAGAACATCAAGGACTGGTGGGCGTGGCCGACGTCCGCCGACGCGTACGCCCGCTACGCGAAAGAGCTCACGCAGTCGTGGCTCGAGAAGAAGCGACGCCTCGAAGCGATCGTCGGCGCCTCGTTCGATCGCACGTACCTCGCCGGCTCTTCGAACGGCGCGTACTTCGTCGCGATCCTCGCGCTCCGAGGCGAGTTCGTCGCGGACGGATTCGGCGCGATGTCCGGCGGGAACGCCGCGGGGCGATCGAAGGAGACGATCGCCGCGACGTCGCGCCCTCCGTTCTACGTCGGATGGGGCGCGCAAGACGACACGCACGAAGATCCGAAATCGCTCGCCGCTCTCCTCGCGCGCGCGGGGTGGCCGAGCAAGTCGGCGGAGCACCCCGTCGGTCACGGCGCCCGCGAGATCTACCTCGACGAGGCGTTCGACTTCTGGACCAACCACTGAGGTAGAATCGCGCAGCGAATGTCGATCCCTGGAAAACCGCCGGACGGAGGCGCGACGCTCGGCCCCGGCGCCGAGGTTCCGCAGCGCCTCTCCGCCGAAATCGGGAAGACCGTCACGGGGAACTTCGAAGCGCCGGTGGTCTCCGTCGGCGGCGCGGTCGACTGCCTCGTCATCATCGGCGCCGCGGACTCCGGCCTCGTCGGACGTCGCTACGTCCTCGCGCAACCGAACGTGGGCGTCGGACGCGATCCGAGCAAGGGCATCTGCCTCCCGCTCGATCAAGTCTCGCGCAACCACGCACACTTCGAAGCTCGCGGCGATCGCTGGTGGTGCGTCGACGACGGATCGACGAACGGGACGTTCGTGAACAGCGTGCGGATCGATCGGCCGCTCCTCCTCGAGAGCTTCGATCGCATCACCGTCGGCGCGACGACGCTGCAGTTCTTCGCGAAGGACGCCGGACCGCAGACGGCGAGGCATCAAGAAGAGGACCTTCCGTTCCCGCTCGCGGCGCTTCCGGCGATGGTCGCGTCGCGTCGTGGAAATCTCGTGCGCGTCGCGACGCTCTTCGACGCGATCGAGCGCGCGATGCGCTTCATGGTCGCGATCGAGCTCGCGCTGGTCGTCGAGTACGGCGACGCGGCGGCGTGGGGCGAGCTCGTGAAGATGCTGTCGGATCGGCAAATAGCGGATCGCTCGCTCTCGATGGGATCGTGGGAGGTCCTCGCGTTTCGGATCGCCGCGCTCTTGCCGGAGAACCCGGCCGACCCGCTCGTGACGGCGCTGCGGTCGCTCGTCGCAGGGCGCGGCGATCGCTCGCCGCTCGCGAAGCGCCTCCTCGACACGGTGCGCACGCGCAACGAGATCGTCCACGCGGTCACCGCCGCCGACGCCGCGTACGCGCAGCACGAGCCGCAGGTCCGCGCGGTGCTCGACGCGCTCCTCCTCGCGCTCCGTCCGCTCGGCGCGTTCCGCCTCGTCAGCGTCGCGCACATCGAGAACATCGATCCGCGAGGCCGCTTCAAGTACGCGCTCTACCTGCACCGCGGCGCGCTCGAACAATTTCCGATCGTCGACGAGACGCTGTCGTCGCCGCTGCAAAACGGCTGGTGCTACTTGCTCGGCGACAAGACGCGCCCGCCGCTCTTGCTGGCGCCGATGGTCGCGTCCGCGGTGTTCGAGCAGACGGGTCGCGTCGAGCTCTTTCTCGCCGACGGCGTTTCGTTCGGTCCCGAGTCGGCGAAGATCAAAGTGCAGGGCGTGACGTCGAGCAACCAGCACACCGTCGAGGTCCCGTGGACGCAGCGCTTCGAGGCGCTGCACGCGATGATCGCGGCGGAGCGCGCGCGACCTCGCGGCTGACGCCCCTACCGAAAGTCGACGCGCGGCAGCACGCGAAGCGTCGCGCCGTCGATCGTCACCTTCAGCACCGACAGCTTCGCCGTCGCCGGCGCGCGCAGCTTCCCCGCGTACGTCCCGTCGCCGCGATCGGTGATCGGAGCGGCCCACGTCCCGGCCGTCGCCACGACGGTGACCTGCGCGCCCGGGCCGCGTGGAGCTCCGTCGGGCTTCGCCGGCGTGACGACCACGTCGACGAGCGTGTTGCCGTCGGCGGGTGCGACGCGAGGCGCGACGCGGACGAGCGACGGCTCGCTCACCGTGACGACGCGGTTCGCGGCGCTCGCGACCGTCTGCGTGTAGCCGCTCGCCCACGCGATCTCGATCGACGCGATCGCATCGCCCCCCAACCCGAAGTGCGCCTCCGACGGAGCCCACGAATGGATGACGCCGCCCGTGCCGATGCGACGGACGAGCGTGCGACCGCTCGCGAGCTTCACGCGCACCTCCGCGCCGAGCCCGTCGGTCGATGTCGCGCCGTGCGGCTTCACGCGCAGCCACGCGGGTGCGCCCGCCGCGGGCGCGTTCGTCGTGTTCTCGAACACGCGCACCGGTCCCGAGTGCGTCGTCACGACGAGATCCAAATCGCCGTCGTCGTCGAGGTCCGCCGGCATGACCGCGCGCGCCGCCATCCACCCGAGCGCGTGCACCGGAGTGAACGCGCCGCCCGCGCCGCCGCGCCACGCGGCCACGGGCTGCCGAGGATCTTTCGCGACGAGCGCGCCGTTCATCTGCACCAAGTCCGCGAACCCGTCGAGATCGAAATCCTCGAACGCGGTCCCCCACGAGACGAGCAAGCACGCCTCGTCGGTGCTCGACGCCGCGCACTCGGCGTCGTCGCGGCGGATGGCCGCGAGCCCGGCGACGTCGGTGCGATCCTCGAACGTGCCGTCGCCGCGACCTGCGAGGAGCGCTTTGCGTCCGTAGTTCGACGCGAACAGATCGAGGACCCCGTCGCCCGTCATGTCGGCCGCGACGATCCCCATCGTGGATCGGAAGTCGACCCGTATCCCGGACGCCGCGCCGACCTCCGCGAGCGTCACGTTGCCATCGGCGGCGGGCGCCTGCGCGCGGAAGAGTTGATCGGCGACCGGAGCGCTCGGGACCGGCGGATCGAGCGGCCGCTTGCCGTCGTCCAGAATGAAGTTGTCGTTCGCCACGAAGATGTCGGGGCGCCCGTCGCCGTCCGCGTCGAACGTCGCGGCGGTCCACGTGAAGCCCTTGGCGTCGAGCCCGGCGCGCGCGCCCATCGGCTCGAACGTCCCGTCGCCGCGATTGCGGAAGAGCAGATCGCCGCGTCCGTGCAGCGCGTCGTCCAGGCTGTAGCCGTAGTTGACGACGAAGATGTCGGGGAGCCCGTCGGAGTCGGCGTCCACGACGAGAAATCCCTGCGCGCTCCCCGCGGTCGCGAGCCCCGCCTTCGTCGTCGCGTCGGTGAAGCTCGCTTTTCCGTCGTTCAGAAACAGACGCACGTTGTTCGGCGTCGTCGTCGCGGTCGGCCGCGTGTCGCCCGCGACGAGCAGATCGAGATCGCCGTCGCCGTCGAGGTCCGCGAGCGCGACGCCGCGCGCCGCGTACGTTCGATCGATGCCGCTGAGGAGCGTCGCTTCGCGAAAGCGCAAGCCGCCCTGGTTCTTGAAGAGCGCGACCGGTCCTTCGCCGCGCGACACGACGATGTCGAGCTTCCCGTCGCCGTCGACGTCTCCGATCGCGACGCCGTTTCCCTTCGAGCTCGCGACCTGATCTCCGAGCGTCGGCACGTGGGTCGCGGCGACGCCGCTCTCGTCGGTGATCTCGTGGAACCACGGGACGTCCTTCGCGCCCGGCGGATACACCGCGTCGATCGCGCTCGACGCATCGGGGGTCGACGCCGGCGCTGCGTCGCTCTTGCACCCCGTGCTCGCGCCGATCGCGCCGATCGCGCCGACCGTGAGGAGCCCGAGGAGCGCGCGCCTCCGTCGCACCATCGCGACGAGCACGAGCAGCGGCACGAGGAGCACGGCGTACCCCGCGTCGCCCACGCTCGCGCCGACGTCGCACCCCGACGAAGACGCCGCGGGCGCGGGGCACGTGTGGCCCGCGAGGCGCGGGAGCGGCGAGCGCACCGCGTCGCAGCGGTCGGCGTCGTTGCACGGCTTGTAGCAGAAGCACGATCGCGCTCCGCCCGAGGGCATCGCGATGCAGGCGTCGCCACCGCAGTCGGCGTTGACGGCGCACGCTTGGGCGATCGTCCCCGTCGGCAGGCCGCTGAAGCCGCACGTGCGCGCGTTCGCGTCGGTCTGGCCCGGTTGGCTCTGGCACGACAACCCCGCCGCACAGTCGGTATCACGACCGCAGAGGCCGCACGTCCCCGTGCTCGGCGCGACGACGGGAGGCGGCGTCGCGGTCGCGGCCATGTCGATGAACGGCTGCACGAACGCCGTCACGAACGCGTCGACGCGCGTGAGCTGCGAGTGGTCCTTGCACGTCGGATCGCCGAACGACGTCACGCCCGCGAGGTAGTCGACGCCCCCCTTCGACAGAAAGAGCGGACCGCCCGAGTCGCCGTTGCACGTGAGCTGCGGCCCGGGCGTCACCGTCAGCGTCGTCGGCGCGACGCCACCGACGACGACCGTCCCCTCGAGCCGCACTCCGCCCCGTGCACCGTTCGCGTCCTCGCCGTAACCGACGACGCGCGCCTTCGTGCCGACCGCGATCGCGTCGATCGCCGCCGTCTGCAGCGCGACCGGCTTCGACGGCGCATCGGACGCGAGCCGCAGCACCGCGATGTCGTTCGCGAGCGTCTCTGGATCGAATGACGTCGGTATCTGGAGATCGGCGACGTACGCGAACTGACCCGGCGCGTGGACGTCCTGCCCGAAGAACACTTCGATCGACGACGGCGATCGATTCACGACGCAGTGAGCCGCCGTGACGACGACGCGCGGCGCGACGAGCGTCCCGGTGCAGACGAGGTTCGCGGTCGTGTCCTCGCAACGAAGGCGCGCCTGCACGATCGCGACGACCGCGTCGCGACTCGGCGAAGGCACGCCGCCGATGATGAATTGTGGATCGCCCTTTTCGTCGCGAGGGCCGCCGAGCATCACGCTTCCATCGTACGCGGCGCCCGCGCGCGTGGTTCGCGAATCAGAAGCAGTTCGGATCCGCGGCGAGCGACCAAGCGGCGGCCGGGAAGATCGCGTCGCAGTGGATGTCGATGATGCCGGACCATCCATCGCTGCCGGTCTTGTCGCGCACGCACTTGTCGTGGTTCGTGCACTCGTCGGTGTAGACGCTGAACCCGAGCCCGTTGCATCCCGGTCCGCACAGCCCGAAGCACGAGTCGGTGTTCGGCCCGACGTACGCCCAACCGCTCGTATAATAGTAGTGGGGGCACGAACGCCAGCTGCAGCCCGTGTCGCTCCAGTAGCTCGTCCACACCCAGTTCTGACCGCCGCTCCCGCCCCACGCGTTGTTCTGCGCCTCCCAACAGCGCGAGCCCTGCGCGTTCAACACCTTCGTGTGGAGGAGGTGCGCGGTCTCGTGATCGCCGGGTCCGAGATCGTCGGCGATCATCTGGAGGACGGCGCCGACGCGCGCTTGGTTTTGCTTGGTGGCGGCGTCCGCGGCGGCCTTGAGGTCGAGTCGATCCTGATGCGTGAGCGTCAACGTCGTCGTGCCGTCGCGGCCGGTCGCGATCGTGTGACCGTTGTCGCCGACGCGCGTCATGACGTACGTGCCGCCGGCGACGGTGACCGTGAGGCTCGAGCCGTCGGCGAGCCCGTTGTGCGCCTCGCCTTTGATCGCGACGGTGACGCCGCCGGTCGTGTACGTGAGCGTGTCGCTCGCCTGCGCGACCTGCACGTCGGGCGTCGGCGCGGGTGCGGGATCCTGTGTGCTGACGGCGCATCCGCCGACGATCACCGCGAACACTGCACCGGCCGACAAGACGAGGTTTCGCATGGGTAGTTTCTCCGTGGGCTACGCGGTCATCACTTCACCTTTCGCGCCATGATCGGCGCACGCGCGATCGCTTCGCGTAACGGCGCGCGAGCGCTTCTCTATTCCCGACGATCGATCGGTTGCCGTCACGAGTGATCGTCCCGCTCGGTTGGGCAGAGTCTGAACGGGTTGTTCAAGTCTCTGAACAACGCGTTCACGGGCTGAGCAATCGCGAACGCTCGCGTGCGCGGCGCCCTTCCTCGCGACCTCGCGACACGCACGGGTGAACGTCGAGCGGTTCACCTGGATCGTTCCACGCGGAGGGGGAACACGATCGCGTTCACGTCGAATGTCGTTCCGCGGGGCCACGAACGACGACGCCGGATCGGGTGCGCGGCCCTTGAAATTCCAGTCGATCGCGAAGTTCGTTCGCGCCGCTCGGTTCGCTGCGGCGCGCAGCCCGCGATCGATCGTCGAGCGGTCCAGATCATGCGTTGCCGGCCGTCGACATGTCCGCGCACGCCAGGAGGAACATGAGCTCCCACCGACACTTCGCCACACGAATGCTCTTCGTCGTCGCCCCCATGGTCGTGGGCGCGGCGATCGGCGCATGCAGCGGGCCGAGCGACACGCTCGGTAACCCGTTCCACGATCCCGGCACGGACGCCGACACCGACGCCGGCGTCGGTGACGACGGCGGTACGGTGGGGGCGCCGTTCGAAGCGGTGGGGCCGTCGACCTACGTCCCGAAGGTGAAGAACCTGATGACGGGTCTCGCGGCGACGGACGCCGAAGTGAAGGCCGTCGTCGACGATCCGAACGCGCTCCGCGGGCTCATCGATCAGTGGATGGCGCTGCCGCAGTTCCAAGGGAGGATGCTCGACTTCTTCCGGAACGCGTTTCAGCAAAACCAAGTCGTCTTTGGATCGCTGATGGCGAACCTCGGGCTCAACGTCCAAGTGAACCCCGCGATCCAGAGACTGCTGGAGCGCAACATCATGGACAGCTTTCCGATGACCGTCTGGGAGATGGTCAAAGCGGGCCAGCCGCTCCACGCGGCGGTCACGACGAACACGTACATGATGACGACGGCGATGATGAGCCTCCTCTCGTACGCCGACGACATGAACGTCGACGACAAAGGGAGGCTCACGAACCGCCCGAACGCGCGCGCGGCGATCACCGGCTTCACGATCGATCCGAATTCGACCGCGACGCTCGCCGACTCGCTGACCGCGGGCGGACCGAGCTTCATGGTCTGGCATCTGCCGGCGACGTTCACGGGATGCACGACGCTCACGCCGTACGTCTTCAACACGCCCGCCTCGATGTACCAAGCGCTCTTCGGGTTCTTGCTCGGGCGCGCGGCGTACCCTCCGTGCGTTCCGAGCGGCAACCAGCAGACGTTCACGTCGCAGTTCGCCGACACCGATTTCTCCGACTGGCGCATGGTCACGCTCAAGCCGACCGACGCCGGTACGCCGAACACGACGCCGATCTTCTACGACATCCTCAAGCTGCGCGGCGCGAGCGCGCTGAACCTCCACACGACGCGCATCGGTTACTTCGGCACGCTCGCGTTCGACGCGAACTGGGGCACGAACACCAGCAACGAGGCGCGCGTCACCGCGAACCAGACGCTCATCGTCGCGGCGGGATTGAGCATCAACGGCGAGGGGACGATCGTGCACTTCCCGGTGAACGCCACCGACGCGATGCACGCGACGAACCCGGCGTGCGCGGGGTGCCACGCGCAGCTCGATCCGTTCAAGCAGTACTTCCGTCAGTCGTATTCGCTCACGTACCACGACCAAACGGACACGACGCAGGCGTCGCAGCCGGCTGCGTTCGACATCGGCGGCGCGACCGCGATGGGGCAGGGGGTCGGCGATCTCTCGCGCACGCTCGCGTCGCACCCGCGGTTCAAGCTCGCGTGGGCGCAGAAGCTCTTCTTCTGGGCGAGCTCGACGCCGGCGCTCGAGGACGATCCGGAGCTCGTGCGGATCGGCGACGCGTTCGAGAAAGCCAAGTTCGATTTCAAGGCGCTCGCGCGTGAGGTGTTCTCGTCGCCGCTGCTCACGCTCGCGGCGTCGACCAAGACGACGCAGACGAACGGCGTCATCCTCAGCATCGCGCGACGCGATCAGTTCTGCGCGGCGCTGTCGAACCGCATGGGCCTCCCCGACGTGTGCGGCATGGAGACCGCCAAGCCGACGAACGCGCAGACGACGATCGCGCAGCGCGCGCTCCTCATGCCCGTCGACACGTACTACCGCGCGTACGCGCTCCCCTCGTACCCGACGAACCCCGATTTGTTCTACCGGGACAGCGTCGAGTCGGTCTGCCGCCTCGTCGCCGATCAAGTCGTCGATGTCGGCATGACGCCGAAGTACAGCAGCAAGAGCGTCGACGCGGCGATCGCCGACTTCGTCGCGACGGTGATGGGGGTGCCTCCCGGCGACCCGCGCTCCGCCGCGGCGATCGCGATCCTGAAGGACAACTACACGATGGACATCGCCGCGAAGGCGTCGCCCACCGACTCGCTCAAATCCACGTTCACGCTGGCGTGCATCGCGCCGTCCAGCATCGCGATGGGGCTCTAGGAGGATCGCATGGACATCCAACGTCGCAATTTGCTCCTCTCCGGTCTCTTCGGCGCGGGCCTCGTCGGTCTTCGCGCGCTCGCCACGGGGTTGCCGATCTCGCTGCTCACGGGAGCGCGTGAAGCGCGCGCCGACGTGCCGGTGTGCGGCGCGAAGCCGCAGTACCTCGTGCTCCTCACGTCGGGGAGCGGCGATCCGCTGAACGCGAACGTCCCCGGCATGTACGCGGACGCGGGCATCTACCATCCGGCGCAGGCGACCATGGCGCCGACGCCGATGATGGTCGGCGGCAAGACGGTGACCGCGGCGCTCCCGTGGACGACACTGCCCGCGAGCATCCTGTCGCGCACGAGCTTCATTCATCACGCGACGTACACGAACAACCACGGCGACGCGGCGAAGGTAAATCGCCTGATGGGCGCCATCCAGCGGCAAGAGATGCTCGCGTCGCTCATCTCGAAGAACCTCGCGCCGTGCTTGAAGACGATTCAGGAGCAGCCCGTCGTCTTGAGCAACAACCTCATCACGTACAACGGCAGCGTGATGCCGATCCTCAGCCCGCCGAACCTGCAGGCGGCGCTCGCGGCGCCGACCGGCCCGCTCGCGCAGCTGCAGCAGATCCGCGACGCGCACGTCGATCAGCTGAACGCGCTGTTCAAGCA
>JAYVXB010000810.1:0-9609 GCA_043785585.1 Deltaproteobacteria bacterium | reverse complement strand
GAGATGCGGACAAGGCCGAAGAGAAGGCCGACGACAACGCGAACGCGGAGCCGAGCAAAGAGGCGCGCGACGAGGCGCGCGATTCCAAGGACGACATGGCGATCTCGCAGCTGCTCAAGAAGTCGCTCGCGAACGAGGAGGCAGTGGAGGCGGCGAAGGTCAGCATCTTGCCGAGTGTTCAGCGCAAGCTACGGCAGCGGTCGAAGGGGAAGTTCTACGCGGACGGATGGAGCACGACGCAGTCGAGGGTCAGCTACGCGCTCGTCGCCGTGATCATGCTCGTGCTCATCGGCGTCGTGTACTTCGTCCTCGGGCCTACGGGGATCAGCGCGCGCTGATCGGCGGCGGCGTCGGGACGGTGTCGGCGTCGTCCGCATACGACGGGAGACGCAGCGACGCGACGAATCCCGCCGCGACGAGCGTCCCGAGCGCGGCGATCCCCATCGTGATCGGCACGCCGACGCGCGACGCGATTTCTCCGCCGACGGTCGCGCCGATCGACCAGAACAAAAGGAACGCGAGCTGGTAGAGCGCCATCGCGCGCGATTTCACCCAGCGCGGCGAGGTGAGCTGCACGAGCGCGTTGAGCGTCGAGAGAGAGCAGAGCCAGCCGACGCCGGCGGGAATCAGCAGGATCACGCCGAGCGTGAGCGAACGCGTCGTCGTGAACGCGGCCATGCACACGCCGTAGAGCGCCATGCCCGACGCGACGAGCGTGCGCGGCGTCAGCATCGGACGGATTCGCTTGAGCAGGAACGCGCCGGCGATCGCGCCGCCGCCGAGCGCACCGAGGAGCACGCCGTAGCCGCTCGCGCTCGAGTGGAGCGTCTCCTTCGCGAAGACCGGGAGCAGCGCGGGGACGCTCGCGGCGGCGATCGCGAACGCGGAGATCGCTGCGTAGAGCGCGCGGAGCGACGGCGATCCGTGCGCATGGACGAGCGCGGTCCACATCGCGCGCACGAATGGTTCGCGCGCGCTGCGGCTGCGCGGCTTCTCGGCGACCGTACGAACCTGTGCGTAGCTGCGGAGCACGTGGATGACGGCGAGGAACGACACGGCGTTCAGCGCGAACGCCGCGGCAGGCCCCGACGCGGCGAGCACGAGCCCCGCGAGCGCCGGACCGACCGTGCGCGCGATGTTGAACGCGACGGAGTTGAGCGTCACCGCTTCGGGCATCTCGCTTCGCGGAACGAGCTCGGGCACCAGCGTCTGCCACGCCGGCGTCGACAGCGCGCTCCCGATCCCCATCGCGGCGCTCGCCACGAGCAAGACGGCCGGCGTCACGACGTGAAGCGCCGTGAGAATCGCGAGCAGCCCCGCAACGACGACGAGCACCGACTGCGACAGAATGAGAATCTTGCGTCGATCGAAGCGATCCGACAGCACGCCCGCTGGAAGCATCAGCACGAACGCCGGCACCGTGAAGCTCGTCGTCACGAGCGCGACGAGGAGCGGGCTCTTCGTCAGGCTCAGCATCAGCCAGCTCTCGCCGACGTCCTGCAGCCAGTTGCCAACGTACGAGCAGATCGCTGCGATCCAAACGGCGCGAAAAGCTTCGTGGCGGAGGGCGGAACGCGACCGGACTTTGCCGGCGGTACTTGGTGGGGACGAAAGCGAAGCGGTCATCGACGTGAGTACCTTAGTGCTGAAGCGCCACGCGGCAAGCGTGAGCGCCCCTGCAGTTCGCTCGCCCGCTCAACGAAATTTCACCCGAGAGATTTTCACAGGAACGCGGGAAGTCGGGAAGTGGATGGCCAATCCCCCGAAACTTCCCGTCTTCCCGTCTTCCTGTGAACTCGATCAGGAAACCCAGCGCGCGAGCACGACGGTGATGTTGTCGGGGCCGCCGTTCTCGTTGCCGCGCGCGATGAGGCGCGATGCTGCGGTCTTCAAGTCCGTCGCGCCGAGGACGACCTCGAGCATGTCTTCGTCCGTCACCGGACCGGAGAGCCCGTCCGAGCACAGCAAGTACATGTCGTTCGCGCGCGGTTGCTCGAAGCGCGTGTCGACCTTGACCGTGTCCTTCATGCCGAGCGCGCGCACGATGACGTTCTTGTGCGGGAAGTTCGCGATCTCTTCCGGCGTGAGGCGCTTCATCTTGATGTAGTCGTTGAGGAGCGAGTGGTCCTCGGTGAGCTGCTCTATCTTCCCCTCGCGCACGCGGTACACGCGAGAATCGCCGACGTGCGCGATGTACACGCCGTCCTCGACCGCGAAGAGCGACACGATAGTCGTCCCCATGCCGCGCTGCCGCGGATCGCGCTGCGCGCTCTCGTAGATGCCCAGGTTCGCGAGCTTGATCCCCGTGATGAGGCGGTTCTCTTCGTAGCCCTTCGAGCGATCCATCTTGTACGGCCACGTCCGCTCGGGATCGTTCGCCGTCGCCGCGAAGAACTCGCGCATCGAGTCGA
The DNA here is from genome assembly GCA_043785585.1 of Deltaproteobacteria bacterium. GTDB lineage: Bacteria > Myxococcota_A > Polyangia > Polyangiales > Polyangiaceae > JBBQXV01. The sequence continues at coordinate 7,198 of JAYVXB010000810.1, read as the reverse complement.
CAGCCATCTTGCTCGCGACTTCGCCGGACGCGTGACCGCCCATGCCGTCCGCCACGATGTACAGCCCGCTCTCCTCGATGATCGAGAAATTATCCTCGTTGTGGGTGCGCTTCATGCCGACGTTGGTTTCGCCGGCAACCTCTATGCGGAGCGGTCCTCCCACGTTTCACCTTTCGCGTGCCCAAAGGGGACAGTACCGGAACTTCGAATCGCACGACTATCCGAAAATCGCATCCGTCACGGCATTCACGGCATTCACTCACGGCATTCACGTGACGCCTCCCAGCGGGAACGATGCCGAGTTGCGATCCCACGACTCCTCGGGCCCTTCGTCCGCGCTACCGTCCTCCCCGGCGTCGCCGAAGAAGCGCATCAAGTCGTCGCGCCGCGCGTGCGCATCGGCGCGCCCCATCTCGATGAGCTGACGGCAGAACGGGCCATCGAACAAGAGGTAGCTCGCGAGATCCGCCTCGCGGTCGACGCCGAGGTCGAGGAGCGTGAAGAGGCGCTTCGTGAGGATCGGATCGCCGCGGAGGCGCCCGCGCTTCAGGTGCTCGTTCGCGAGGCGGCCGATGTCCTCGCTCGGTCGGATCCCGAGACAGTTGACGTACCTGTAGGGGTGCCCTCCGCGCTCTCTCGCGGCGGTGTTCATCTTGTCGTTGAAATCCGGACCGTACGTGTCCGTGCCGTCGCGAATGACGTGGTTCAAGCGCTCGAGGAGCTCCATGTCGACGTCGATGTGGTCGAGGAGGAACGCGTTGAGCACCTTTCCGAGCAGAAAGGCTGCGCCGGGCGCGCGCACCGATGCGCCGAGCCCTTCGCGCGAGACGACGCCTTTGACCTCGCGAGAGCTGCCGATCGCGAGCGCATGCGTCGCGCCGAGGCGGAGCGCGGGAGCGATCGGCGTGTTCTGGCGGAGGCCGCCGTCGAGGTACAGCTCGTCGTCGATGCGCACCGGCGGAAACAAAAGCGGAATCGCAGCGCTCGCGAGCGCGTGGTGCGGGCCGATGCGATCCGCGCGGAAGAGCGTGCGCGGCGGCGCGGTCTGCGGGATCACGAGATCCGGCGACGTCTGCATGAAGACGACGGTGCGACCGGTCGCGACTTCTGTGCAGGATACACTCAACGCGCGGAGCTGATGGCGACGCAGGCAACGCGACACCGCGCGCCAGCTGATTTCGCGCTGCACGAGATCCGCCATCGGCGTCACGTCGAAGAGCCCTTGCCCCGCGGGCGCTCCGCCGAGCAAGAGGCGCGGAATGCCGACGACCTGCCGCAGACCGAAGCCGAGCACGCGCGCGAGCTGCAGCTCGCTCCAAAGCTCGACGAGACGCCTTAGGCCGAGCACCGGATCGGCGAGGTGCGCGGCGAGGTAGCAGGCGTTGATCGCGCCGACGCTCGTGCCGCTCAGGATGTCGACGCGAGGCGGCGCGCCGCGCATGCGCGTGAGATCGTCGAAGATGTACCAGAGGACGCCGACCTCGTACGCGCCGCGCGCGCCGCCGCCCGAGAGAATGAGCGCGATGCGTCGCGTTCGTGTGACGTCCGTCGAAGATGTCGTCATTTGGGCTCGCTCGCGCCGCCGGTGCCGCTGCTCGCGGTGGAATGCACGTTGGGGGACGAGAGCGTCGACGCGACCTTGCTCTCGGGCTCGCTCGGTTTCCGGCGCAATGGGCTCGACGCGGGCATCGGAATCGGAACGGGCGTCGCGTCGAGCAGCGACGCGATCGCGGGGCGATGCGGGAAGAGCGCCTTCAGTCGAGGGTCGCGAATGGTGTTCATCAGCGCGACGGCGTAATCGACCGCGCGTTGCCGAGCTTGCGGCGCTTGCGGCGAGCCCGAGCGCTTCAGCGCGTCGGCGCCGAGCACACGAATCTCGAGGCCGTACTCGCAACCTTGCAGCGTCTCGACCGCGCCGAGCGCCGTCGTCGCGAGGAGCGTCGCCGCGTGCATCTCGCCCTGATCGACGCGCGCAGCCGCTTCGATCGCGAGGCCGTAGAAATGGTACGCGACCAGCGCCTGCTGCTCGGCCGCGCGCCGCGCCTCGACCGCGTGCGCGACGGCGATTTGCGACTGCCGGTTCGTCCGCGCGAGCACGGCGCGGACGATCGCCTCGTGGCACTTGTCGTAGGCGTTTCCCGTCGCGGCGATCAGCGCGCCTGCGTCGCCGACGAACGACTCGGCCGCCTCGAGCTCGCCGAGCTCGATGCTCACGGCGGCGCCGACGAGGAGCGTGTCCGCGCGTCCGTCTTGGTCGCCGTAGCGCTCGTGCGCGTCGCGCGCGCGCTTCATGTAGGCGAGGCCGCGAGCGATGTCGCCGAGGCGAAAGTAGGCGTGACCGATGTTGGTGAGGGTCTTGGCGATCTGGAATCGCCCGCCGATCGAGAGGTCGATCTGAATCGACTCGAGCGCGAGAGCGATGGCGTCTTCGTAGCGGCCTTGCACGAACATCGCGTACGCGAGCGCGTTCTTCGCGCGCGCCTCGAGGCGACGCGCGCCGACACTTCGGAACACGGCGATCGCGTCGACGTACGCGTCGACGGCTTCGCGGACGCGGCCGACGCGGCGGAGCAAGATGCCGCGCGCGCGCAACACCTCGGCGCGCGCGCGCGGAGGCACACCGGGGTTCACGTTCGGATCCGACGCGGCGAGCGCGCGATCGCACGCGGCGAGCGCGCCCTGCACGTCGCCGAGCTCGCGCAAGAACTCGCTCTGCAGCCCCTCGGCCTCGACCTCCAGCGTCGGCATCTTCGCTGCGTTTGCGACCTCGGCTGCGCGTCGCGCGACGATGACGCCCTTCTGCAATTGCCCTTCGTCGAACTCGAATCGCGCCGTACGAAGCAGCGCGAGGCACACCAACCGCGAAACGCCCGAGACCTTGGCCAGACGCCGCATCGACTCGAGGTGACGCAGTCGCTCGCGCCGCCGACCGAGCACGCGGTAGATCGCCTCGAGCGCTTCGTGCGCGACGATGCGTCGCTTGTCGAACTCCGGGAGGAGCGCGAGGGCGCGATGAAAGTAGCGAATGGCGAGCTGCGTCTGGTAGCCGTTGCGCGCCGCGCTCGCCGCCTCGATGTAGAAATCCGCCGCGACCGCGCCCGCGTCGCCCTTCGCGAGGTGACGCGCGACGATCGCCGCGGAGAGGCCGCGCGCGATCGACGTCTGCGCCAAGTGCTCGCCGAGGCCACGGTGCATTCGCACGCGATCACCCGGCGCGATCTCGAGGTACGCGACGTCGCGCGTGAGCGGGTGGCGGAAGTCGACGAGCTCGCCTTTGCGATCGCAGAGGCCGCGCGCGCAAAGTCGCATGATCGCCTCGTCCTCGGGACGCCCCGACAGCGCGAAGAGATCGCCCATCGCCAGCGGGCCTCCGGCGATCGCGAGCCAGTCGACGACCGCGTGCTCCTCGTTCGGCAGCTCTCGGAGTCGATCGCCGAGGAGCTGCTCGAGCGTCGACGGTAGGCTTTGAAAACCGGCCTCCGCGCGCTCGCCGCGCACGAGCTCCATCCCTTCGCCTTCGACCTCGCGGATCTCGAGCGCGCCTTGCTCGAGGAGCGCGTCGACCATCTCGAGCAAGAAGAACGGGTTGCCCGCGACGCGCGGCACGAGATCCGCGCATACCGCACGCACGCCTTCGCGCACGCCGAGTCGCGTCTCGACGAGGCGGACTTGCTCTTCGGTGCCGAGGCCGTGCAGCTCGATGCGCATCACGCCTTCGATCAAGCTCGCGACGCGGTCGTCCGGTCGCGTGACGACGAGCACCAAGATCGGCAGCGGATCCTTGAAGCGGAGCAGATCGCCGATCAGATCGAGGCTGGATTTGTCGGCCCACTGAAGCCCCTCGGCGATGAGGACGAGCGGCTGCTGAAGGGCGATCGCCGCGAGCAGGCTTCGCACGCCGCTCGTCAGCAACTTTCGACGCGCGTGGAGATCCTCTTCGTCGCCGCCGAGCGCGCGGTTCGTCGCGAGCTCGGCGAGTCGCGCGACCACCGGATTCGATGCGTCTCCCGCCGCTGCGCCACCGCCCGCGCGCGCGATGAGCGTCGCGACCTCGTCGAACGGCTCCTCGCCCGTCGTCCCGACCGCGTCGCGCACGAGCTCAGCGATGCTCGAGTACGGCACCTCCATCTTCACGGGCGACGCTTCGACCCGCACGAGGCGCGCGTTCGGCGGTAGCTCGGAGAGGAACGTCGCGACGAGCGCGGTCTTGCCGATCCCCATCTCGCCGACGACGGCGCGGCAGATGAGCTCGCCGTTTCCACCGGCGCCGCTGACCGCTTGGTGAAACGCGGCGTGGAGATCGGCCTTCTCGGCGTCGCGTCCGACGAGATCGTTCGGTGCGTGCGACGCCTCGGCGAGTCGTTCGTCGCGGGACAGGCTCCGCTCGAGCGCGTAGATGCGCATCGTCGGCGGGACGTTCTCGACGCTCGGCGCAGCTTCGAGCTGCAGCGTCGGCGCGTCGCCCCACCGAAAGTCGCGGCGAACGAGGCGATAGACACCGCCTGCGACCCACGTCCGATTCACCGGCGTGGATTTCCCGAGGACGTCGGCCAGGTGCGACGCCGGATCGTGGAGCGTGAACCTCACGAGGTGTCCGGCCGGATCGCGCGTTCCGGAAGCGATCCCACGCACGACGCCGATCGACGCGCCGATCGGCGTGGGAAGGTCGTCCTTGAATCCGAGGATCGTCTCGTGCGTGTCGAGCGCGAGCCAAGCGGCGTCCGACGCCGCGCGCGCGGGGTTCGACGTGAGCCCCGCGATCGCTCGCGCCTCGGCGTTGCCGCTCCACATCCACCGCATGCCGCGCTTGAAGGCGAGGTCGCCGAGCATGTCGCGCAAGCGATCGAGCGTTCGCTGCGCGTGCGCACCACCCGTCGCGAGCAGCGCGTCGACTCCGTGCAGGTGCATCGTCACGACCGCGACGTGACGCACCTCGCGCGGACCGTCGTTCACCGCAGCGATGCGTCGCGGCACCGGTGTCGCTGCCATCATCGCGTCGGACACAGGATCGATCGACGACACGACATCCGCCGCGGGCATGTTCGTGCTCGACATCTCGGCGACGCTTCGCGCCATCGGGACGGCCGCCTGCGTTCGCGCGTCGAAGCTTCGCGACAAGGGTCCTGGTTCGGCCGGCGGCGGCTCGCTCTGCGTTCGCGCGTCGCGCGACACGAGCGTCGCGATCGTCGTTTCGAGCGTCGATGCATCGACGAGCTCTTGCCGCAGGAGGAGGGCGCGCCCGATCGCCGCCGCGAAATCACGCCCGCTCTGGAAGCGATCGTCGGCGCGTGGCTCGAGCGCCTTCATCGAGATCGCTTCGATCTCCGGCGGTAGATCCGGCACGTACGTGCTCGGTGGCTCGAAGTTGCCCGACCGGACGATGTCGAGCAGCGCTTCGCCACCGAGGCCGCCATGGATCGGTCGGCCCGTGAGGATCTCCCAGAAGATCACGCCGAGCGCGTACAGATCGCTTCGACGATCGACCTTCTCGCCGCGCGCCTGCTCGGGCGCCATGTAGCCGAACTTGCCTTTGAGGACGCCGGCCTCTTCGACGAACATCTTCGCGCTGGCGATCCCGAAGTCGGCGATTTTCACCGCGCCTTCGAACGACAATAAAATGTTCTGCGGCGAGACGTCGCGATGGACGATCTCGAGCCGCTGTCCCACTTCGTCTTTCTTTTCGTGCGCGTAGTGAAGTCCCTTCGCCGCCTCGGCGATCACCCACGCGCCGACCCATGGCGGGAGCCGCGTCCCGCTCCCCTTCGCGCTCGACATCAGGCGCCCCAGGTCGCAGCCTTCGACGTACTCCATCGCGAGGAGCTGCCCTTCGTCGCCGCCGTCGTAGAACTCGTAGACCTGCACGACGTTCGGGTGATTGAGTCGCGTCGCGAGCTGCGCCTCCTCGACGAACATCGCGCGAAATCGCCGCGACGCGCCGTGCGTCGGCAAGATGCGCTTCACGACGAGGACCTTGAACGTCCCTTCGGCGCCTCGCTTCTTCGCGAGGAACACCTCGGCCATGCCGCCGGCACCCAGGCGCCGGACGATTTCGAATTGCGCGAGCTGGTTGGGGGGCGAGGCTCCCCCACTCGGCCCCCCTGCGTTGGATGTTGTCTTGGACATGGCGGGGAGCGAGAAACGGCGCGAGAACGACGCGAGCCTCCGAGTCTAGCCGCACCGAACGCCGACGTGTAACGTGAAGCGGCTTTCCCACCATGACCGTTCGCGATTCCGATCGACCCGGCCCGTCTGCGCAGGGCAAGCTCTCGAAGACGCCGGTCGTCAATCTGCTTCTCTATGCCTACGATCGGAAGCTAAGCGGCACGATCGAGCTGCGCGTTCCTCCTCGCGATGCAATCGCCGAGAGCGCGTCGGTCCTCTTCATCGATGGGCAGCCCGCCAAGGTGAAGACCACAGAGCCCGTGATGTATCTCGGACGCGTGTTGCTCGACCTCGGCTTCATCACCGAGGAGGCGCTCAACAAATCGCTCCTCTCGATGTCGCAAACGCGTCGCCTTCACGGGATGATCCTGCGCGACGCCGGCGCGATCACGGAGGCGCAGCTGCTCCACGGGCTGGAGCGTCAGCTCGAGCACAAGCTCTATTACATTTTCGGGCTGCCGCCGGAGACCGAGTTCGCGTACTTCGATTCGTTCGACGCGCTCCACTCGTACGGCGGCGACGAGGTCGTCTCGGCCGATCCGTTCCCGTTGGTCTGGGCGGCGGTTCGCGGCTCGCCGCCGTGGGAGCACGTCAGCGCGGCGCTGACCCGCGTCGCGACGACGCCGCTTCGTCTGTCGCGCAAGGCGGAGATCGAGCGCTTCGGATTCACGCGGGGCGAGCTCGAGCTCGTCGAGCTTCTCCGCGCGCGACCGCTGAAGGTGTCGGAGCTCACGGCGACCGAGATCCTGAAACCCAAGGAGGCGCAGCTCCTCGCGTACTGCTTGCTCATCACGAAGCAAGTGTCCGTGATCCAAGAGCGCGATTCGATCCCCGCGCCGCGCCTCTCGCCGGTGCCGAACGATCCAAACGCCGTGTCGAACGCGCTGTCGTTCGCGATGCGTGCCGCGCAGGCTCGCGGCTCGATGGCGCCCACCGAGCGCTCGTCGGCGATTCCGTCGGCGCCGCCGCCGTCTGCACCGCCGGTTTCGATTCGCGACTCGACGCCTTCGCCGCAGCCCGCGTTCATCAAGACGCC
>JAYVXB010000809.1:0-9690 GCA_043785585.1 Deltaproteobacteria bacterium | reverse complement strand
ATCAGCTCGCGAAGGAGCGATTCGTTCGCGTCGATGTCCGCGAGGTACGCGTCGATCGGCATCTTGGTGAGATCGGGATGCGAATAGGTGTGATTGCCGAGCGGGTAACCCGAGTCGACCCACGCCTTCAGCGCCGCGCGATCCTCCGGGTGCGCCTTCAGCTTCTCGCCATTGACGAAGCCGTACACCGCCGGAACGCCGTGCTTCTTCAGCGCGGCGAGGATGGCTTCGTGGATCCCGAGTCGCGTGACGTCGGGCACGTCTTGGCCATGCCGCGGGAGATCGTCGATCGTGACGGCGACTTCGATCGGCTCGTCGGGTGCCGGCGCGGCCGCAGGCGTCGGCGCGCACGGCGGCGCGGGCGCAGGCGTGATCGCAGGCGCGCATGCGGCGGCGCTGGCGATCGCGAAGACCGCCGCGCCCCGCAAGCTGCGCTTCACTGGCCGGTGTATTCGCACTGCCTCGTCGTGCGCGAGCAGGTCGACGCCGAGGCGATGTACGGACAGATGTCGCCGACGATCCGCGTGCAATCGAGATTGCAGGTGTAGTCGGTGTCGGTAAAGCAGAAGTTGCCGTTCGAGCACGTCGCCGAGCTCGCGCAGCGGCACGCGTCCTCGTCGATGATCCCGTTGCCGTTGTCGTCGCGACCGTTGCAGCACTCGGTCACGTAGTACTTGCTCGCGTGGCAGTCGTCGTCGGCGCAGTCGACCTTGCCGTCGCAGTCGTTGTCGATGCCGTCGGTGCACTTCCCGACGCCGTACTCCGCGCTGGGCGGGCGACCCCCTGCGCAGTTGAGGCACGCCGCGGCGCTCGCGCATGCGGGGTCGGCGCAATCGACGAGGTGGTTGCCGTCGTCGTCGATCCCGTTGTTGCAGACCTCGGGGGGGTTCTGCGTGATGCTCACGTTGAGCACGTACGGTCCCTCGTCCGGGCCGAAGCGCGGATCGACGGTGAAGCCGTCGACGAAGATGAAGTACGTCCCCGGATAGAGGATCGGGATGTTGATGAGCGCGTTGTGGTTGCCGCCCGTGTCGTCGTCGCACGCGAGCTCACGCCCCGACCTGCACGCGCCGGCGCGGATGTAGAGGAGCGAATCGTATTGCGATCCGATGGTGTCGATTCGGACCTTCGACGGAGCCGTGATCGTCAGCTCGAACACCGCTTCGCCCGCCGCCCCGCCGCACGATCCCGTGTTGCGGTTGAAGAAGCCCGTCGTGTCGCCCGTCCACGTCCCGCTCGCGCTGATCGCGAGCGCCGTGTTGCAGAACTCGTGCTTCAAGACGCACAGCGGATTGGTCTTGCACGCCGGATCTTCGCAGTCGGTAAGCCCGTTGTGATCGTCGTCGATCCCGTTGTCGCAGATTTCCGGGTGCGGCGGGCAGCTCGGCGAGAACGAGCAGGCCGGATCCGCGCAGTCGATGAGACCGTTGCAGTCGTCGTCCAGCCCATTGTTGCAAATCTCCGGGTGGCACGTCGCGCACGATGGAGATGCGGCGCACGCCGGATCTTGGCAGTCGGTCTTCCCGTTGCAGTCGTTGTCGATGTGGTCGTTGCAGATCTCCGGACCCGGTGTGCGGCCGGTGCAGTTGCAGGCGGGATCGGCGAAGCAAGTGGGGTCGACGCAGTCGACGAGCCCGTTGCAGTTGTCGTCGAGTCCGTTGCGACAGTTTTCGGCGCGCGCACCGCACGTGCAGTTCGTCGCGGCAGCGCACGCGGGATCCGCGCAGTCGATCAGCCCGTTGCAGTTGTCGTCGATGCCGTTGTCGCAGATCTCGGTGGGGACACACGCGTCGACACCGCTGTCGCGCCCGCTATCGCCGCTGTCACGCCCGCCGTCACGAATCCCGCCGTCTCCGCAGACCGGACTCCCCGTGCATTGCTGATCTGCGCAGTCGACGAGCCCGTTGCAGTTGTCGTCGGCCCCGTTGTCACAGACCTCGCGCGCGCCGGGGTGGATGTTCGGATCGGTATCGTTGCAATCGTTACCTCCGCACATCGAGTCGGTGAATCCGTCGTTGTCGCTGTCCTTCGGGCGGTTCGCGCAGAAGCCGTTGCTGCAGAAGTCTTGCGTGCACGCGTTGTGATCGTCGCAGTCGTTCGCGGTCCTGCACGGACCGCCGTCGCCGGTGCCGCCGTCGCCGCCGTCCTTGCTCGCATCGGGGCGCTGTCCGTCGCCGAACGGTCCGTCGTTCGCGCCGTCGCCGCCACCGCCGCCGTCGTCGCCGGACTGATCGACGATGTCGTCGGCAAGATCGCTCCGACCGCACGCGGCGACCGCGAGCGAGCACGACAGTGCGACGAGAAGCAGCGAGACGACACGCGGCGAGTTCATGCGCCGAAACCTAGCGGCGACATCGACGACGCGCAATCGAGAGCGCGCACCAATCGCCTTTTTTTCTCGATCGAAACGCGCGGAGTGACCGTCATGGTCCTGACGAATGGCCGCCCCGACGGCCCTCCGTCGATCACCGAATGGACGTCATTCGATCAACGTTTTTCGGATCCCACGCTCTTCTTCCGCCAGCTCGCCAATCACCTCGAGAGTTCGCTCGGAGATTCGCTTGTAGAGGCGCGGACTGGGCGGTTCGTCGAGGAGTGTACGAAAATCGATCGGTCGTCCGAACACCACCGTGATGGGCGTCCCCTCGCGCGAAAAGTCGCTCGCGACCTGTTTGACGAAATCGTTGCCGAGCCCGTTCACGAAAACGGGCAACACGGGGACATTCGCGTGCCGGATGATTCGACCGACGCCGCTCTGCGCGGGAAGGAACGTATACGGATCGTCGTCCTTCTTGCGCGTCCCCTCGGGGTGAATCCCGCAGAACGTTCCGCCGCGCTTCAGCAGCCACGTCACTTCGTCGAGGCTCGCGAGGTTGAGCGTGGCGCGCTCGCGTTGACGGAAGACCGGCGGGTACATCGCGAAGAAGCTCATCAGCCCGTTGACCAAGAGGCCGAGCGAGCTCTCGTAGAAGAAGTTCGCGCGAACGGGGAACATGATGCGATGCGGAAGTCCGCGCGCGACGAGCGTCGACGTGACCACGTAGAGATCGAAGAAGCTGCGATGGTTGCTGACGCAGATGAAGCTCTGTCCGCCGTCGAGCGGCGGCAGGCGATCGAGGCCGTACACGTGGCGAAGGTTCGCCGTGCAGAACGTGATCCAACGCGCGCCGAGATTCTTCTGCATCCAACGCACGACGCGATCCGCGGGGCCGTCGTCGAAGGTGCGGCGGACGAAGTCGATCGTGCGGCGCTCGACCGGACGGAGCAGCTCGCCCCCGAGGTCGAGGAGATCGGGGCGCGCGCCGCCGTCGCGTTTGTGGCGCGCTCGATGTCTTCGCGGAGCTCGTTCGTTCAAAACGAGCGCATCTCACTCCGAAGCGTCGCACCCGCGCAAGCACGAACCGTTTCCCGCAGGGGTTTCAGCGGGAGGACGCTCCGCCTGACCGCGACTAGAGACTCTCGACGTCCGCGCAGCAGCGAAATCCCGTCGAGTAATCGGCGTGCTTCATGTCGTGCGCGGTCGTTCGGTAGAAGCAGCCGTCCGCGTTGAGGTGCGTGTCGAGGTAGTAACCGCCTTGAAACGTGCCCCACGGATCGTCGACCCACTCGTGCAGGTTGCCGACCATGTCGAAGACGCCGTACTCGTTCGTGCACGACGGATGGTCGCCGGTCTTCGCCAGCCCGCCGTCCATCTGGTTCAAGCGCGGGTCCATCATGTTCCCGTTCGCGCCCCACTTCCACGCGTCCTCGGGTTTGTCGGTGAGGCCCTTGTTGAAAAAATGCATCGAGCTCTGGCCGTGATCGTTGCACTTGTTGTCGACGTGCTCGGCGCCGTAGCCCCACATGGCTTCTTTCGGCCCCATGCACGCCTTCTTCCACTCGTCGGGCTGGCAGAGTCGCTTTCCGGACTCTGTGCACGCGGCCTTTGCTTGGACGCCGCTGATGTATCCCTGCGGCTTGACGCCGAGGCGGCTGACCGCGCGAAGGGTGTGCCCCTTTTGCGGAGCGAGGAACGGCGACCAGTCTTTCTCGGTGCCATCGGAGAAGACTTCGACGAGCGACGATTCGTAGATGTCGACGCAGTACTTGTGGCCGATCATGACCATGCCGGCGGGGCACAAGTAGCTGGCGCGCGGCGAGGCGGCGTCGGTGGTGGAGGTGCCTCCGGCCGGAGTCTCGTCCTGGGGAGCGGAGCGGCCGCGCGCTGCGGGACCCGAGCCGGTGAGCTGCGCTTTGCGCGCGCGCCCGAGCGAGCCGAGGTCACGATCACGTTTGGCGCGGACCGCGGGGGAGACCTTTTCCACGCTGGCATTCGCGCTCGTGTCCTTCGCCGTGAACCACGCGCTTTTCGTGTCTGACGGCGCCATGAGCAGCACCAACGATGCGGCAGCGAGGCTCGACAGCGGAAGAAACACCATACGTTAGCTCCGTTCGCCCCCAATGCGTGGCCATGCGGCGGCCACCAGTTACGAAGAAAGAAAAAGAGAGGGCGCGGGAAGCACAGCCATACGGATGCGCAGCGCGCAATGTAATTACCGGTGCTTTCGTTCAGCGCAAATACAATTTCGACGTCGAATGGTCATTATCCGGTCGCGTGGCAATTATCGAATAATCGTGCCAGTTTTGTAGGAGATGTAGGCAGTTGGATCATGATTGGGAATCATTCGCGAAATGCCAATCACGGACCGTCAGGCAGCGAGACGCCCCCGCAGGCAGTCCCCATCGAATGAGGTCATCCGGGAGCAGCAGGCCCGCAGCGTCCGAAGGGGCGCGTGCTGGACGGGCGGGCACATCCCTGGTCAATTGGGTGCCTATGCGACGCCGTGGCTCCTTCTTCGCTTTTGCGCTCGTACTGCCGCTCGGCACTGCGGCGACGCTCGGTGCGCCCGCGTGCGGAGGCACCGTTGCCACCGTCGGCGACGGAGGGACGAGCGGCGACGCGGCGAGCTCGGACGCGGTCGTCACCGGCGATGCGACTCCGCAAACCGACGCGCCCGTGCCGGTCGATTGCAACGCGCTACGCGCGAAGGTCGACGCATTGCGGGCCGAGGCAAAGACGTGCTGCCCATTCTGCAATTCGCAGCAATGCGGATTCGCCGTCATGGATGTGTGCTGTCCAATCAGCGTCACGGCCTCGAGCGCGCCGGCGTTCTCGGCCGCTGTCGCGGACCTCGAGAGACAGTGCCCCCAAGCGTGTCCGGCGACACCGTGCGCGAAGGCACCGTCGTTCGTTTGCAAACCCAACGATCCGATGAATCCGAGCTCGCGCGGAACGTGTCAGTGAGGCGAGTGAAGGCGCGTCGTCTCGCTCAGAACCGATAACCGATTTCGATCTGCGGCACCCAAAGCACGAACGGTCCGTACGCGCGCTCGTGGGCGACGGCCGCCGAGTCGGGGAGGCATCCGGGGGCGGTCGCGTTCGCCTTGGAGCACCCGGGCGACACGAAGAGCGCGCCGTGCGGCAGCTCGGGTCCGCGGCGCGCGACGAAGAACGGGCCGATCGATATTCCAAACTGAAAGCTGCCGGCGGTCGCGCGGACGCCGAGCGTCGGGTGGACGAACGGCGCGACGGAATCGACCGCGTCGTTCGATCCGACGACGCGCGCGTTGGTCGCGGAGGTGCCCGTGCTTGCGGCGCCCGCGATCGTGTCGCCCGAGCTCGCGAAGATGGCGCCGAGCGTGAGGCGCGAGACGAACGATATCGGACCGATCACGCGCTGGTTCCAGCTCGCGCCGAGCGCCGCGTACGGACCTTGGAGGGTGACCGTGTCGAGGAGCGTGTAGTTTACATGTGTCGCGCTCGAGCCGACGTTGTCGCGCAACGCGCGCGTGAACGAGGTGCGCGCCGAGAAGTAACCGACGCCGATCTCGAGCGCGAGACCCGACGGCAGATGGTACGCGCCGCGGACGCCGAGCATCGCGCCGTCGGGACGCGTGTTCGACACGCAATGCGCGGGACACGCGCCTTCGGCGTCGCTTCGCAGCGTACCGCCCGCGAGGTAGCCGCCATGCAGCGTGACACCCCACGGCCCGCTCGGAACATCCTGCGTCGCTCGGCGCCACCGCGGGTCCGCGCGATCGACGGCGAGGTGCACGACGACGATCGACGGCCCGGCGGTGGCGTCGGCGGACACGGTGAACGCGCGCGTCTCCGCGACGTAGCCCGCGGCGGTTGCGCGAGCCGTGTGCTCGCCGATCGGGAGGCGCCCCTCCCAAGAGCCCGCGCCCATGTCGACGCCGTCGAGGTCGAGACGTGCGGTCGCCGGCGCCACGTCGAGCCGGCTCGATGCGCCGAGCGCCTTCGTCTCGAGGCGCAACGTCGTCGTCTGTCCGCGCACGACGACGACGATGGTCGGCGCCGATCCCGTGTCGCCTTTCTCGGAGCGAACGACGTGCGCGCCTGGCGCGAGCGATCCTTCCCACGGCGCCTCGCCGAGCGGCACGCCGTCGATCGCCACGACGCCACCGCTTCCTTGCGACAGCTCGACGCGAAGACGTCCGGCATCCGCGAGCGGATCGAGACGCGCGTCGACCTGCGACGTCTCGCCAGCACGCACTTGAATCGTCGCGTCGAACGTGACGTATCCGTCCTTCACCACGCGAAGTCGCCTCGCGCCGACGAGAGCGTGGATCGGCGTCGTGAAGGGGAGCCGACCGCGCGCGCGCCCGTCGATGACGACGACGCCACCTGGAACGTTCGACGAGACGGCGAGCCGTCCCGCACGCGGCGCGAGCCTCGAGATCGCCTGCGCGATCGATTGGCGTTCGGAGTCTCCGAGCTGGAGGCCAAAGGTTCGCGCCTCCTCGTACTTGTCGAGCGCTTCGTCGTAGCGGCCGGCGCTCTCGAGCACGGCGCCGTCACGGATCAGATCCGGCGCCGTCAGCACGGGAGCGGCAGGCGGCGACTGAGCGTGCGCGACCCCGGCGCCAGCAAGAAGAAACAACGATACGGCGAGCGCTCCGAGTCGCATCGTCACCATGATTTCTTCAACTCGGGGAGCGAGGATCCTTGGGGTGCGGCCGACGCAGGCGGCGCTGCTCCGATCGAAGGACGCGACGATGGCGCGAGGGCGGGATCGACAGCCGCTTGGGGCTGTGTGGGGCGCGCCGTGGCGCCAGGCTTCGGCGCCGAAGCGTCGACGCCCGGCGCTGCTTTCTCGATCGACAGCTCGACGACGTGAGGGATCGCTTGACCGTCGCTCGTGATCGCGACCGGCACCTCGCTGCGATGGCCGTCTTGCTCGATGACGACGATGAAGCTCTCACCGGGTTTTCCTTTGAGGACCAGCTGCCCCGCGACGAGCTCGCGCGCGACGCCGCCGATGCTGACGCTCGCGGTCGGCGGCTTCACGGGCACGCGCACCTCGACGCGCTCGACCATCGGCGCGGCGGGCTCGAGGCGCCGAGGCGCGATGACCGCGGTCTGCGAAGGCACCGCTAGAGCGGCCGGTGCCGCCTCCGGTCCGCGGCGCCCGAGAACCCAACCGCCGCCGACGACGCCGACGACGAGCGCGGAGGCGGCGACGACGAGGCTCCGGCGCGATCCGGCCTTGCGCGGGCTTCGCGCGGTCGAAACCTGCGCGTCGGTCGAAATCGATCCCGCGAGCGCCGAGGCGCTCGATGTCGCGTTTTGCGCGCTTCGTGCCGTCGCTGGCCCCGTCGTCGCGCGACGATCGCTCGACACCGGGATGAGCGACGCCATCCGCAACGACAGCGCGGCATCCGCGAAGGGCTCTAGCGCCGCCACCATGTCGGCGGCCGACTTCCATCGCGCGGCGACGTCGCGCTCGAGCGCTCGATGCACGACACCCGCGAGCCCCGGCTCGATCCACGTCGCGACATCGGTGAGCGGCGTGACGTCCTTCGTGCAAATGGCCAAGATGAGCTCGCCCATCGTCGTGCACCCTTGCCACGGGCGCTGGCCGCACAGGGCTTGGTGCATCGTGATCGCGAGGCTCCAAAGGTCGGTGCGATGATCGACGTTCTTCGCGTTCTGCGCTTGCTCCGGCGACATGTAGATCGGCGAGCCGAGCATGCCGCCGGTGCGCGTGAGGTCGGTGGTCGCGTCCTCGAGGTCCGCGCCGGTCGTGTGCTTCGCGACGCCAAAATCGCAGATCTTCGTGACGACGACGCCGTCCGCGCGCTGGTGGAGAAAGATGTTCGCGGGCTTGATGTCGCGATGCACGACGCCGAGCGCGTGCGCCGCGGCGAGCCCGCGGCACGCTTGGATGAACACCGGGACGATCGGCGCCGACTCGAGCGGACCCTGATCGCGCATCAGCTTCCCGAGATCCGCGCCGTGGAGAAGCTCCATCACGATGTACGGCGCGCCGCGCGCTTCGTCGTTGCCTGCGTCGAGGACCTTCGTCACGTGCTCGCTGTCGATCGTCTGCGCGGTCTTCGCTTCCCGCAAGAAGCGTCGCATCGCGTCGCGACTCCGGCGCGCGATCTCCGGGCGAATCATCTTGAGCGCGAACTTGCCGCCGTCCGGCGTCGTCGCCTCGAAGACCGTCCCCATCCCGCCTCGTCCGATGATCCGAACGAGTCGATAGCGTCCGCCGATCATCGAGCCGACCAGCTCTTGCGAATCGTCCGGATCGTCCTCCGCGGTCGTCGCGACATCGCGCCACGTCGCCGGGAACTCGGCGCGCGCGGCCGTCCGCGTGCGGGTCGTCTCGCTCGCGGGGGTGAGTGCTTCGCCGGACAGCGTCGTCAGGTCTTCGTCCGCGACGAACGCGGTCAGCGCACGCGCGAGCTCGGCCATCGACGGGCAGCGCGCGTCTTGATCGAGGATCAGCGCGCCGTGAACGATGCGCGCGAGCCGCGGATCGATCCAAGGCGCCGCGTCCTGCAGCGGCTTCACGTTACCGGAGGTAAGCTCGAAGATGAGCGCGGCGACGTTGTCGATGTGCCCGAACGCCGGCACGCCCGCGAGCGCGTGGTAGAGCGACATCGCGAGGCTCCACACGTCGGAGCGTGCGTCGACGCGCTTCGCGTTCGTCGCCTGCTCGGGCGAGACGTAGTGCGGCGTACCTAAAAATGTTCCGGAGCTCGTGAGCGAATCGCCTGGCGCGAACGACGACGCCTTCGCGAGCCCGAAGTCGCACACCTTGAGCGTGAGGGTCCCGTTCGCCGCCTTCTCCACGAAGAGGTTCGACGGCTTGACGTCGCGATGAATGACGCCCGCCGCGTGCGCGGCTTGCAAGCCGCGACACGCTTGAACGAAGAGTCGCACCGCGGCGTCGGGCTCGAGCGCGCCGAGGCGCGTGATGATCGTCGCGAGGTCCTCGCCGCCGAGGAGGGGCATGACGAGGAACGGCGTGTCGGTGCGCGCGTCGATGCCGTGATCGAGGACGCGGACGATGTTCGCGCTCTTCAGCTTCTCGCAGACCTCGGCCTCGCGGAGAAATCGCGCGCGTTGCTGGCCGCCTTCCAAGCCAGAGGCCCAGCGCGAGTTCTTCGAGAGCGCCTTCAGCGCGAGGTGCGCGCCGTCGGGACCTTCGGCTTCGAAGACCGCGCCCATGCCGCCGCTCCCCACGATGCGAACGAGCCGATACCGTTCGCCGACGCGATCGCCCGGGACGAGGGCAGTAGGGTTGGTCTCCGGTGCGGGCGCCACGGTCGACCGCAAGCGTAGCAGACAAGCACGCTACAGCCGGACCCGCACCCACGTCCCCTGCCCCATCGTCG
>JAYVXB010000808.1:0-2993 GCA_043785585.1 Deltaproteobacteria bacterium | reverse complement strand
CGAAGCGTTCGGCGCGGACATCGCGACGGCGCGCGCGGCGGGGCAGGACGACGCGTGGCTCGTCGAGCCTGCGCAGCTCACGGCGCGCTTCGTTCGCGCGCAGCAGCTCGATGCGGACGCCGCGTTCTTCGCGAGGGATCCGGCGCGCGTCGTCGGAGGCGTGCGCGAGGGGCTCTTCGTCTACGACATCCGGATCGACTACGTGCAGCACGCGATGAGCGGCTGGCTTCACCTTGCGCGCCTCCTTCGCGACACGAAGTGATAAAAAGCGTGGATGCAAATCCGCGCCGCTGTAGCTCACGCTGCCAAGAGCCCACTCGTCATCGACACCGTCGAGCTCGAAGGCCCGCGCGCCGGCGAAGTCCTCGTCGAGCTCAAGGCCACCGGCGTCTGCCACACCGACGAGTACACGCTCTCGGGCAAAGACTCCGAAGGGCTCTTCCCGTGCATCCTCGGCCACGAAGGCGCGGGCGTCGTCGTCGACGTCGGCGCGGGCGTGAAGAGCCTGAAGAAGGGCGATCACGTCATCCCGCTCTACACGCCGGAGTGCCGCGAGTGCTCGTACTGCACGAGCGGCAAGACGAACCTCTGCCAAGCGATCCGCGTGACGCAAGGGAAGGGCGTGATGCCGGACGGCACGAGCCGCTTCTCGATCGGCAAGGAAAAGCTCTTCCACTACATGGGCACGTCGACCTTCGCGAGCCACACCGTTCTGCCCGAGATCGCGCTCGCGAAGATCCGCGAGGACGCTCCGTTCGACAAGGTTTGCTACATCGGCTGCGGCGTCACGACCGGCATCGGCGCGGTCATCAACACGGCGAAGGTCGCGCCGGGGGACAACGTCGTCGTCTTCGGTCTCGGCGGGATCGGGCTGAACGTCGTGCAGGGCGCGCGGATGGCGGGCGCGAACATGATCGTCGGCGTCGACTTGAATCCGCGGCGGAAGGAGCTCGCGGAAAAATTCGGGATGACGCACTTCGTGAATCCGAAAGAGGTCGCGGGCGATCTCGTGGCGTACTTGGTCGATCTGACGAAGGGCGGCGCGGACTACAGCTTCGAGTGCATCGGCGACGTGAAGGTGATGCGGCAGGCGCTCGAGTGCTGCCACAAGGGGTGGGGGACGAGCATCATCGTCGGCGTCGCGGGCGCGGGGCAGGAGATTTCGACGCGGCCGTTTCAGCTCGTGACGGGGCGCAATTGGCGAGGGACGGCGTTCGGCGGCGCGCGAGGGCGGACGGACGTGCCGAAGATCGTCGACTGGTACATGGAGGGGAAGATTCAGATCGATCCGCTCATCACGCACACGTTGCCGCTCGGGGAGATCAACCGCGCGTTCGATTTGATGCACGCGGGGGAGTCGATTCGGACGGTCGTGACGTTCTGAGCGGGCCGATCTCGACCCGACCTCTGAACCGCGCCGAGTCCACCTTCCCCCTCCGCGTCTGAACCCCGCCGCGTTCACCGCGATGCAGAAACACGCACGTTCGGTGCGCCCTTGTCCGGGCACGCGGGGTGCACCGACGCCGATCCATGAAGCGACGAGCTGCGCTGTCCGCCGTGGTGTTCGTGAGCGTAGTGACGATCGGTGCAGGCACGTACGCGTTTGGATGCGGCGGTAGCAGCGGCGACAACGCCGGCGCCGGCGACGCGTCCTCCGACGGCACCGTCCCGATCGACACGGGCGCCGGCGACGGCGCGTGGGACGCGGGCCCGCCCCACACCAACAAGTTTCCGATCAAGCACGTCGTCTTCCTCGTCAAAGAGAACCGCACGTTCGACAACTATTTCGGAAAATTCCCGGGCGCGAACGGCGCGACGACGGGCAAGACGAGCGACGGCGGGACGGTGCCGCTCGGTCCGATGCCCGACAAGGTCTCGCCGGACATCTCGCACGCGTGGGCCGCCGCGATCACCGCGTACAACGACGGTGGGATGAATCGCTTCGATCTCATTCCCGGCGCGATCGGCGGCACCAACAACTACGTGCAAGCGAGCGAGGCCGACATCCCGAACTATTGGCTTCTCGCGAGGGAGTTCGTCCTCGGCGACAACTTCTACTCGAGCCTGCACGGCCCGAGCTTTCCGAATCACCTCTATACGATCGCGGCGCAGAGCGGCGGCGTCGAGGACAACCCCGGCATGGCGAAGGCGGACGCGGCGCCGGCAGAGAAGGTCGGGCCGTGCGGCGCGTCGTCGATGTCGTGCCCACGCGCGGGCGAAGCGGGGCTCGAGCCGGACGACATCCCGCCGCTCGGCCAGAAGAGAGGCGTGTGGGGATGCGACGCCGATCCGAAGGCGCGCGTGCCGGTGCTCGATCAAGAAGGCGACGTCATCGAGATTTATCCGTGCCTCGATTTCCCGACGCTCGGCGACGAGCTGACGGCAGCGGGCGTGAGCTGGAAGATGTACGCGCCGGCGCAGGGAATGTACGACGGCGGCTTCCAGGGATCGGGCGGGTACATCTGGACGGTGTACGACGCGATTCGGCACATGCGCGACAGCCCGGAGTGGGCGACGCACATCGTGCCGACGGAGCAGTTTGCGATCGACGCGAAGGCGGGGAACCTTCCGGCGGTCTCGTGGATCTCGACGCCGTCGCCGGTGAGCGAGCACCCGCCGGCGAGCACGTGCGAGGGGGAGAACTGGACCGTGAGCCTCCTGCAAGCGATGGCCGCGGGTCCGAATTGGAACGACAGCGCGATGTTCATCACGTGGGACGACTTCGGTGGTTTTTACGATCACGTCGCGCCGACGCAGATCGACAAGTTCGGTCTCGGCTTCCGCGTTCCGCTCCTCGTCGTGTCGCCGTACGCGAAGAAGGGGCTCATCGACAACACGCGCGCGGAGTTCTCGAGCGTGCTCAAGTTCATCGAGGAAAACTGGGATCTTCCGGCGCTGACCGATCGTGACAAGAACAGCGTCGACATGACGCAGGTGTTCGACTTCGGGCAGACGCCGCGCGCGCTCCCGACCTTGCAGCAGCGGCCGACGTG
>JAYVXB010000807.1:0-9737 GCA_043785585.1 Deltaproteobacteria bacterium | reverse complement strand
CGGCGCGTGCGTCGACGATCGCCGTCGGGTGAATGCGCGGCTCCTTCGTGCTCATGACTTACGCGTTGCGATCGACGACGCTCGCGAGCAGCTCGGCCGACGCGCAGAGCGTCCCCTCGACGAACGCCTCGCCCTTGAACTTCCAAACGTTCGTTCGGTGGTGCGCGATGACGACCTCGAGGTCGAGGCGATCGCCCGGCGTGACGGGCCGTCGAAACTTCGCCTTGTCGATCCCGAGGAAATACATGAGCGAGCTGGCCGCATCGAACGGCTCGCTCGCGTACGCGAGGATGCCGCCGATTTGCGCGAGGGCTTCGAGGATGAGCACGCCCGGCATGATCGGCCGCTGCGGGAAGTGCCCTTGGAACCACGGCTCGCCCATCGTCACGCATTTGTGGCCGGTGATTCGCTCGTTCGGCACGACGCTCGTGACGCGATCGACCAGCACGAACGGCCACCTGTGCGGCAGGATCTGCAGGATGCGATCGATGTCGAGCGTGGTCGCGACTTTCACGGGCGGATCTCTCGGTAGAGGCGGGCGAGCGCGCGCAGCCAGCGCAGGCGCGGGACAGCTGGATATCCTGCCACGACGACACCGGCAGGTACATCGCCGATGACGCCGCTCTTCGCGGCGATCCGCGCGCCGTCGCCGACCGTGACGTGATCGGCGATGCCGACTTGACCGCCGACGAGCACGCCGCGGCCGATCTTCACCGAGCCGGCGAAGCCCGATTGCGCCGCGACGATGGTCCCTTCGCCGATGTCGCAGTTGTGCGCGACGTGGACTTGCGCATCGAGCTTCACGCCGCGGCGGAGGATCGTCGGGCCGAGCGTGCCCGCGTCGACCGTGCACAAAGGTCCGATGCTGACGTCGTCCTCGATGACGACGCCGCCGAGCTGAGGCATCGCGCGAACCATACCGTCCTCTCCGAACGCCCATCCGAATCCCGGTCGCCCGATGACGGCGCCGTCCCCGATCCGAACGCGCGCGCCGATCCGGACGCGCGGCGCAAGGACGACGTGCTCGCCGATGGTCGCGTCGAAGCCGATTTCGGCCTTGGTCCACGGCGCGTCGCACGCATCGAGGAGCTCGGCGAGCGCCCACGTCGCGTTCGAATGCACGACGCACGCGACGCCTGCGTCGATCCGCTTCGCCAGCGACGCGTCGACGAGGAGCGCCGCGCCGCGTGCCGCCGCCGCGTTCGCCGCGCGCACGAAGCGCGACGCGAGCACCGGCGCGACGTCTCCCGCACCCGCGGTCTCCACAGGCGCGACGCGCGCGATCACCACAGTGCCATCGCCGCGAAGCTCGCCGCGAAGCCGATGCGCCAGCTCCGCGAGGGTCGTCCGAGCGAGCGCGAGCACGAACGCTTACGGAGCCGGAGCCGAAGCGCTGGGCTTCGGAGCCGGCGCGCCGCCGCCGCCGTTCGCCATCTGGATGACCCGATCGGTGAGATCGAGATCCACACGCACGTACGCGACGGTCACTTTGTCGACGATGAGATCGTACCCCTCTGTGTTCGCCATCCGCTTGATCGCGACCTGCACGCGCTCGACGATCGGATCGGTGAGGTTCTTCTGCTTTCGCTCGAGCTCTTTGTTGTATTCGACGAACGTCGTCTGAAGCTCGAGCATCTGCTTTTGCCAGTCGTCGAGCCGCTTCTGCAGCGAGTCCTTCGAGATGACCTTCGCCTGCCGCTCGATATCCTCGCGCTGCTTCTGCAGATCCGTCTGCTTGCGGTTGAGCTCTTGCTGGCGGTTGTCGAACATCCCTTTCAGCGTGCCCTGCGCGCGAAGACCGTCCTCGGTCTGCGACACGGCACGTTGAACGTCGACGACGCCGACCTTCATCGTGGTCGACTGCGCCTGCGCGGCCGTGTGACCGAGGAGCAGGGCGAGCGCCGCGAGAAACGTCGATGCGAGCACGAGCCGGAGGTGCGCGTTCATGGCCAGGCGGTGCGTACCGAATGCGGTGCCCACGGTCAAGGAGGGCACGTGGAGAGGGAACGTTGGTTTACACCCAAACCGGCCAGAAGGTCGCACTCGGCGAGCCACAGCTAGGGCACCGTGACTTGTCTTTCCCCGAGAAAGGGCCAAATTGCGCTGTCCCGCAGAGTGTCTCGGTCCGTTGTGGCGGTGGCACGCGGCGTGGATACTCCCTAACCGCGATTGGCTTTTCCGGAGGCGACGAAGATGGCGGCGACGAACAAGCGTGCGGTCGACGGAGTGCGCGCGGTGAGCCGCGTCGGGGCTGTGATGGCGGCGCTCTCGGTGCTCGGGGCGCTCCTCTGGAGCGGCTGCGGACCGTCGGACAACCGCTACTACTGTGACAGCACGGGCTGCTACTCGTGCGACGGCTACGGCTGCAGTACGGTCACGCCGGATCCTCCGAAGCCTTGCACAGGCAACGGGAGCTGTACCGCCGGCTCGGTCTGTACCGACCAAGGCTGCGCGACGACCTGTCACGCGGACGCGGATTGCGCGCGGGGGACCGTCTGCACAGCGGGCGTCTGTGCCGCGCCGGGGCAAGACGCGGGCACGCCGCACGAGTGCTCGACCGGCACCGACTGCGGCGCGGGCAAGGCGTGCGTCGCCAACAAATGCCAAGCGTGCGGCGGGGCGGGCAATCCCGCGTGTCCATGCGCGGCGCAGACGGACTGCGCGACGGCCGGCGACGTGTGCGTCGCGGGCGCGTGCACGCCCAACGGCTGCAACACGAAGGCCGACTGCGGCAGCGGCAAAGCATGCGTCGCGAGCCACTGCCAATCGTGCGGCGGCACCAGCGGCCCGTGCCCGTGCGCGGGGCAGAGCGATTGCTCGACCGGCGAGCAGTGCGTCGCAGGCTCGTGCACCGCGGCGAAGGACGTCTGCAAATTCAATAGCGAGTGCTCGAACGGAAAGATCTGCGCCGACGGGCAGTGCGTCGCGGAGTGCTCCGCGACCTCGATGTGCGACGCCGGCTTCTCGTGCGTGAAGGGCGTCTGCCAAAAGGATCACACCGGCACGACGTGCACGAGCGACGCGACGTGCCCGACGAACGCGCCTCATTGCGTCGCGGGCGTCTGCGTCCCGGCGTGCACGATGGACACGCAGTGCGGCGCGGGCAACTACTGCGACCAGGGCGCGTGCGTCCTCGACACGCGGCCGAAGCCGAACTGCACAGGCGACACCGACTGCAACGGCGCGTCGGCCCAGCACTGCATCGGCGGGTACTGCCGTTACAGCTGCACGAGCGACGCCCAGTGCAAGACGATCGACGCGCGCATCGGCTACTGCGCGATGGACATGGTCTGCCGCACGCAGGCCGAGGCGCAGCCGCAGTGCACATCGAAGTCGCAGTGCGCGGCGAATCAGGACTGCATCGGCAATGTGTGCCGCTGAGGCGGCGCGCGACTACGACTGCGACTTGTAGAGCGACGGCGGAGCGCCGCATGCGTCTTCGCCGAGCTCGATTTGCACGGTGACGTATTCGACGTCGAACCTCTCGCGGAGTGACTGTGAGAGGCGCGAAGCGAGCGTCGGATCGCCGATGTTCGCGTGGACGTGGACGCTGATCGCGTCGTGGCCCGCGCCGAGCGTCCACACGTGCAAATCGTGCACGTCCTTGACACCGGGGAAGCCGACGATGACTTGGCGGATCGTGTTGACCGGCAAGTGCGGCGGCGAAGCCTCGAGCAGGACGAGCGTCGCATCGCGGATCAAGCGGATCGCGCCGAAGACGAGGATGAGCGCGACGAGGAAGCTCGCAAAAGGATCGATGGCGGCGGGACCGCCGGCGCGAATGACGATCGCGGCGACGAGCGCGGCGACCGATCCGAGCGTGTCGCCGAGGAGGTGAAGCCATGCGCCGCGCAAGTTCATCGCGTGGCCGTGCGTCTTCTTCGCGTGCGGGTTGTCCGGATCTTCGACGACGGCCTTCGGTGGGGTGGGTCCGCGGTAGGGCGCGTGGGACTCGTCGGCGTGGGCGTGTGCGTGACCGTGGTCGTGTCCGTGATGAATCGCGCCGTGCAAGAGCCACGCGCTGAGGCCGTTGACGACGAGCGCACCGCACGCGACGACGAGCATGATCCCCGCCTCGGGCGCCTCGTGGCCTCGCAGCTCGTCGATCGCCTGCCGCACGATCTGAAACGTCGCGCCGAGCACGAGCATCGCGTTGAAGATCGCCGCGACAGGCTCCGCGCGGCGCAGGCCGAACGTGAAGCGCGGCGTCGGACGTCGCACCGCGAGGCGCATCGCGACGAGGCTCATCGCGAGCGCAAAGATGTCCATCAACAGGTGGAGCGCGTCGGCTTGCAGGACGACGCTGCGCGCCGCGATCGCGCCGGCGAACTCGAAGACCCAAAAGACGCTGACGAGCCCGAGCACCATCGTCAGGCGCCTGGCCTGCTTCTTCTCGCCCGGCGTGAACGCCCCCGTCAGCGCCGGCGGTCGCGGTGCTCCCGGCCCAGGCGCGTGATCGTGCGCGTGATCGTGATCGTGGTCGTGGTCGCCCCCGTGGGCGTGAGCGTGATCGGCCATCGTGCGACGTCAGAGAAGCACGTAATCGTCCGCCACGCTCGTCGTGCGCTCGCCGAGGACGAGCGCCGTTTCGGCGTCGCGTTCGACCGCGAGGATGTAGAGCGGGTGCAAGATCGCCGGATGATCGCGCACCAGCGCCAGGAAATCCTCGCGCGGCAGGAAGAGCGTCACCGTCGGGTGCACTGCGACGACGTCCGCGTTCGCCTTGCGCCGCAAGATCATCGCGACCTCGCCTGCGGTCTCACCGGCGCCGAGCGTCGCGAGCACGATCGGCTCGCCCGCTTCGTGGCCGACGACTGCGACCACGCCCGACGCGATCAAGTGAAGTCCGCTCGCCTCTTCGCCTTCCGTGACGAGCTTCTCGCCCTTTTCGTAGACGCGCGTCTCGAAGCGCTCGACGAGCGCGGGGCGCTCCTCCGGCTCGACCGCGACGAGCACTGGCGACGTCCGCACGAGGTTCGCGACCATGCGACGACGGCAGTGCGCCGCGAGCTCGACCCCGACCTCGGGGCGACGCTCCGCGACTTCTTCGAGCGAGTCGCGCTTGGCCACGAGCAAGATCGACGGACGGCACGCGACGACGCTCGCGGCGCGCGGAGCGCGTGACAAGAGCGCCATCTCGCCGAAGAGCGCGCCGTTCGTCAGACGCGCCAGCACCACGGGCGCTTCGCCGTCCGCGCCCGCCTTTCGCACTTCGAGCTCGCCGCGCGCGACGATGTACGCTTCGGCACCCTCTTCGCCTTCTGTGATGACGGGCTGATCGGCAGGCACGGTGATCATCTCGAACGCTTCGATGAGCGCGCGGAGCCCGTCCTTCTCGAGCTGGCTGAAGAGCGGGATCGGCGCGAGGAGCGTGGGCTCGGAGTCCTCTGCGCCCTCGTAGTCTTTGTGCGCCGCGTGCAGGATTTGCGTCGCCTTCGAGAGGAGCGCGGGCCCCGCGAGGAACGGGCTGAGCGGCTGGAACTGATCGAGGTTCGGGAGCGGCGGCGGCGGCGTCTCCGACTCCTGGAGACGCGGCGATCCGAGGCAGAACGCGCTCGAGATCGCTTCGAGGTGCGCGTCGACGTCGACGCCGAGCGCGCGCAAATCGCCGACGGCAGCCACCGCGAGCGGCAGGCTCCCGGCGTCGATCGATCGCTTGATCGACAGCTCGAATCCCTCGACCGCGGCCTCGGAGCGACCCAACGTCGACAGCAAGCGGCACGTGAGGATCAGCGCGCTGGCGATCGACGGATCGCGCTCGACGACCGCCGCGCTCCATCGCAACGCCGCCTCGGGCTCGTCGGCGAGGAGCAACGCGAGCGCGCGATCGAGGGGAGAGTCGTTCTTGTGGCTTCCGGGGAGATCCGGCGGGGCCGCGCGCGCCATACGTGGAAGATACATGACGTGGCGGAAAGGCCGCACCTTTGTCAGTCGTCGTCCTCGTCGTCGTGCGCGCCACCGCTCACGTTGGCCGCCTGGCGCGTCCGGTCCATGAACTCGCTCATCGCGGTCGCCGTCGCCGTCACGAGCGGCAGCACCTTCGGGTAGTCCATGCGCGTCGGTCCGATCACGCCGACGGTGCCCGCGTTTTGTCCGTGGCTCATGTACGGAGCGCCGACGATCGCGAGCTGTCCACCGCCGAGCTCGCCCGCTTCGCGCCCGACGACGACCGCGCCCCCCTTCGCCTCCATCGTCGCGTCGAGGAGCCGCACGAGCTGCGCGCGCGCGTCGAGCGCCGACACGATTTGCTTCACGCCGTCGGCGTCGTTGAACTCCGGTTTGTCGAGCAGGCGATCTTGCCCTTCGATGACGACATCGCTCGCGACATCGACCGCGTCGCCGACCGCCGCCGATCCGAGCTCGAACGCGCGACGTCGCAGATCGTCGTTCTGCACTCGCTCGGTGCCGAGGCGCCGCGCGAACAGATCGCGCAGCTCACCGAGCGAGCGCCCTTCGGTCACGTCGTCGAGGAGATTGTGCACCTTCGTGAGCTCGCTCTCGCTGACGCGCAATCGCAAGAACCGGTTTTGCACCGAGCCGTTCGACATGACCATCACGGCGAGGAGCTCCTCTGCGGTGATCCGCATGAAGCGCATGTGACGAAGCGTCAGCGTCTCGGACTTCGGCGCGACCACGACGGCGGCGGTGCCGGTGAGCTCGCTCAAGATGCGCCCTGCTTCGCGCATCATGCTCTGCCCGGGCTCGATCGCGGCGAACGCGGCGTGGATGCGCGCGTCGTCGTTGGGGGAGATCGCGCGGAGATGCATGAGCGCATCGATGAAGAGTCGGAACGCGCGATCGGTCGGGATGCGACCGGCACTCGTGTGCGGCTGATGGAGGAAGCCGAGCTCTTCGAGATCGCTCAGCACGTTGCGGATGCTCGCGGGAGAAAGGTCGAGCCCCGCCTTCTTCGACAGCGTGCGCGATCCCACGGGCTCGCCCGTCGCGACGTATTCCGTGACGGCGTGATAGAGAACCTGCCGCGCTCGGGGGCTGAGGTCTGCCATCGCTTTCGTGGTCATTTTAGCACGCGATGCTAGGTTCTGCGCATGCCGAGTGCCGTTCGCTCGCTCTCGCGCCGCTCGCTCGCTCTCGTGTCGCTCGCGCTCGGCGCGGTCACGACGACGAGCACGGCGCGCGCCAACGATCCGGCAATCGTTCAGCCGCCCGACGCGGCAAGCGCGCCCGCGGTGCGTTACGCGCAGCTCGACCGCGCATCGTGCGAGGCCGAGCTCCGACGCCGCGCGATCCCGTTCACGCGCGTCGACTCCGCGAAGGGGGTGCTCGCCCCGGTTCGCCTCGCCGGTCCGATCCGCGGCGTGACCTACCGTACCGAGCTCCCCGCCGCGCAGCGCCCGACGACGCCGTACGAGATCCTCGACTGCCGCCTCGTCCTCGCGCTCGACGACTTCTCCGCGATCCTCGCGAAGCACGACGTCGCGCAGGTCATCCACTACTCGGTCTACCGCCCGCCGGGCCTCAAGTGGCCGAGCGGAAAGGTCGGCTCGCGCCACGGCGGCGCGCTCGCGATCGACGCGGGTCGCTTCATCAAGAAGGATGGCTCGGTCCTCCACATCGAAAAAGACTTCCACGGCAAAATCGGAACGACGACGTGCGGACCGAACACCGGCCCGAGCCCGGTGACGCCCGAGGCCGTCGAGCTCCGCGCGATCATCTGCGAGGCGGTCGACGCGCGTCTCTTCAACGTCGCGCTCACGCCCGACTACAACTGGGAGCACCGCAATCACTTTCACCTCGAGGTGACGGCGAACGCGAAGTGGTTCCTGGTGCATTGAACGCGTCGATCGACTAATCGGCGTGCATGAGCGAGGGCGCGCGCAAGAGCGATCGCGATCGCGAGCTCTTCGGGCATCCCGTCGGTCTGTCGATCCTCTTCTTCGCCGAGGCGTGGGAGCGTTTTTGCTACTACGGCATGCGCGCGCTCCTCGTGCTGTACGTCGCGGATCGCTTGTCGCTTCCGGGCGTCGCCGAGCACATCGGCGGTTTGCTCGGGCTGCGCGGCGGAATCGAGTCGATCTTCGGGCCCCTCGACGACGAGCAGTTCGCCGATCACATCTACGCCATCTATACGGCGCTGACGTACGGCACGCCGTTCTTCGGCGGCATCATCGCCGATCGATGGCTCGGGCAGCGCAAGGCCGTGGTCATCGGCGGCGTCGTGATGGCGGTCGGCGAGTTCATGTTGATGAAGGAGTCGTGGTTTCTGCCGGCGCTCCTCGTGCTCGTCATCGGCAACGGCTTCTTCAAATCGAACCTCTCGACGCAAGTCGGAGAGCTCTACGCGAAGGGCGATGACCGACGCGACCGCGCGTTCAACGTCTATTACGTCGGCATCAACACCGGCGCGGCCATCTCGCCGCTCGTCTGCGGCACGCTCGGCCAGCTCTACGGATGGCACTGGGGCTTCGGCTCCGCGGGCGTCGGCATGGTCCTCGGCGTCGCGGTCTACATCTGGGGTCAGCGCTTCCTCGCGCCCGATCAGCTCGCGAAGAAGCAGGCGGCGGACGCGGCGGGGATCGTTCGAAAGCCGTTCACGAAGGGCGAGTGGGCGCGCATCGCCGCGCTCGTCGTCCTGTGCGTGCTCAACATTTCGTTCTGGGGCGTTTACGAGCAGCAAGGCGTCTCGCTCCAGTTCTGGGCGGACCGCAAGGCCGATCTCCACGTGCTCCGGTGGCTCGGCAGCGACTGGGTGATGCCGTCGACGTGGTTTCAATCGGTGAACCCCATCTTCATCTTCACCCTCACGTTCGCGATCAATCCTTTCTGGGCGTGGCTCGTGAAGCGCGGGAAAGACCCGTCGAGCGTCGCGAAGATGGCGATCGGTTGTTTCCTCCTCGGCGTGTCGTTCCTCGTGATGGTCGGCGGCGGGCGCGTCGTCGACGCCGGGCACAAGGCGAGCTTCTCGTGGCTCATCGGCTGCTCGTTCTTGCTGACGCTCGGCGAGATTTATTTGTCGCCAGTCGGTATGTCGCTCGTCACCAAGATCAGCCCGCCGCGGATCATCTCGATGATGATGGGGATGTGGTTTCTCTCGAGCCTGTTCGGAAATTACATGTCCGGTTGGCTCGCGACGTTCGCGAACAAGATGTCGGGCGCGGCGTTCTTCGCGCTCCTCGCGGCGATCTCGCTCGCGACGGGCGTGCTGATGGTCGTCCTCTATCTCCCGTTGAAGCGCGCCATCGGCGACGAAAACACCAAGGAGCCCGAGTCAGCGTAGGCGGAGGCGCGTGAGCACGGCTTCGAAGTCCGGCGGCAACGGTCGCTCCCAACGAACCTCGCGACCGGTGGCCGGATGCACGAAGCCGAGCTCTGCAGCGTGCAGCATGAGGCGCGGCGCGGAGACGACGCGTCCGTTGTACCCGCGCGTGTAGACGCGCTCGCCGACGATCGGATGACCGGCCTCGCTCATGTGAATACGAATCTGGTGCGTGCGTCCCGTCTCGAGCTTGCACGCGACGAGCGTCGCGCCGTCGAGCGACTCGAGCGCTTCGACGTGCGTGATCGCGAGCTGCCCCTCGCTGTTTCCGCGACGCTTGGACGCCTCGACCGATCCGCGCCGGCCGTCGCCGCGATCTTCGATGAGGTGCGAGCGAAACGTCTGCGAGCGCACGGTGCCGTGCGCGATCGCCATGTAGCGACGATGGACGGTGTGCGCGCGAAACTGCGACGCGAGGCTCTGCTTCGCCAGCCACGTGCGCGTGAAGACGACGAGCCCG
>JAYVXB010000806.1:0-9755 GCA_043785585.1 Deltaproteobacteria bacterium | reverse complement strand
GCTCGGCGGGGACAGGCGGCAGCTCACCGCGGGGCACGTCGGCGCGCGCGTGCACGGCGCGTCCGTCGACTGTGAACACATTGTCTGCGAACTCGCCTTGCGACCACTCCAGGTACATGAGCCGCTCGCAGTAGAGCGCCTCGTTGATCATCCGCGCGGGCACGAGCTGGGGCGGATCCGCGACGAGCGGCAGGCGCCGTGGGAGCGTCTTGGCGCGCGCTTCGCCCTGAACGCCGGGCGCGGGATCGTTCTCGTTCGGGAGGAGGTGGGACGGGTCGGTCATCGAGTGCCCTCACGTTGGGATTGGGCTACGGTTCTTCCATGCGGTCCGCAGTAAGAAAGCATGCAGCGCCTCCGGCATTGCCGCGTGTGGCCGCGAGGATCCTCGACGCGATGGCGTACAAACGAGTCGACTTCAAGAACAAGGTCGAAGAGCACGTCGGCGGCGCCCTCCTCGAGTTCTACAAGGCGCGCCTCGCTGAGAAAAACGGCGAGACGAAGTGGGTCGCGCACTGGGACGGCGAGGTGGAGCGCCTCCTCGAGCAGAGCCTCGTCGCGACGTTGCTCCATTCGATCCGTGGATTCTCCGATCGGCGGAAGGCGATGGCGGAGGCGGTCGCGGAGATCCGATCGAGCGACGCCGGGTATCGCCGGGCCGCCACGAACGTAGTGCTGCGCGACTTCAAGTTGGCGAAGGTGAAGAAGGGACTCGACGCGGGGGACACCGCCGAGTTTTGGCGGACGGTGGAGGACGCGGCGGCGGTGGCGCTCGGTGACGTGGTCGAGGATTGAGCCGGGGTCACGGCGGCCCACGGGGGGCATAACCTCCCGTTTCCCCTCGTTTCGAACTATCCGGAGTTTCCGGATGGTTGCGTCGCGACGGAGCTCACCTTCGTCGAAGATGTTCACGAGGTGCTCGTTGATCGTCTGCATGTCCTTCTGGAGGAGCTTGCCGTCAGCGCCCGCGTCAGCCAGACGGTCTCGCCCGCCCTGGAAGCGGCACTGAATACGCGTTCGACCGTCCTCGGTCTGGTAGAGGAGGAGTTCGGACTCACCCGGAACGTGATCGGTCATGGTGTGCTCTCGCGCTCGAGGAGCAGACGGAAGGCCGCGAGGAGCGTCACGGCGTGCAGGGCACCATGCTGCCAAGACCGAAATGCGAGGCATACCCGATGGCGATCGGGCCGTTTACAGGCCCGTCGAACTCGACGCGAATTGCAAAGCCCACTGCAACCGGGGGCGCTCGCGAGACGTCCCGCCGGGCGCGGCGGAACCAGCGGAATTCGTCCTGGCTGAGTACCTCGACCCGAACGGGCTCCGGGAACCCCCGGGACACCATCTCCTCCCGCACCTGGCCCTCGAGCGAATTTCGGCCCCGAGGCTTTTGGTGTCGCGGCAGGACGAGGGGCGTTTGGGTTCTCCAGGTCGTCGCGCAGTCGACGTTGGGGACGAGCTTGGCGAAGTCGCCCGCGGCACCCATGCCGACGAGCGTCACGTAGAGGGCCGGCAAGTCTTTTGCCCAAGTGCGCTGGAGCGCACCGAGCGCCGTGCGTGCACGTTCGTCGAAACCCATCGGAGCGTGGACCAAGACATGGTCGATGCGGTCGCGACGGCGGTCCAGCGTCAACGGCAGGAGTGACGCATGGCGGTGGCCGCGCATCGGCTCGCCAGCATCCTTGCCGGTGAAGACTGGCGCGGGGCCGTTTCCACCAGTATCCGACAAGCGAACGAGAGTGTCGTGCAGGGCTTCCATCCGCCAGAGCGCGTCACGCAGCCGGGGAAGCGCTTCCCCGTTCTTCGTATCCGAAGCCAGAGCGAAGAGCGCCGTCGTCGGTGGCGCGCGAGGCGCCGCCACGGCCGCGCTCGAGACCGGCGCGGTCAGTGCGCCGATACGGCGCCAATAGGATACCCACCGAGACCCGGGCGGCTGGCTCCAGCCCTGGTCGCGCAGAACGCCGACGTCCATGCGAAGAGCCTCGATGATATCGGGAGGAAACACGGACTGAATCTTCGCGACGTCCTTGGCCGCGAGAGACTTCGGCGCCTTCTTCCGGGCTTGCTCCGCTTTCTCGACCGCGCGGGCGAACGCCGACGCCAGCTCCTGCTCGACTGCGCGCGTCCGCCAGTACCCATACGCCACGCTCGTCTCGGGAGCGAGGAGCGCGACTCGTTCTAGACCTGGACCCGGGCACACGTCCGCAGGATCGCACCGACTCAGGCCCTCACCGACCTCGTCGGCGACGCGGCACTCGACCCACGACTCCGCGCGGCCAAGGTATGGCATCGCGGACGCGATCTCTTCCACGAGGGCACGCTCGTCAGGTGGAACGTCGACATCCCAGACGACAGCAACCTCACCGTCACCGACGTGTGCGAAGGTATCGAGGACCTTCGTGGGTTTGTCGTTTGTCGGCATGTAGTGGCGCGTATGAGCGGCGCGCGCCGGCGGGAGGTACACGGTCGGCGGCCGTGTCGCGAGGCGCTCGAGGAGAGCGCGGGCGACCGTGGGGGTCTCGATCCAGCCGAGGCGCGAGAACCCGACGGCGATCATCGCACGCAAGACCCGCCACGGGCTCGGGGGCCACTCAACGAGGCCTTCGTTCACGTGTGCGCCCCACGGTGTTGCGTGATAGCGACCCGCGAGGAAGCGAAATTTGAGGATGAGCATGCCCTACTCCTCGAACATCACCTTCGTGACGCCACCCTCCGCGGCGAATTGCGACGCGCACTTTGCCACGAGCGCGGGCAGGGCGGAGCGCAGCTCGGCGAGCGTCGGCAACGCGTACCCGGCGGGCCTTGTAACGCGAATCGGCCCCACCACCTCCAGGTCGCAGGCGGTCCTTAGACGCAGGCTGCCATCCAGGAGCGTGCGGACCTTGAATAGTGCCATCGCGACGAGGAGTGCCTCGGCGTCGGCGCCGAGCCCGAATGCGCGGATCTCGCCGAGATCGAGGTTGAAGAACGCGGTGATCGCGTCGGCGGTGTACTCGTCCCTCTGAAACGGAACGTTGCCGAAACCTTTGGCGGCGTCCCCGCTCGGATTCACGTGGTCGTTCTTCACCCCGCCGGATGCTGCAATCCGCACTCCGTCCGCTTCGATGAACGCCGAGAGTGCGCGCTCGATACGAAGGCGACCACCCACGAGGTCCTTCTTCGCCAGAAAAGTTCCGTGGAGCAAGGAGTTGGCGTCGTAGCGAAAAATGATCTTCGCGAGCTTGCTTCGCTCCAATTGGCCGTGTCCGAGCTCGTCCGTCTCCTTCTTCAGCCGCTCGAAGAAGCTCTTGTCCTTACCCTCGAGAACGTACGGCGCGTTCAGCCGATGCGCTTCGGTGATCGAACTGGTGAGGTACTCGCCGTCCTTCGTCTGAACGCGCACGTACGAGAGGCCCGCGAGCTCGGGCACCAGCTCTTGCCTCACGGAGTCCCAGGCGACGGCCTCCAGTCGGTTGGCCATGCTCTGGGCGCTCTCGACGAGCAGCCGTGTGCCGTCCTTCGTCTCGAACACCGCCGCCCCGAGGTCGGGAAATCCGGTCGGTTGAAAGCGCGAGCCCTGGATCGGCTTGAGCGAGGCCTCGACGAGAAGACGCGAGGGCTTGGGGTCGGCGGAAGTGAGGGCAGCCAGGTCGATGGTCATCGGATCTCCGTTTCGTGAGGTTCAGAAGCTTTGGTCACGGCGTCGAGCGCAGTG
Organism: Deltaproteobacteria bacterium; assembly: GCA_043785585.1. GTDB lineage: Bacteria > Myxococcota_A > Polyangia > Polyangiales > Polyangiaceae > JBBQXV01. The sequence continues at coordinate 6,067 of JAYVXB010000806.1, read as the reverse complement.
CGAACGCCGGCGGGGCCAATTGGAAACGCCAGGCTCGCGAGGAGCCGAAGCGAGAGGCGCGCGTCCCCCGCTGCGCAACGAAGGCGCGGGCGAAAGCCCATCGCCCCGACGCGCGCGAGGGCAAGTCGAACCGCAGCGTCGAGGCGACCGGCCGCGAGAAGGCGGAGCGTCTGCGGATCGACGCGGGCGTCCGTGCCCGGGGGTAGTGAGGTTCGCGCGCCGCGGCTCGCATCGAGGTTTGAAATCCGGAACAGCGCGTAGAGGGGAAGGGCTCGCCCGACGGCTTGGGAGCCGCGCGATGCGGGCGTCACGCACATGAAGCCTCTCGCGAGCCGTCCGAGGCGCGCCTCATCTACGGCGCCAAGTACGAAGTCCCTGACGTCCTCGAGTGACGCATGGCGTACGCCGCCTAGCGCGAGCCCCGCGTACCCGGCGCGCTTAGACTCCATCGCGCGCCGGAGAACGACCTTGGCAAGTGCATCAACGACGTCCGCCCCCGTCCAGACAACGCGTGGGTCGTCGCGGAGGGAGTCGTCCGAAGAAGCGAACGCCAGAAACCGCTTCGCAGGGTCGAGCGGAAGGCAATGCGCTCGGATAGGACCGAGTTCGTCGAACTGGCCGTCGCGCGACGGCGCGCACGCAGATGCAAGCGACGCCGCCAACCGGTACTCGACGGACCCGTCGTCGGCCGCCTCTAACCACCGAGCAGAGAGAATCGGCACCGGCCTCAAACGTGCCCTTGCAGCGAAGCGGGCGCTGCGAGCGAGGATATCCTCCGTCGCGCCCAGTTCGGTCACCAGCGTGCACCAGTCGTCGGGACTCGGCAGATCCCTCAGCGACGTGTCCAAAGAGACTCGCTCAATTCGCTGCAGGGCACGTCCGTACGACTGGGGCGCGTGTTTGTCCTCGCTCGCACGCCGTAGCGCGTTGATCCATGGGTCGAGCTCATCCAGAAGGCGCACATCGACGTTGGGCGACTGCCGCGTCCGCACGCGACCGAGCGGGACCGCCAAGTTGGACAATCCATTTCGGACCATGAACGCATAGCGCTCGAAGCCGCTCACGCCCCGCGCGCACCCGAGCTTCGCGATGGCGCGCGCACCGTCGAGCGCGCCGCGAGGCCGTGTGGTGCCGGAGAGGAGACGACCCTCCGCAAACAGCCGTTTCAGCTCGTCATAGCGGGCGGGCCCCGACCACAGGGGCATCCATTGCTCGCCCCGGCCGACATCATCCTCTGCGCCGGCGCTCGCGTAACCCGCGGATAGCGGCTGCAGGGCAAAGGGGGCTGATGCCAACGTTGCTCCGGCAGCGTCCAGCTTGCGGAGCGCGGCGACACGCAAGGCGAGCGCGCCCTCGAGCGACAGCACGAAGTCCCAGGGGTTGAAGAGGGTGGCGGCGTCATAGCCCGCCGTCCCATTGGCTCCGCCGGAGCCCGGAAGAAACTGCCCGATGGCTGCCGACACCAAGCCCCGTTCATGGCCGCCGAAGAGTGCGACGACCGCCAGAGCGCGGGCGGTGGATGTTGCCTGCCCTGTGGCTACGTCGAGTAACTCCGTCAATCGCTGCATGAGGTTGTTGGTGAAGTCGAGTCGACCATCGTTGCCGCCCGTGCCGAGAAGGGACGGGTATCGGCCCTTGCCTTCGCCACTCCGCGAGACGGCCGCGTTGAACCAGGCAAGCGCAGGCTCGGCCCACTCCCGCTGACACAATCCTAGAAGGGCGTCCTTCTCACCTTCCGCCGGTCGCTCCTGCCGCCCCGCGACGTCGGCGCGGGCCAAAGCGATCGCAGCCCGATAGTTCGAAAATCGCGAAGCGGTCGACGACGCGATGGCGTCGATCGCCGTGTGATTGTCCTTCGGATAGAATCCGCTCCCCCCATTCCATGGCGACAGCATGGGTGTCGGCTCGAACTGGTCAGCGATGAACGTGACAAGCGACTCTTCGTCGAGAGCGCTCGCAAGATAGAAGACGTCGTCGCGCCAGAATCCACGCGCCTCCGGGTCACGCTGGTCCGCGACAAGCCTAAAAATTCCCAAGGCCTTGAGATAATGTGCGAGGGGCGCCGGCGCGCATCCTCGCAGTGCCACCACGGCTTGCTTCATGCGTCCTCGGGGGTGTCGAGCTGCGACGCTTTCCAGTCGGCGACGCGGAACACGCCTTCCAGGTACGCCAGCGTGAACGGACCGAAGCGCTGAAGAAGCCGCGCGACGCGATCGCCCCAGGATGCACCGTAGCGACCGTTCAGGCCTAGGGCGGACGCTGCGAGCGAGAGGCGGAGCGCCGGCAATTCCTCGCGCCCGCCGTCGCGCAAAGGCAGACGCACGGGCTCCACGATGTCGCCGTCCGAAACGCCGTGGATCTCACCGTTGGCGGTGCGCTGGTCGTTCGGCGTGGACGACCAGCTCGTGCGCACCTTTCCGTGGTGGGAGCAAACCAGATAGAGCGCAAGGTCGAGATTCTCCGCTGACAGAGCCGCAAGCTCTCGGGCGAGAGCCGCATCGCGCACGCGTTCGGCATCGTCCGGCATGGCAACCGGCTCTCCTATCGCCTCGAACAATTCGCGATGAGGTCCGAGCATGCCTGCGTGTTCCGGCGCCGAGCGACGAAGTAGCTCGAACATCATGAGTGTGCTCGCGAGTTCATGCCGGAAACCTGGGTGCTCGGGGTACGCGGGCTTGCGCCACGCGTCGCGCGGGGCTTTCGCGAGATCCCGCCGGAGCGCGAGCCCACCTACTGCGGTGCGGGTGTCGCGTCGAATCGCCGCCTGGAACGTACCGTGAGCTTTGCCAGCATCGTGCCAGCGGCCGACAATCGATAGCAACATGCGTAGGTCGTCGCCGAGACCAAGCGTCTTCGCGAGGTCAGAGGCGATCTCCCCCGCTTCGCGCCCGTGCGTTGCGATTGTCTTCCAGCCGGATTCGCTGAGTTCCTCGTCGTCCGCGGAGGAAGCGGTCGCCTCGAAGCGACTCGCAGCCTCAGTGGGCGGAATGGGCGCAACCTCTGCCGCCGACTTGGCGTCCCACCCGCGTTTGAGGTCGTACCCGCCCGCAGCGCTCATCAGCATCACCGTCATGCCCGGCACGAGCCGCTCGACTCGCTTCCAACGCCCCGAGACGTAGTCGCGGCAGAAGGCTGCAGCGCCTCTGTCCAAGAAGGCTCGAAGCTCGCCGACCGGAACAGGGCAGAGTTCCTCCCGACCCGGCGGCTCGACGTCGAGTTCGCGGGCATGGGCGGCCTCCACGGGCCGCCAAAATGCAGAAACATCGCGATCCTCTCCGCTCCGAATGTATCGACCAACGTCGAGGTCGGCCCCGGAGAGGTCGGGGGTCGTGTCGAAGAGATCGTCGAAATCGCCTCGACGAAGAACGTGAAGGGGCTGGTACGGGTACAACGCCGCGAGCAGAGCCTCGTCGGCCATCGAGATGCGTTCTTCGAACGTCTCGAGCGCCGCCGGCCCCACGTCCACACCGATCGCTCCAAGGGCGCGCGATGCAGACTCGAACTCGGCGATCGAATAGGGGAGGGCCTTCTTTTCGTCGGACGGGAGGCCGCCGATGACGACGACTTCACCGGCCTCACCTTCATACCGAGCGCATCGCCCGAACCGCTGCACCAGGCTGGCCCACGGCGCGAGGTCGGTCACGAGCAATCGGGACGAAAGGTCAACGCCTGCCTCGACCACCTGCGTGGTAACGATGATCCGTCCCGCGGCCGGGGGGGCCGCATCACGTCGCAGGAAGTCCCAACCTCGCCGCTCTGCGCCACGAAAACGTGAGTGAACGAGCTGAAGTTCTGCGCCGAAGCGCTTCTTGGAGAGCGCTTCGTAGACCTTGCGCGCCCGGTCTACCGTATTCAGGATGGCCAACGAGACCGTACCGGCGCTGTGTTGCGCGGCAATGGTATCGGCCACCTCTTCCGGCGTGCTCAGGTCACTCTTCACCGTCAACGCCTTGCGCACATCCCAGAGCCCACCCCTTCGGGATTGCGAATTCATCGAGGTTCGCAAGACGGCTCCGGCGCGCGGCGCGAAGTCGACCGTGTCGAGCCATGACGATTGAAGCGTCGCGCTCATCCACCAGGTCCGAGTAGGGCGCGGCGTCGGCCGGCCAAGCTCCTCGTCGCTGCGCCGGAACGCATGGAGCTGCGTTGTCGTCGCGAGTCCAACGTCCATGAGCTGCACCTCGTCGACGACCCAGAGCGCATCGCAGTTGAGCATCCCCATCTCCATCGGCCAGAGACCGCGCCCTGAGCCGTAGCCGCGCATCAGCGCGCGGGAGAGAAGCATGTCCTGCGTGCCGATGATCACGGCCGGAATCTCCGGTCGCTCGAGCCAGGGCGTCTCGCGCCGCCCCCCAAGGAGCACGGTCACCGAGACATCGAGCCCAGCAGCCTTCACCCAAGCCTTTACGGCTCCCTCTGTCTGCTCGACGAGGACGCGCATGGGCAAGCAGAAGACGAGGCGCCGTGGCCAGGCGTTATCGTCGCGCTTCACGCGATGAAACATCCAAGGGAGGACCACCCCGGCGGTCTTTCCGAAGCCCGTCGGGATACGAATCACGCGATCCGCGCACGCTTCGTCGTCGCCGAGCGCAGACTGCCATCCGTGCGGCGCCTGGTTCGCAACGCTGCGAAAAAACTCTTCGTACGCCGTCATTCGCTCGCCTTCCTCACGTTCTTCACGCACTTCGCCCTGCTCCCCACGTTTCTACCCCTCCCCCTCCCGCTATCGCTTCACTCGAATACGCCCGACTGCACGCACGCTCAGCGTCTTCGCCCGGGGTACCCCCAGTGCGCCCGCGGCCAGCTCCCGCACCGCCGCATCGAGGCTCGGTGTCTCCGCGCGCGCCGCCTCGCCCAACCCCACGACGAAGCGCGCGGCGGCGACCAAGCCCGACGACGGCGCGACCACGCGAAGACCGCCATCGACGGGCTCTGCACGCATGCCGGCGCGCAGGTTTCGCCGGACCCACCGATCGTGCGGGGCCGCGACGAAGAACGCGACCTCGCCCTCGGGCTCGCCGTCGTCGTACCAGCCGTCGACCTGACCGTGCTCACGCTTCTCGAGCTCCTTCGGATCGCTCGCGATGAACTCTTCGCGCGTGCCGACGTGGGCGCTCGCGATGTTCGAGACCCGAAACAGGCGCTGCGCGCGCGCGCGGTGGCAGAAGGCGACGAAGCGTGGCGGCGAAGCGGGGTAGACGCGCGCGACCGACACATCGCGCCAGTCCGTCTCGCCGCGGCGCGCACTGAAGTACTTCATGCGGAGGACCGCCTGGCGCGCGGCGGCCTCCTCGACGATCGGGAGAAACTGCTGCTCCTCCGCGTCCAGCTCCGGAGCGCGGATCGCAGAGACCGTAGGCGCGACGGGGTGGCGGCGAAACAGGAGCGCGATCAGGGCATCGCGATCGACGCTCTTCGGCGCGCGCGCGAGGACACGCACGAGATCCGCGACGGCCCTCCCATCCAGCAGGACGCCCGCCGGGTGCCAGTCGCGCGGCAGCTCCCAGAAGACGTCCGGGTGCGACGCCGTGCTCGTCAGGGGAATCGCCGCGGACCACGAGAGGAGGTGCTTACGCAGCGCAGGGACCGTGATGTCGATCTCGCGCGCGAGGTCTGCCTGGCGCCACGTTCTTCGTGCGATGAACGCACGTAGGATCTCGATCGCGGTCACCGTGCCGCTACGCCGCCCCATGGGACGACACCTAACGGATTTGGCGCCCTGGATTTGAACTAATGACGTGGCCGGATCCGAAAAAAGTGAGGTTCGAACTCTCACCGTCGTTCACACTACCCGACGTAGGCCAAGGTCTGGCCATCACCCAAGGTCTGGCCTGGCCATCACTGGCCGGCTCGGGGAACGCCGAAAGCGGCGGCGCGCTCGAATGCTCGGACGGCGTCCTTCGGATGCCGCACCGGCGCGTCCCTGGTTACCTTCGTCCACTATGCCTGCCCTCAAGAAACGCACCCCTCCCCGAGGCCGTGCGGCGTACGCTCTTCGAGCGGCCGGCGACCTCGCGCAAGGGCGGCTCGGGGCTCGGGCTCGCCATCGCGCGCGCGGCGGTCGAGG
>JAYVXB010000805.1:0-9762 GCA_043785585.1 Deltaproteobacteria bacterium | reverse complement strand
TGGCGAAGGGGATCTCGATGGGCGCGCCGATTTGGGGATCGCCGGCCGAGTTCATTACGATGATGAAGGGGCAAGGAATGCTCGGGCCGCTCCTCACGGGAATGGGAATGAAGCCCGTGAAGTTTCAGTCCGAGAGCGAGTTCGCGAAGAGCATCTCGACCGAGAGCAAGATGTTTTCGATCTTCGCCGTCGGCGTCGTCAAAGGATACAAACGCGAGACGCGCACCTCGATCCACGCGGTGGTCGACTTTCGCACGGCGCCTCCGCTCATCGGCGCGGGTGCCCCCGGAACGCCCGGCGCGGCGGGGAGCGGAGCACCTCCGGCCGCGACGTCGCCGCCAGCGGGAACACCTCCCGCCGATCCCAACGCGATCACGGCGGCGATGCTCCCGAGCACCGGCGGCACCATCATTCATTACAAAGTCGAATAGGAGCGTAAGGAGAGTACATGCCTACCTGGCTGGGAATCGACGTCGGCTCGTCTGCGGTCAAAGTGGCCGTGATCAAGTCGACGTACCGAAAGACGTCGCTGGTCGCGCTCGTCGCCGCCGACGTCGCCGAGTCGGGTGGCGTGCCGGAGGCGATTCGGATCGCGGTGTCTGCGGCGCTCGGCGGCAAGGTCAACGCGAACGACGGCGTGGCGACGTCGATCGAAGGATCGCGCGCGGCGTTGCGGCTCCTGACGCTCCCCGCGAACGCGCAGAAGCAGCTCACCGAGGTGCTCGGGTTCGAGCTCGAAGCCCAAGTGCCGTTCGAGATCGTCGACTCGGTCTTCGACTACCGCGTGCTTCAGTCGTCGCGTCTCGAGAAGGGCGAGGGGATTCACGTGCTCGCGGCGGTCGCGCGCCTCGAAGACGTGCGCGGGCGGATCGAGGCGGTGAAGACCGCGATCGGTCAAGAGCCGGAGCGCGTCGGTGTCGGCGCATTTCCGCTCGCGAACCTCGTCCCGCACCTTCCGGTGTTGTCCGAGCCGGGGCCGGTCGTGCTGCTCGATCTCGGAACGAAGTCGAGCGAGGTCCTCTTCGTGCGAAACGGCGAGCCGGTCTTCGGGCGCACGCTGTCGTTCGGCACGCAAGGGCTCCCGGGCACGGCGCCGCGTCTCGCGCGCGAGATCCGCACGACGATCGCGGCGTACCGCGCCACCGGCGGCGTGCCACCCCTGCGCGTCTTCCTGTGCGGCGGCGGCGCGTTCGTCTCGGGGGCAGAAGGGTTCCTCGCGGGCGAGCTCGAGATTCCCGTCGAGGTGCTTCCGCCGCCGCCGATCGACGTTGCGGCGATCGATCCCGAACGAGCCCGCGAGATGCCGCGCTACGCGAAGGCGATCGGTCTCGCACTCGATCTCGGGGGTCGTCCGCTCGGCCTCAACCTGCGCAAAGGGCCGCTCTCGTACGAGCGTGGCTTCGCGTGGATGAAGGAGAAGATTCCGCTCCTCGCCGGTCTCGCCGCGGTGATTCTCGTGAGCTTCGCGTTCACGGCGTGGGCGAAGATGTACGCGCTGTCGAAGGAGCGCGCGACGCTCGAGACCGCGCTCGCCACCGTGACGAAGGACGTCCTCGGTGAAGAGACGACGAGCGCAGCGCGCGCGCAAGAGTTGCTCGGCGCGCAGGCCGGCACGGTCGACGAAGACCCGATGCCTCACGGCGACGCGTTCGACGTGATGGTGAAGCTGTCCGAAGACATTCCGCAGTCGATGAAGCACGACATCGAAGAGCTCGACGTCCAGAAGAGCCACGTGATCATCCACGGCATCGTCGGGACAATCCCCGACGCGCAGGCGATCCTGGCGTCGCTGAAGAGCGAACGATGCGTGCAAGATGCAAAGATTACGCGGACGAACCAGGTCGTCGGTGGCGAGCGGCAGAAATACGTCATGGAGTTCGATCTGAAGTGCCCCGAGGACATCAAGACGCCGCCCAAGAAGAAGGGCGAGACCGGCGCAGCGAGCGCCACGCCGTCCACGTCCGCCGCGTCGGGAGGCAAGTGACATGGCCGGCCTCGTGAACATCAACCCGCGCGAGCGACGCCTCGTCGGCGTCCTCGGAATGATCTTCGCCGTCGTCGTGATCATCGGCGTTCCGATCGGCATGGAGCTGCTCGTGCGCGCGCGTCGCGCGGACACCGAGGAGCTGAAGCAGGCGCTATCCGACGTGCAAGACGCGCGCGGCAAGCTCCGCGATCGCCAGGCGAAGAAGGACGCGATCTCGTCGCGCTACGCGAAACGCGCTCCGCCGCTCGCCGGCTACATCGAGCAGACGGCGCGCGCGCACAAGCTCGACGTGACCGACTCGGTCGATCGCCCCGACGTGCCGGTCGGCAAGCGCTACATCGAGCGGAGCACGACGGTGCACCTCAAGAAGGCCGGCATGTACGCCATCTCGAAGTTTCTCGAGAGCATCGAGAAGAGCGGCAACTCCGTCGCCGTCACCCGTCTCGGCATTCGGAAACGCACCGGCGAGCCCGACTCTTACGACGTCGAGGTCGGGATCTCGGCGTACGATCGCATCGAGAAGCCCGCCGCGCCCGAGCCGGACAAGGACAAGAAACCATGAAAGAGCGCCTGAGAAAATTTGCGCCGTTCGTGGTCTATCCACTCTTCTACTTGTTCGCGCTCGCCGTCTTCGCGGTCGTCACCTTCCCGTACGACAAGCTCCGCGATCGCATCGTCGCGTCGTTCAACGCGCAGCAACGCGCGACCAACGGGCACCAAGAGCTGCAGATCGACGAGATGACGGGGCACTGGCTCACGGGCGTGAAGATGAAGGGGGTGCACCTCTTCAGCGCGGCGTCCGAACCGTCGAAGCCGCCGGCCGAGATCAAGATAGAGGAGGCGACGGCGCGCATCTCGCTCCTCGGCCTCCTCGTCGGAAACCAAGACATCACCTTCCGCATCGACGCGTTCGGCGGAACGATCAAGGGCGCCCACGATCTGCATGGCAAGGATCGTCGGGTCGATCTCGAGCTGGACGGCGTCGACATCGGTCAAGTGCAGCCGATCGCCGATCTCATCGGCTTGCCACTCGAAGGGAAGATGAGCGGCACGATCAGCCTATTTTTGCCGGACGGGAAGGCGTCGAAGGGGAGTGGAGGCGTCACGCTCGACATCAAGGACGTGGCCGTCGGTGACGGGAAAGCGAAGCTGCAGGGGCCGGTCGCGCTCACGCTGCCGCGCCTCTCGGTTGGCGACATCAAGCTCGTCGGCGAGGCGAAGGAGGGCGTGCTCAAGATCTCGAAGCTCGCGGCGAGCGGCAAAGATCTCGAGCTCCAAGGCGAAGGGCGCATCGGGATGCGCGAGCTCGCCACCGATTCGCTCGCCGACATCGCCGTGAAGTTCAAGGTCAACGACGGATACCGAACGAAGAGCGACATGACCAAGACGCTCTTCGGCGCGCCCGGCTCGAACGCGGCGCCACTGTTCGATCTCGATCCGAAGGTGAAGCAGTCGAAGCGCCCGGATGGGTTTTACGCGTGGACGATTCGTGGTCCTCTCGGGCGTCCGGAGTTCATTCCCGCCGGTGGCGGCGGCGCGCCGGGAGGTGCTCCGATGATGCCGGGGCTCACGATGCCGGGAGGCGGCGCGGGCCCTGCGCTGAAGCTTCCGAATTGAGCGCGGCACCGCGGTCGTCGCGCGCGCGTCTCGTTGGTGTGATTCATCTGCCGCCGCTCCCGGGGAGCCCGCGATCCAAGCTCGATGTCGCCGAGATCGTGCGAGGTGCCGCCGCCGACGCGCGCGCTCTCGCCGACGCCGGCTTCGACGTCGCGATGATCGAGAATTTCGGCGACACGCCTTTCTTCGGCGGCCCGGTGCCGCGCGTCACGGTCGCGACGATGACCGCGTGCGCCGTCGCCGTTCGCGCGGCCGCGCCTTCGATCGCGCTCGGCGTCAACGTGCTCCGCAACGATGCCGACGCGGCGCTCGCGATCGCGCGCGTCACCGGCGCGTCGTGCATTCGCGTGAACGTCCACACGGGCGCGCGCGTCACCGACCAGGGGCTCGTGCAGGGGGACGCCGCCGCGACCCTCCGTGCTCGACGCGATCTCGGCGCCGAGCACGTCGCGATCTGGGCGGACGTCGACGTGAAGCACTCCGCGCCATTGGCAGCACGCCCGGTGGGCGACGAAGCGCAGGACCTCGTGCACCGCGGCATGGCCGAGGTCGTCCTCGTGACGGGTGCGGGCACCGGCCGCGCTGCGGACACGTCCAAGCTCCGCGCGGTTCGCGACGCGCTCCCCGACACCCCGATCCTCGTCGCCAGCGGCGCGACGATCGAATCGCTCCCCGAGCTCGCTTCGCTGAGCGACGGCGTCATCGTCGGGAGCGCCCTCCGCGACGGTGGGATCGCCGGCGGTCCGATCGATCGCGCGCGCGCAGCGTCGTTCGCACTCGCGTTCCGCCGCGCCTTTGGCGCGTGAGCACGTTGAGCCAACTTTGATTTAGATCAAAGTAGGGCTCCTTTCGATTTACGTAGAAGGCGCACGGGCGTAACGAGGCCCCCGCTTATGACTTTCAGCGGGGCGGCGGGGGTTCGGACAACGGGAGCGGTGGATCGCGTTCGATGCGATCGCGCCGTGTACGTGTTTTGTTCCATTCCATCCGCTCGCCTCGCGCCCGAGCTCGCTCGCTCGGTTGCTCGCGTCACCCCCACGTAAGAAGGTTTTCGCCGGAGCCGTCATTCGCCTGACGGCCTCCGCGCTGCGGCGGGAATATTCTCGCCGATCGACGGAAAATCCCAGCACTCCAGCGGTCTGTCTTCGAAGGTCTGAAGTTTGCACCACGGCCGCGCGCTCCCCGGAGCTCTCGCGCCAGAACAAGTCACTTGCTCGAATGAGGAAAATCCATGCGTAGGTCCGTCCTCACCTCTCTCCCCAGCCGCCTCGGCGTTTCCGCCATGCGACGTTTCGCATGCGCGACGGTCGTAACCGCCGCGTCGTTCGTCATGATGGGCTGCGAAGACGGGCCGACCCAAACGTACAGCCCCGCGCCCGGAGGCGCCGGCGATCACCAGAACGGGACGCAGAGCGAAGACGGCGGCTCATGGGCCGATCCCGCGAGCAAGGACTTCACGCAGCGCCAGACCGGTCAGAACAAGCAGGAGCTCTGCACCGGCGCCGAGAAGGCCAAGATGTGGGCCTGGGCGCTTCAGCAAGACATCACGCCGCCGACCGGCAGCACCGCGCTCGATCTTTCGGGCGGCGACTCGTGGCAAGGGCTCACGGTCGAGAAGGCCGAGACTCCGGTTCGCGACGGCAAGGGCGCGCTCATCATTCCGCCGCCGAAGGGTGGCGGCCTTTGCCAGGGCGACGCGCAGGGCGATCTCTTCGGCGACGGCAACCAGGTCATTACCTGGGGCGACAACGCCGAGCTGTGGATGCACTACCTCGTGTCGAACCGGAAGGGCAGCTTCACGGTCTTCTACCAGGGCTACCTCGGGTCGATGAAGCTCAAGAGCCGCACGGGCGGCCGCTTCGGCGATCATACGTACGAGGTTCCGGTCTCGCGCCAGGTTCAGCGCGACGGCGCGGGGTTCACGATGGACTGGAACGGAGCGAAGGGGGCGAACGACTGGCGCAACGAGATCCACGACGCCGTCCTCAACACGTTCGCGGGCGGCCTCGCGCCCAGCGACGACTGCAACGCCGACCGCCGCTGCATCCAAGGCTCGTTCGGCGACGTCGCGTACCTCTACGTCCCCGCCGTCGGAAGCGCGATCTGGGTGTTGAACCAGAACGCTGGCCAGCCCACACCGAGCGTCCCGTACCGCCTCGACGGCGACCTCGCGAAGGTCATGCCCTTCGCGTTCGCCGCTCCGCTCCTCAAGATCGACGCCGAGGGACCGACGGCCACGTCGCAAGTCACCGGCAAACCCGACTGCGTGCTGAAGTTCGGCCTCACGTACGGCGACTTCCTCAGCAAGTGCGTTCAGGTTACTGGCGACACGACGAAGGACACGATCGAGCTCAACAAGCTCCTCGGCGGTCTTCGCCACGGCACGGAGCGATTTCGTTTCGACGTCACGGGCGTCGACGTCAACTTCACCGACGCGACGCTCGCCGCCGACAAGGTCGTCAGCGACATGGATCGCCCGACGGCGGACGATCTCTCGACCGAGTTCCGCATCGACCAGTCGACGCTCGGGAAGATCGCCAACGACTACCCGAACCACGACACGACGCAGGCGCCCGACCTCCACGGCGCCGGCATGATCTACCTCGAGTACGCACAGCTCGTTCAGGCCGAGCTAAACCGCCTCGCTACGGCGCTCTACGGTGCCGGCTACAATCACCAACTCGGCGATGCAGCTTGCGCTGCGCCCGGGCTCACGGACGCGCAACTCCAGAGCGCCAAGTGCACCGGCTTCGAAGGCTTCGTCACGGCCGCGCCGGTCGCGCTCGCGCCGGGATACGCCTCCAACGCCCTCGGCGTCGCGGCGAAGGGCTTCGGCATCGGCGGAATGAAGCCGGGCCACCACTCGGTCACCTTCTGCAACGACGCGAACGGCAACCTCACGACTGGCTACAGGAACTGCACGAAAGCCGGCGATACGTTCCCGCAGTCGTTCAACCGCGTCCTCAACATCCTCGGCAAGGGCGTCGTCGCGAACCTCCCGGTCGAGGCGCGCGACAACCGCTTCTACTTCCGGCAGTGGTTCATCGCTCTCGTCAAATACCTGAAGAGCGCTGGCGTCAGCGCGAACCAGACCCTCGCGCAGATCGATGCGGTCAAGCTCGACGGCTACAACCTCTTCTTCGACTCGATCGGCGCAGGCCAGTTCGAGATCGCGGAGTACGTCGAGCGCTCGGCCGTCACGGCGACGAGCGATCCGGTCGACATCGTGTTCACGGCCGACGTCAAGAACGGCATCATGAACAGCTACGACTTCAGCCGCGATCTCCTCCGCGGTGAAGGCGCGATGTACACCTCGATGATCGACCACCGAGGCGGCGGCGTGAACGACGCGCCGGGCAAGCAGGACACGGCGTTGCTCACGAACATGTTCGGCAGCCCGATCCTTCTCGCGGGATGGAAAGATCACATCATCAAGGCATCGACCTGCGGCAACGGAGCCACCGACGTCGTCACGCCGGCCTACCACTGCGCCACCACGGTCGACAACGTCGTGGGTCATTGCTGCGACGTCGCGATCGACCCCATCACGTCGGCATGCACCTGCGTGCCGGGCACGCTGCAGCAGCCGCCGATGGACGCCGGCGCCGTCACGGTCGACGAGTTCAACAAGCCGATCCTCACGGCGTACGAAGGCGCGTTCGGCCAGTCTCGCACGGTGTGGACGCTCGGCGCCTCGCCGATCAAGATCATCAAGACGTACGACAACATCCAGTCGGCGATGGTCAAGGTCCCGCTTCACTCGAACCCGTATGACCTCACGTCGATCGCCCCGGCGGCGGGCGACAACATCCAGGTCCTCATGCCCTGGCTCCCGAAGCAGCCCGGGGTCGGGTTCCCCGTGGCCCTCTCGGGAACGCGCGACAAGTTCATCGAGACGTACCAGCTCGATCTGACCGGCAACACGATCACCGCGAACGTCGACTACGACTTCGCGGTCGACCCGAAGACGCACAAGGTCATCCCCGACGCGGTGAACTTCCTCGCCGTCGAGACGACCGACTTCCTCGGAGATCTCTTCCTCTGCCAGGACCCGATCACCAAGGATCTTCTCTCGGCGCGCATGTACACCTCGGTCTCGACGATCCTCGACTGGTTCACGTCCCACCCGGGTGCGTACCAGGCCTGCGCGATCATCGTTCGCTACAGCCCCTACGGGAACTACGCGGATTACATCACCTCGGGAGTCGGCGGCGTTCGCGTCGGCATCACGCAAGGCGGCGGCTACGGCCGCGTGGTCGACGGCACGCTGTACGACCCCAAAGCGGCTACCCAGCAGTGAGCATCAGGAAGGCCATGGAGAACCTCGTCATGAATCAACCCAAGTCTCGCACTCGCTCCTTCCGTGCTGCATTGCTCGCGATGGGTGCCCTCGCCACGACGGCGGGCGCATTCGGCTCACTCGGCTGCGTGGCGGACCGCCCGTCTCGTAACGGCGTGTTCAACGAAAACCAATACGTAAAGAAGTCGTTCCTCGTCGAATCGGGGGACGGCTCGCAGACGGATCCGGGCTGGTTCCTCCAGTCGACGGTTCTGTCTGCGTCCACGCCGAACCCGCTCGGTGCACTCGGGGTCTTCCCGGGCGCCGAGTCGGGCTTCCGCTACGTCCGCTTCCGCGTCACGCAGGACAAGCTGCAGATGCTGAACGTCCGTGAGATCTCGACGACGCCGTCGGTGACTCGCACGGAAGAAGTCGTCAACGCTTGGCCGGTGACGAACGTCGACCTCAAGTACCGCGTCAACCTCGACGGCGAGAAGTCGAACTTCTACGAGGAGAACCAAGAGCTCGATTGGCAAGTTCGCCAGTGGGTCAAGGTCAGCTTCGCGAAGAACGACATGAGCGACGTCGCGCCGCTCGGCGGGTTCGTCAGCTCGGGTCTCGCGAAGTGCACCGACCTCTCGAGCGCGTCGGCGACCCTCGTCCCCGACAGCTTCAAGGTCGAGACGCACGACGATCGGCTCCAGGATTACATCCAGTGGACCGTCAACATCACCGTTCCGGTGAAGTACGACGACGCGACCTGCGTCACGGCGTACGGCCCGACGGCGGTTCAGGCGGGCCAGATCGGCCGCGAGAACGTCAGCTTCAACCTGATGTACTCGCTGAAGCGCGTGAAGCCGATGGACGATCCCGCGACGAACGCCGATGCGTACGTCCCGATGGAAGTCGACGAGAAGGATCCGATTCGCCACAAGTACGGCATCTTCAACATCATCCCGATCGTCCGCGACCCGAACACGCAGCTCCTCGCGGCGCGCCAGCTCGTTCAGCGCTGGAACCCGAACAAGCCGATCACGTACTACTTCTCGCCGGGCGTCCCCGACTACATCGCGGGTCCCAACGGGTCCTTCCTTCGTAAGGACGGGATCAAGGACGTGACCAACGCGATGTTCGCGAAGGCAGGCGCCAAGGCGCGCGTCGACTTCTTGAACTGGAACGACGACAAGGTGCTCGGCGACGGCAAAGGGCCGAACCGCGAGTTCGGCGACGTCCGCTACAGCTTCGTTCGCTGGATCGACGATCTCGACGGCAACCAAGGCTTCCTCGGATTCGGTCCGAGCTCGGCCGACCCGCGCACCGGCGAAATCCTCCAGGGGACGATCAACCTCGCGAACTACGTTCAGAAGGAGCTCGCGTACAAGATCGACTTTTTCTTGAAGTCGATCGGCGCGAGCTACGGCCTCGACTACGTCGACAAGGACGGTAACCCGCAGGAGTGGGACACCGACGGAACGTGCGCGCTAGGCGACATCAAGCCGCTGAAGAACGCGGTCGTCGCTGCAAACCACAACGCGAACTCGACCCTCTACAACAAGATGCAGCAGTACTTGCAGCTGCCTGCGACGACCTACGGCAACCTCGGTCCGTCGGACTTCACGGCGAAGCAGGACGCCGATTTCTTCCAGGCGTACTACTCGATCATCCCCTACCAGATGTTCGCCGACCCGGACTCGAACCCGTTCGTCATCCGCGAGGGCGGCAACGGAATCTACGGTCCGGCGGCGTACTGGGACATGATGGCGAAGGAGACGGAGTTCCAGAAGATCGCGGCGGTCGTCGACCAGGGTCTCTCGCCGTTCGAAGGCGTCACGGGAACCGAAGGCCTGAAGAACGCGACCGCGTTCCACAACAAGTTCCG
>JAYVXB010000804.1:0-9768 GCA_043785585.1 Deltaproteobacteria bacterium | reverse complement strand
TGCACCGCGTGATGAGCGAAGCGGTGGCGCACGCGAAGAACGGCGACGGTCCGACGTTCGTCGAAGCGGTCACGTACCGAATGGGCGCGCACTCGACGAGCGACGATCCGACGCGGTACCGCTCGAACGAAGAGGTCGAGGCGTGGGCGAAGAAGGATCCGCTCGATCGTCTGCGCCGCCACCTCGTTCACCTGAAGCTCGCGGACGACGCGCGCGACGCGGCGCTCGACGCCGAGCTCACCGCCGAGATCGCCGCCGCGGTGACCAAGGTCGAGTCGCTCCCGCCGCCGCCGCGCTCGTCGCTCTTCGACGACGTGTACGCCGAAATGCCGTGGCACCTGCGCGAGCAAGCCGCGCTCTTGGAGAAGCTGCCGCCGGCCCCTACACACGGAGGGTGAACTTCTGCTAATCGAGGGCGCATGGCGACGACGACGAAGACCTACGACGCGATCGTGATTGGTGGTGGCCCCGGCGGATACGTCTGCTCGATCCGCCTCGGGCAGCTCAAGCTGAAGACGTTGTGCATCGAGAAGGACGAGGTCGGCGGCGTTTGTTTGAACTGGGGATGCGTCCCGTCGAAGGCGCTCATCGCGACGAGCCACACGTTCGAGAAGGTAAAGAACGGCGCGACATTCGGCCTGATGGTCGACAACCCGCGCATCGACGTGAACAAGACGCAGGACTGGAAGGACGGCATCGTCAAGAAGCTGACCGGCGGCGTGCGGACGCTCCTCCGCGCGAACGGCGCGGAGCTCCTCTACGGCGACGCGCGGATCACGTCGCCGACGACGGTCGAAGTGAAGACGCGCGAAGGCGGCGTCGAGACGATCACAGCGACGAAGGCGATCGTCGTCGCGACGGGATCGTCGACGATCGAGATCCCGACGTTCAAGTTCGACGGCAAGCAAATCATCGGCGCGAAGGAAGCGGTCAGCTTGCGCGAAGTGCCGAAGCGGATGCTCATCATCGGCGGCGGCATCATCGGCCTCGAGCTCGGCGGCGTGTACAACAAGCTCGGCAGCGAAATCACCGTCGTCGAGGCGCTTCCGAATCTTCTCAACGGCGTCGACGCGGATTGCGCGGCCGTCGTCGAGAAGGCGTACACCAAGCACGGCGTTAAGTTCTTCAAGGGGGCGAAGGCGCTCGGTTACGAGAAGAACAGCGACGGATCGATCAACGTCGCGCTCGACGTCGGCGGAAAGCGCGAGACCGTCGTGACGGACTGCGTGCTCGTCGCGGTCGGGATGCGACCGAACGGCGCGGGGCTCGGGCTCGAGGAGATCGGCGTGAAGGTCGAGCGCGGCTTCGTGCCGACGGACATCAACGGGCGGACGAACGTGCCGGGTGTCTACGCGATCGGTGACTGCAGCAGTGTGCCGATGCTCGCGCACAAGGCGAGCAAAGAGGGCGAGGTCGTGGCCGAGGTGATCGCGGGTCACAAGGCGGCGAAGGATTGGGTCGGAATGCCCGGCGCGATCTTCACCGATCCGGAGATCGCGGTCGTCGGCCTCAACGAAGCCGACGCGAAGGCGAAGGGGATCGAAGTGCGCGTCGGGAAGTTCCCGTTCGCGGCGCTCGGTCGCGCGATGGCGGTCAACGAGACGGACGGGTTCTTCAAGGTCGTCGCGGACAAGAAGACGCACGAGGTCCTCGGCGTCCACATCGTCGGGCCGAACGCGACGGACCTCATCAGCGAGGGGGCGCTCGCGCTCGAGATGCATGCGTTCCTCGAGGACATCGGGCTCACGGTGCATCCGCACCCGACGCTCGGCGAAGGGTTGATGGAGGCGAGCCTTCACGCGCTCGGCCAGGCCGTGCACGTCGTGAATCGGTGAATCCAGCGGTTTCGTCGACCCCATGTGAATGATCGGGCGGGTCTTCCGTCTGTCTGTGGCTGCGTGTGCGTTTGCAGCCGTTCGGAGGCTCCCCTTGCACTCGCGGTCCATGGCGTCGCTGGCTCTCGGTGTCTTCATCGTAGGCGCGGCGACGATCGCCCCCAACGCGCGCGCCATGCCTCCCGGTCCGCCGAGCGCGAAGCAGCGCATCGTCATCGATCGCGCGACGGTGAAGCCCGTCGTCGCGCGCGCCGCGATCGCGCACGTGCCGTTTCCCATCGTCGATCCGAAGACGAACACCCCTGTCGCGCCCACGGCGATCGTCGTCGGTCTTCGCGGCGAGCCCGTAGTCGCGCAGGACTACTGGGACAACGTCAACAAGTTCGAAAAATACTTGAACGATCGCGGCCTCTCGCTCCGCACGGCGCCGCCTGTGACGAAGATGGAGCGTCTCCACGAAGACGAGACGATCGTGAAGGCTCGCGCCGCGCGACTTCAACAGATGCGCCAGCCCGTGACCGCGGCGGTTTCGAATCTCCTCAACGCGAGGCGGCTCCCGTTCACGCCGGCCGAGACCAACAAGCACGCCAGCATCGCGGCGACGCACATGGCGATGAACAAGCCGGGCAAAGCGGGCGCGTTCGCGCAGAACAAGAACGCGGTCCAGGAGAAGGAAGTACATCTCGCCTACGCGATCGACGTCGCCATGGGGGGCGACAAGTTCGGCGCGGACTTCGCCGGCGATGTGCATGTCGTCACCAACTACATCGTGAAGAGCGTGACCGCGCACGCGACGGCGACCGGGACGGTGTTCGGCAACGCCTACGCGATGGCCGACGCGCATGCGCAGGCGAAGAGCGCTTTTTTGGCCGACGGCTTCGCGACCGGCAAGGCGAACGCGGACATCGATATGACCGTGTTCGGCGACGATGCGTTCCCGCCGCAGCACATCAGCAACGTCGCCAAGCCCGAGCTCTACACCGATCGCCACGGTTTCTTCACGCACACGTACAGCCCAGATTTTCCGAGCGTGAAGATCGGCGTTGGTCCCTTCGACGTCGAGTTCACCGTCACGCAGTCGGCGCGCGTCGATCTCGATGCGGCCTACAAGATCGCGTACGGCAGCGTCCGCATCGACCTCATCCCGCACGCGTCGCTCGACGTCGCCATCCGCGCGAGCGTCGGCATCCCGGCCGTCGAGCTGGGCGTCGAAGGGCGGCTGCGCGTCTTCGACTCGACCACCGAGATGACGGCATTCGTCGAGATCGTCGACCCGGGCGCCGAGTCGAAGCTCGTCGTGAACTGCCTCGCCGTCGAGCACCTCGACGACTTGAAGGGGACGCTCTCCGCGTTCGCCAAGATCGGTCTCTGCCCGTTCTGCAAGACGTTCGAAGTGGGCATCTTCTCGGCAGGGGGCTCGCACCAAGACGACACGATCCTCGACGTGAGAAACCTCACGATCCCGCTGATGCCGCCTCCGCCTCCACCTCCGCCGCCTCCCCCGCCGAAGCCCGCGGACGCTGCGCCCGCGCCGCCGCCGCCACCTCGACCGAACGAAGCGCGGCCCGTGCATCCGCCGCCGCCGCCCCCGTCGCGTGGCGGTACGGTCGGCCCGAAGCACTGATGCCGTCGCGGCGCGCGACCACGGTCGGCGCGCTGCTCGTCGCGATCGCGGTCGTCGCGGGGTTCGTCGCGACGCGGTCGAAGAGCGGCCCGCGCGAGAGCGATCTGCCACCCGACGCGGCGCCCGCGTCTCCATCGCGCGTCGCGGCGCATCGCTTCGTGCCCGGTCGCGAGGTGACGTACACGGTCGCGTACGCGAGCGATGGCGCGCTGCGCGCGGGCGCGTCGGCGGGCGCGTCGCATCTGGCGTCGACGCTGCGCGCTCGTCTCGTGCGCACGACACTCGGGCCTGCGTCGCGTGGCGGGCCCGAGCTACTGCTTTATCGGTTCGTCGAGGCGAAGATCGACATCGCGATCGATGACTCGCCGCGCGCGACCGACGCCGCGCGCGTCGAGGCGGATCTCGCGCGAGGCTTGGTCGTTCAGATGGCTCCGTCCGGAACGATCGAGTCGCTGCGGATGGATCCTTCGGCGCCGTCGCTGAGTCGCGCGTTTGCGCGCTCGCTCGCGGCCTGGACGCAGGTGACGCTCGCGGCGAACGCCGCGTCGACGTGGCAGGCGCGCGAGGTCGACACGAACGGTCCGTACGCGGCGGCGTATGCGGTCGTGGTGAGACCGTCGACGTTCGCGGACGTTCTCGCGATCCGCAAGACGAAGCGGCAGCTCGGCCCGCGTGAGGGAGAGCGCGCCGCGACGGGCATCACACTTCTCCGCGCCGAGACGGGATCCACCGCGGTCGTCGAGATCGACTTCGATCTCGCGCACGGCGAGCTCGCGGAGATCGCCGGTGACGAGTCGACGGACGCGACGCTCGGAGGGCAGCCCCTCGCGCACACCAAGACGACCTTCGAGGCGGAGCGAACGGCGGACCGCGCGCTCGACGCATCCGCGCTCGCGGCTCTGATGGCCGAGGTCGCGCCGTTGCTCGATGCCGCGCCGATGGCGCTCGACGCGCGCGATGCCGACGCGAGCGACTCGGCCAAAGCGGAAGCGAGCCGCCACTGGCTCGCAGGCGCGACCCTCCCGGAGATCGCGCGCGACCTCGACGACGAAGCGCGCGCGCCGCGCGAAGGGCGAAAGTTCGATCTGTTCCTCAAGCTCCAGTCCTATGCGTCTCTCCATCCGAACGAGTGCGATGCCATCGCTCGATTGATGCGCGGCCGCCCGCGCGGCACCGCGCCAGAGACGATCGTCGCGGCGCTCGCGGCGACTGGCTCGAAGGAGGCGCAGGCGGCGCTCGTCGGCGTGGTGACCGCGCGCGGCGCGAGCGCGGAAGCGCAGCTTGGGATCGTACCGTCGCTGGGCATGCTGGCGTCGCCGCGACAGGAGACAGAGGATGCGGTGAGGGCGCTCCGCGACACGTCGCGGCGCGCCGACGTCGCGGCCACCGCGGCGCTCGCGCTCGGGATCATGGCGCGCTCGATCGCGTCGACGTCGCCGGCGCGCGCGGCGCGGATCGTCGACGATGCGCTCGCGCGTTTGGCGGAGGACGAGCGCGAGCCGCGCGACGAGGCTGCGCTGCGGTTGGATCTGTCCGTGCTCGGGAACACGGGAGCGGCACGGATCGTCGAAGACGTGGTGAGGCTCTCGCGATCGGAGTCGCCCGCGCTGCGCGCACGCGCGGCGTTCGCGCTGCGCTTCGTCGCGACGGAGGCCGCGGAGGCGCGGCTGTTGGAGCTGCTTGCGAAGGACGACGACGTGGAGGTCCGAGGACGCGCGGCGGCGGCGCTGTCGTACCGAGAGTGGACCGATGCGAGCGGCCGCGTGCAGCGTACGCGCGCCGTCGACGAACCCGACGCGGCCGTGCGCGCGGAGCTCGTGCGGACGCTGTACGCGATGCGGGAGAGCGATCCCGACGTGGTGGCTTTCTTGAGGGAGCAGAGCAAACGCGACGCGGATGCGACGGTGCGGGCGGTCGCGGCGGGATTGGTCTCGGAAGCGGATGCGCCGCGGCCGGAGTGACGGTCACCTCGAAAAACGTCTCTACGTTTCTCGCGTTCTTGGAGAGCCTCGATGCGCAGCCTTGATCTCGACGCGCCGCGGTTCGAGAACCTGCTCGATCTCGCACGTCTCCCCTATTTCGAGGTTCGAGACGCGCGTCTGAAGCTCGCCGATCCCGCGCTCGGGCCGAGCGTGGACGTGCACACGCACCTCGGGCTCGCGTTCCTCCGCCGGCCGACGATCGATCTCGCGCGAGAGACGCCGACGACCGAGCTCTACCTTCGTGCCGACAGGCCGATCGACTTCGGCGTCTACATGAACCGGAACTACACGCCATCCGACTTGCGCGTCATCGAGCGCGACATGACGCGCGGGGTGCTCGGCCCGGGAGGTCCGCGCGCGACGCACACGCTCCCGAACTTGGTTCGCGACATGGAGGACTTGGGCGTGCGTCGCAGCGTGCTCTTGCCGATCGATTTTCCGTTCTTGTCCAAGAACTCGGAGGCCTGGCTCGATCTCACGCGGCGAAGCGAGAGCGTCGTCTGCTTCGGATCGGTTCATCCGTACCGCTGGAAGATGCGCGAGCACCTCGACGAGCTCGTCGCGATGGGCGCGCGCGGTCTCAAGTTTCATCCCGCCGTGCAGATGGTCGGCCCCGACGATCGGCGCGCCATGAAGCTCTTTCGCATGGCGGGCGAGCGCAAGCTGCCCATCTTCTTTCACTGCGGTCCGGTCGACATCGAGACCAAGATGGGCCGGCGTCTCTCGCAGGTGAGGCGCTACGAGCGCGCGCTCGCCGAGAATCCGGAGACGACGTTCGTGCTCGGGCACTCGGGCGCACTGCAGATGGACGAAGCGATCGTCTTCGCGAACAGATACCCGAACGTCTACTACGAGATCGCGAGCCAGAGCCTTCCGGCGGTGCGACGCCTCGTCGAAGTGATCCCGCCGGGTCGGCTGATGGTGGGCTCGGACTGGCCCTTCTATCACCTGGCGATTCCGATCGCGAAGGTGCTCCTCGCGACGGAGCGAGACGCGAAGGCACGGCGCGCGATCATGTACGACAACGCGGCCGCGCTCCTCGGGCTGCCTCCACGCGTCAGCGCCTCCCCTTGAACCCCATCATCCCCTGAACGACCGCCTCGCTCGCTTCGGCGACCTCGGCCTGCTCGCGCGCGCGGTCGGCGCAGTCCTCGCACAGCTTCTTCGTTTTGCCGTCGACCTTCACGGCGACGAGGCTCTCGGCTTCTTCTCCACACGCTTTGCAAGTCGCCATCTCTTCAACCCTCGGTCTTCTTCGTTTCTTCCGGTAGCGCGGCGGGTGCTTGCGGCGGCGCGTCCCAACGCGGCGGCGGTGTGCCCGGCGGCGCGGCCTTCCACGCCGCGACGACGGCGTCGAGCGCGTTTCGCACGAAGGTCCGTGCGTCGAACGCAGCGCCACCGGCGCTCGGGCCGCGCAGCGCGTGCACCGTCGCGTCCCACGCGATCGCGGCGTCTTCGTGCCCGGGGACGACCGCCGCGATGACGCCCTTGCGGCGGTCGTACGTGAACCGCGCGCGCGCGGCGCCGATGGCGAGCCACACGTCGTCGCCGTTCACATTTCCTGCCACCGGGAGCTTGTGCGCGCGGCCGAGCTCGAGCACGTACGCGACCTCGCTCCGCGCCACTCCGATGGCGATCTCGAGCGCCGTCGCAGCCGTGAGATCCGTGGTGGGGCGCGACGTTTCCGGAACGAGCTCGCCGAAGAGACGCTGCCGCCATTCGTCCATGCGGCTAGCGTAACCGTGGACTCGTGCGCATGGTACCCTCAAAGGACTTTGATTCGGCCGCACGAGGGCTCGCCATGGGGATTTTCGACAAGATGGGCAAGGTCATCTCGAGCAACGTCAACTCGCTGCTCGACAAGGCCGAGGACGACAAGAAGCTCATCGAGCTGAACCTCGAAGAGATGGAGCAGCAGCTCAAGACCGGCGAGCAAGACGTCGTCTCGGCGATCGCGGCCGAGAAGCAGCTGCGCAAGAAGGCCGACACGCTGAAGGCCGATCAAGAGCGCTGGGAGAAGCGCGCCGAGCTCGCGCTCAAGTCGAACGACGAGGCGCTCGCACGCGAGGCGCTGAAGCAGAAGAAGCGCACGACGACCGAGCTCGAGATCGTCGACAAGTCGCGCGTCGAGCAGCGCGACACCGCGCTGCGAATGAAGGACGAGCTCGAGCGCATGAAGGCCAAGCTCGCCGAGCTCAAGCTGCGCAAAGGGACGATCATCGCGCGCGCCGAGGCGTCACGTGGCGCGTCGCCCGAGCAGCTCGGTGCGCGCGGCGGGTCGAGCGCGTTCGAGAATTTCCGGCGCATGGAAGAGAAGATCGAAGGGCGCGAGGCCGAGGGCTCGGCGATGGCCGAGGTCGAAGAGGCGCTCGGCAACGGCCCCGACAAACGCGATCTCGAGGCGAAGTTCCGCGAGCTCGAGGCAGGGCAGGGGACGACCGCGAACAAGAAGACCGACGAGATCGACGACGAGCTCGCCGCGCTCAAGAAGCGGATTCGCGTCTAAGAGCCGTCGCGAAGCAGGGAACGCGAACGCATGGCGCATCAGATCGTCGTGAGCTGTCGAATGGGGCACGGCGCCGTCGCCGCGGGCGGCTACTTGGAGAGGGCGCGTTCGCTCATGACGCGCGCCGAGGCGCTCGGCGCGACGCTCGCGGCGTGGAGCGCGACGACGCTCGCGTTCGCGTGGGATGCCGAGTCGATCGAAGAAGCGATCTCGCTTGCGGTCAGTCTTCGCGAAGGCGTCACCAACGAAGACGACGCGTGGACATGCGGGATCGCGGAGGGGGATCTTCAGCTCGTCGCGCCGACGGGGCAGCGTGCGGATCTCGCGTGGGGCGAAGCGCTCGTGGCGGCGGTGTCGCTCGCGCGCGTCGCGCGTCCAGGCGAGGTGCTCCTCGACGGCGACGTGCGCGCGGTGCGCGTCGGCGAGCTCGCGGTGCTCGGATCGCGCGTGTCGACGGACTCGGGAAAGCGCGTGCGCGGGTGGCGGCTCAACACTCGGACGCCGTGGCGCGTTCCGTCGTCGGCCAAGCTGCCGGCGATGCTGCACTTGCCGGAGTCGGCGCCCGCGTCGATCGATCTCGAAGAGATGGCGACGATCTCGCAGCGAGGCTCGGTGCCGTCGTACGACGATCTCGCGACGACGCAAGTGAACCAGGTCCCGAGCTTCACGCGCGAGCAGCTCGCGGCGGCGGAGGCGCTCGGGCTCGTCGAAGCGGGGGAGATCCCCGCGGCGGCGCGCGTCGCGCTCGTTCGCAACGCGCGTCCGCCCGCGCCTGCGGCGACGCTCGAAGATCGCATTCGTGCGATCGCGCACGTCGACAAGGCGCCGGGCTCGGACGCGTTGATGGCGCTGCGGCGCGCGCGCGCGGAGGCGGAGACGGCGGGGCTCGAGACGCGGTGCCAGGCGGCGCTCGCGCTCGCGGTCGGGCTCGCGCTCGCGGGGCGCGCGGAAGAGGCGTTGCTCGAAGGGTTGGATGCGCTCGCGCGCGCGCGCGAGGTGGAAGACGTCAAGGCGATGCAGGCGTGCGTCGCGCTGCTGAGCAAGCTGTACGCGGGGGCGGGGCGGACGGAGGATGCGGCGCAGTTGAAGATCGCGACGGGGTGAGGCGCGCGGTGGCGCGACGTCTCGGCGCCGCCCGCGCTTATTGTCCCGGGCTCGCCTTGGACCGTTTTCGCGCGGTAGTCAGTAGGTTATCTAGTTCGGCAGAATGCTTCGTCGTACTACTCATTTCCTTGCGTCTATTGGCGTCAATCGCGTACGCGCGCTCCAGGTAGGGAATGGCACCGACGGCGTCGCCGAGTTCGAGTAGGCAGACCCCGAGTGCGTGAGCATCGACGAGAGCGTTGAGTTCGTTTGGGCTGTTGTCTAGCGAACTAAGTCGTCGTGCGTACGCAAGCCCCTCCGCGTAGCGTCCAGTGCGCAGAAACGCGTTCACGAGTTTACGGAGGCGCTCCGCTTCCATCGCCGGGGCTAGCGGGGGTAGTTGATCGATGCGCTCAAGACAGTCAATCGCCTCGTCGAGGCATTCGGCAGCGTCAAATGCCCAGGCCGACTCCTCGAGGATCGCTGTCAAGCGGGCATCGCCCGCAGGCAGATACGCGAACGCGGTGGAGAGTGCCTCTCGCGTGACGTTCGCCGTCCGAACCGAGTCGCCCCCAGATACCACTAGGCAATGAGCGATTCCCTGCAACGCCTCGACACGCAACTCTTGCTCGCTCGATCCGTCGTTGGTTAGCTGCAAGGCGGTTTCAAAATGCGCAAGCGCGTCGAGCGCCCGCCGCGCTGATAACGACGTCTTTGCGCGTGCAAGCTCGGTCTGGA
>JAYVXB010000803.1:0-9776 GCA_043785585.1 Deltaproteobacteria bacterium | reverse complement strand
CCTCGCGCGCGAGCTCGGGATCGTGTCCGGGACGAACGTGGTTTGGGAATCGGTGGCGCTCGGGAACTTGATGACGGGCTTGGCGACGAATCGCCACTACGCGTACGAGTCGGTCGGCGCGCTCGGCGTGGTGGAGCTGACGGCGCCGGGCCGCGCCGTGCACGTGAGCGCGGGGCTGAAGCGGCTCCGTGTTCCGGGCGAAGCGCGACGGTACTTCGCGCTCCACTCGACGCTCGACGTGAAGCACTCGGAAGCATGGAACCGCGAGGTCCTTCGTCCCCTCGTCGCCGCTGATCCCGATCTCGCGGAGCCCATCGCTGCCGGCGCGTTGATGCGCATGGAGGCCGGGCGCCGCTGTTTCGATCGCTATCGTGACCACTTGCGGGCGTTCGCCGGACGTCGGTTCGATTCGCGCGTCCGTCTCAACGTCCGCACCCTGCGTTGATGGATGGCGGAATGTCGATTGCCACTCAGCGCGTCATGCCGCCGGTCGCGTTTGGCTTTCACCGTCCGCCACGCCTGCTCGTGAGCGAGCCTCGCTGCTCTGCGGGGGCGTGTCGTTCGCGAAACGAGGACTGCAACTTTCAAGTGGCGTGGGCGATCCATCCGCACATGCGCATCGGGTCGGTGCACGCGGAGCGTGCGACTGCGCAGCATCGCTTCTTCGTGCGCAGGCTTCGCGAGTGTGGGGCTTTGATAGGCACAGTGCCCTAGGCGCGCGCCGCAGCGCTGGAGCAGCTCGGAATCGCGGTAGACGGCTCGTGCCGATCGCCGCTTGAGGGAGGCGACGTGGCGATTCTCCCCGGCGTGGCGAGCGCGTTTCTCGGCGTCGGATTTCGATCGACGCGCGGCGCCGCCACGGACCTGGAGCCGTGGTCGTACGGCCATGCGTCTTGCGCCCGGTGGACGCGTGCGCACGTTGGTGGACGATGCGCGCCCCTACGATCACGACGGTCGCGCCGCCTCGCGTGTTCATCGGGACGGCCGGCTGGGGCATCCCGCGCGATCACGCGGCGGCGTTTCCACGGGTCGGAAGCGGGCTGCAGAAGTACGCGAGCGTTCTCGGCGCGGTCGAGATCAACAGTACCTTCTACCGGCGACATCGTCCGACGACGTTCGAGCGGTGGAGCGCATCGGTGCCGGCGTCGTTCCGCTTCGCCGTCAAGGTGCCGCGCGCCATCACGCACGAAGCCGCGCTCGGCTCACCGCATGCCGCGCTCGACGAGTTCTTCGGCGACGTGCGCGGGCTCGGCTCCAACCTCGGCCCGGTGCTCGTGCAACTGCCGGCGAGCATTCCGTTCCAAGCGCGGCGCGTCGCCGCCTTCTTTCGTACGATGCGGCACCTCCACGACGGCGACGTCGTCTGCGAGCCGCGTCACGCCAGTTGGTACGAGCCGGCGGCGTCGGCGGTGTTTGCGGACTACCGCGTCGCGCGCGTGGCAGCCGACCCTCCACGTCCCGCGAACGCACGTGCCACGGGCGAATCGTCGTCGCTCCTCTACTTTCGCTGGCACGGCTCGCCGCGCTGCTATTGGTCCGCGTATGACGACGCGCGTCTCGCTTTCCTCGCCGACCGCATCGCGAGGGCGCCCGCGGCCACGTCGATTTGGTGCGTCTTCGACAACACGGCGTCGGGCGCTGCCGCGGGCGACGCGCTGCGCCTGGCGGCGATGCTTCGTTAGTCGATTCCGGGCAACTCCGCTTTTTCGAGGAGCTCGCGCGCAGAGTCGCCGAGCACGTCGCGCTGGAGCCGCTTCGCATCGCCGAAGAACGCGAGCGCGACGTCGCGATCCACGCGCCTCGTC
Source organism: Deltaproteobacteria bacterium (assembly GCA_043785585.1). Lineage (GTDB taxonomy): Bacteria > Myxococcota_A > Polyangia > Polyangiales > Polyangiaceae > JBBQXV01. The sequence continues at coordinate 7,971 of JAYVXB010000803.1, read as the reverse complement.
CCGATGAGCGCGAGCGCCTCACGCTCCTCGGTCACACCCTCGCCGTACGTGACGCGCTCTTCGCTTCCTTCGGGCTCGCGCAGGCGCTTCCGAAAGTACTGCATCGCGAGGCTGCGTGCGCGCGCCTGATGGTCGCCCGTCACGACGACTTGAAGCGCTTGGCGATCGGCGACGCTCATCGTCGCGACGGCGCGGGTCACGACGTCGTCGAGAGACGCGAGTTGAACCCGCGTCGCGTGGTCGGTGAGCCGCACGAGCAGCGAACCGATCGAGCGCGCGAAGGCATGGACGTCGTCGGCGGTCGCGCAGCCCGCGTCGTCCACGCGCTCGGCGAACGCGAGCGATGCGTCGAGGACCGCGCGAAGATCGTCGGCGACTTCGCGCCGAACATCGGCGGGGAGCGACTGGAGTGACGCGGTGAGATGCTGGCGCAAGGCGGCCAAGCGGCTTCGGGTAGCGCCGCGAATCGCGGTGCCGCCGGCGGAATGGAGGATGGCGTAGATCGCCAGCGGCGCGTGCGCCACCGATTTGATCACGTGGAAAAGTGGCGGCGTGATCGTCCAGTCCTCGCGCGCTTCGCCGCGGAAGAGCAGGAGCGAATCGGCGAGGACGACGAACACCGGGCCGCGCGCCACCGCCTCCCCCCGAACGCGATCGTAGTCATTGTGAAAGGCTTCGTTGACCGCGTCGAGTGCGTTTCCGACGCGAGCCCATTTCGCGGTTCCCATCGTGCGCACCATGGTGGATGGCCATTCCGCGCGCAACGTCACTCCTCGCGCAGTACGACCGCGCACGCGGCGAATTGGCTCACGAGGGACCGAGTGCCTCGACAGTTCAGCGCGGCGCGAGCGCCAACGCCCGTCGTCGGGCCGGGAACTTTCTGCGTCGTGTATGCGTCGTGGTGCGCTGCGCCTCGCTCGATCGCAGCGGCGCGCGCGTTGCAGAGAACCGGGCGAGCCGCGGATTCGGGAAGCCGACTCGACACTCGACGTAGCGAGATCCTCACCCCCCCCAACGACAAGCGAGGCATCGATGAAAGCGCTGTGCTGGCACGGTCATGGTGACGTACGCGCGGACACCGTCGACGATCCGAAGATCCAAGATCCGACGGACGCCATCGTGAAGATCTCGTCGAGCGGGATCTGCGGCTCGGATCTCCACCTCCTCGACGGCTACATGCCGACGATGAAATCGGGCGACGTGCTCGGGCACGAGCCGATGGGCGAGGTCGTCGAGGTCGGGAGCGCGGTCACCAAGATAAAGAAAGGCGATCGCGTCGTCGTCCCGTTCACGATTTCGTGCGGCAGCTGCTTCTTCTGCGCGAAGGGGCTCTTTTCGTGCTGCGACGTTTCGAATCCCAACGCGGAGCTCGCGCGCAAAGCCATGGGGCACTCGCCGGCGGGGCTCTTCGGATTCTCGCACCTCCTCGGCGGATTTCCGGGCGGGCAGGCCGAGTACCTCCGCGTGCCGTACGCCGACGTCGGGCCGTTGAAGATCGAGTCCGACTTGCCTGACGAGAAGGTCGTGTTCCTCTCCGACATCTTTCCCACCGGCTACATGGCCGCCGAGAATTGCGGCATCGAGCCGGGCGACACCGTCGCGGTATGGGGATGCGGTCCTGTCGCGCAGTTCGCGATCAAGAGCGCGTGGATGCTGAAGGCAGGGCGGGTCATCGCGATCGATCGCGTGGCCGCACGTCTGGAGATGGCGCGGACGCACGGCAAGGCGGAGACGATCAACTTCGAGGAGGAGGACGTTTACGACCGGCTCCAAGAGATGACGAACGGGCGTGGCCCGGATCGCTGCATCGACGCGGTCGGCTGCGAGGCGCACGGCGGCGGCGCGCTCGACGCGGTCGTCGACAAGGCGAAGGCGGCGTTGATGCTCACGACCGATCGCGCGCACGTGCTGCGCCAGGCCATTCGCTGCTGCCGAAAGGCGGGGACGATCTCGGTGCCTGGCGCGTACGTCGGCGCGCCCGACATGATTCCGATGGGCGCGTTCATGAACAAGGGACTCACGATGAAGAGCGGACAGACGCACATGCAGCGGTACATGAGGCCGCTGCTCGCGAAGATCGAAGCGGGCGAGATCGATCCGTCGTTCGTCATTACCCACAAGATCAAGCTCGAGGACGCTCCTGCGGCCTACAAGAAGTTTCGCGACAAGAAGGACGGCTGCATCAAAGTCGTCATTCAGCCTTGAGCCATGACGTTCGATTGCATCGTCATCGGCGGCGGCCCCGCGGGGCTCAGCGCGGCGCTCGTGCTCGGGCGTTGTCGACGCGCGGTCGCCGTCATCGACGCGGGGAAGGCACGAAACCCAGGCCACGCCGCGCACGGGATCTTCACACGCGACGGCGACGATCCACGCGCCCTCCGGCGCATCGCGCGCGAGCAGCTCGCTCCGTACGACGTGCGCATCTTCGACGACGAGGTCGTCACGGTGCGGCGCGACTCGACCACGTCACGCTTTCACGTCGCGACGTGGCGCGGACAGACGTTCGAGGGGAAGAAGCTCCTCCTCGCGACCGGAATGCGCGACCGCATGCCGGACGAGGCGCCATTTCGCGAGCGCCTGGGCCGCGGCGTCTTCGTCTGTCCGCACTGCGACGGCTGGGAGCGGCGCGACAAGAAGCTCGCGGCGTACGCTCCGGCGGCGAAGTGCGCCGAGCTCGCGCTGGCCCTCCGAACGTGGAGCCCCCACGTCGTGCTCATCGCGCGCGACGGAGTCGTGCCGCCGGGCGATCGCGCCCGCCTCGCACGGAACGGAGTTCCTCTCCACGAAGACGTCGTCACGTCGCTCCGTACGAGCGGCGAGGACCTCGAGGGCTTGGTCCTTCGGTCCGGCGTGTCGCTGGACGCCGACGCGATCTTCGTTCAGTTCGGCTCCGAGCAGGCGGCGCCTTTCGCTGCCCAGCTGGGCTGCACGTTCGACGAGAAGGGCATGGTCTGCACGAAAGAGGGCGAGCGCGGCGACGCGCCCGGCGTGTTCGTCGCGGGCGATGCGTCGCACGATCTGCAGCTCTATTCCATCGCCGTCGCGGAGGGCGTCAAGGCCGCGTGCGCGATGAACACCGAGCTTCGCAAAGAGTGGGAGAAGTGACGCGCGCCACGGCTCAAGCCTCGTTCGGATCGACCAGCAACGGGTTCGGCTGATCGCCTTTGTCGTCGTCGAGCGTGCGCACCTCGAGCCCGCGCGTCGAAGGACCGTTGATGACCTCGCCGGTGGGCTTGAAGCGCGAGCCGTGGCACGGGCAATCCCAACTTCGCTCGGCAGAGTTGAAGTGCACGTGGCAGCCCAGATGCGGGCACACCGGCGACAGCGCATGCACGACACCCGCGTCGTCGCGATAGACGGCGAGCCGCGTACCGCCCACGGTGGCGATCTTTCCCTCGCCGCGACCGACCTCCTCGAGGCTCGTCGCCTCGGCGGGCCGAACGCGGTCGCCCACCAGATGCAGCGGGAAGTCGACGTTCTCCGTCACGTAGTCCTTCGCCGACGCCAACGGCTTCACGCGCGTCGCGGCGAAGAGCTCGGACCAGGCGTTCTCTCGGCCGAGGACCGCGTCCGTCAGCATCATCGCCGCCGCCGTTCCGAAGGTCATCCCGTTCCCGCTGTACCCGGTTGCGACGTAGACGTGATCCGAGAGCGAGTTACGCCCGATGAACGGCAGTCCGTCGACCGGCTCGATGACCTGCGCGGACCAACGGAACCCGACCTCCTCGACGTGGAAGCGAAGACGAGTGTACGCGAGGAGGCGCTCGTAGCAAGCGTCGGTGTCCGTCTCGATGCCTGTCTTGTGATCCTCCCCGCCGACGAGCACCACGTTCCCGCCGTGCCGCGTCGAGATCACGCTTCGTAGGTAGTGGTACGGATCGTCGGTGTCCCAGAACAACCCTTGAAGCCGAGGCTCCGTCACGCGCGCGGCAAGGACGTACGAGCGGTAGTGGGCAATCTTCGTCTGCAGAAAGACGCGGTTGATCGGAGCGTTCGCGGCGACGATCACGTCCGCGGCGCGCACCGTGCCCGTCTCCGTCTGCAGCACGCAAGGCTCGCCGTCCGCGACGTCGAGTACCCGCGCGTTCTCAAAGATCACCCCTCCGGCGGCGACGAAGCGTTGGCAGAGAGGAAAGAGGTAATCGAGGACATGCAGCTCGGCTTGGTTCTCGAAGCGAACGGCCGCGGCCGTCGCGAAGGGGACGGGGACGTCGCGCGTCATCTCGACGCGGAGCCCGGCGCGCTTGGACGCTTCGAATTCCGCGTGGAGCAGCTCGATGTCGGATTCGTCCTCGCTGTAGAGGTAGCCGGGCAGCGTCCGAAACGCGCACTCGATCTGCTCCTCGGCGACGAAGCCTGCGATGCGCGCGATCGCGGACCTGCTGGCCTCCGCCGCGAGCTTCGCGCCCTCGTGACCGAAGTCACGCTCGAGGGTCGCGTACCGCGCATCGAGCGCCTCGGTCAGGTGCGCGGTCGTGTACCCGGTCACGCCCTGCCCGACGCGCCTCCCCTCCAGAACCGCGACGCGTTTGCCGGCGCGCTGAAGGAGCAGCGCGGCGGTGATCCCCGTGATGCCTCCGCCGACGATCGCGACGTCGACCTCGATGTCTCCTTGGAGGCACGCGAAGCGCGGACCAGGAGCCGTCTCGAGCCAATACGAAATAGGGGACTTCGGTATCGATGACATGGGCGGGTATCTCCGACTGGATATGGCTACTTCGTGGACCGGGCCTTCTCGAGCGCAGCGTCGAGGCGCTGAAGCTTACGAAAGGGCTTCTTCCAAAGGTCGCCGCGCTCGGCGAGGAGCGCGGGAACGTTCGTGATGTTCCAGTGGCGGAACGCCTCGTCCGTCGGGCGCTTCGTCCGCTTCGTCGCCAACGCCTCCACCTCGGCCCAGTCGAGCGGCACGCTCACCGGCGCTCCCGGACGCGCGCGGACGACGTACGACGGGACGAGCGTCTTGCCCAGCCCGAGCTGCCCCCAATCGAGGTAGACGACGCCGTCGGGGCGCTTCGCTTTGCTCCGCTCGACCGTCGTGAGGTCCGGGCACGCCCTCTGGACCCGCCGCGCGAGGATCTCCGTCAGCGCGCGCGTGTCGTCGTAGGTGGCGCCGGTGGCGAGCGGTACGACGACGTGGAGCCCCTTGCCGCCCGTCGTCTTCACGATCGGGACGAGGCCGATCGCTTCGAGCTCTTCGCGCGCCCGGAGCGCGACGTGCGCGAGCGTGCGCAGCGTACAGCCGGTGAACGGATCGAGATCGAGCAGGAGAAAATCCGGCGAGTCGATCGTCGGCAGTCGCGACATCCACGTATGAAGCGTGATCGAGCCGAGGTTCGCGAACCAAAGGAGCGAGGGCGCGTCGTTGCAGAGCGGATACGTCGTGAGCGCTCTCTTCCCCGTCGACGGTTGCGCCGTCCGCGCGATCCACTCCGGCATCCCGCGTGGCGCCTCTTTCTCGAAGAACGAAAAGCCGCCGATGCCTTTCGGAAACCGCTGTAACGTCAGCGGTCGATCCTCCGTATACGGCAAGAGCCAATGCGCGACGTCGCGGTAGTAATGGCAAAGATCCGCTTTGGTGAAGCCATCGTCGGGAAAGAGCACCCGGCCGGGATGGGTGATCGTGATCGTTCGCGTGCCGAGCGCGATCGGCTCGCCTTCCTCGCTTTTCCGTTTGGCGATCATGCGACGTCCTTGGTGGGGCGTGGAGCTTCGCGGCGGCACTGGCGCGGTCGCTTGTCGTCGCGCAGGCCGAGGAACACGGGGTGGCGCATCGAGCCGTCGTGGGTCCACTCGGTGAAGCGCACCTGCGCGACGAGCTTGGGCGCGACCCAGTGCGCCGCGGTCCGCGTCTTCGGACGACGAGCGAACGGACAGGTGGGTGTCGCGAGCGCGCGGAGCTTCTTCGTCAACGAGCGAATGGTGGCCGCATCGAACCCGGTGCCGACGTTGCCGCAGTAGACGAGCCGCCCCTGATCGTAGACCCCAAGGACGAGCGAGCCGAACGCTTCGCGGGCGCCCTCTGGCGACGTGTACCCGGCGACGACGCACTCCTGTTCGAGCAGGGCTTTGATCTTCACCCAGTCGCGCGTTCGCTTCTCGATGTACGGCGATCGCCGGCGCTTCGCGATGATCCCCTCGAGGCCGCGCGCGCTCGCCGCCTCGAAGAGCTCGGTCCCCTTGCCGACGACGTGCTCCGAGTAGACGACGTCACGCGACTTCGGTCGGACGATGCGCGCGAGGATTCTCTTGCGCTCCTCGAGCGGCTCGCGCCGCAGATCGCGACCCTCGGCGTAGAGCGCGTCGAAGACGACGTACTTGATGTTCGGCGCCTTCGTGCCCATTCGGTTTTGAAGGAGCTGGAACGACGACTTCCCCGCCCCGTCGAGCGCGACAATCTCGCCGTCGACGACGGCCGGGGCGCCGCTGAAGCTCTTCGCGAGCGACCGGAGCTCCGGAAACCGCGACGAGAAGTCCTTGCCGTTGCGCGAGACGATGTCCACGGCGCCGTCCTCGTGAATCGTCGCGAGCGCGCGGAAGCCGTCCCACTTGATCTCGAACAGCCAATCCTCGTCGTCGAACGGAGCGTCGACGAGCGTCGCGAGCTCGGCGTGCGGCGCGGTGGGGAGCGGATCGACCTTGGTCTTTGCTGCGGCCTTGGGCTTGGCATTGGACTTCTGATCCGCGGGACGAGGGGTGGAGTTGGCGGCCATTGGGTCCTCAGGCGTGTCCGCGCGCGAGGATCGCGCCGGCACCGCGCGCCGGACGCACCGCGCGACGGAAGTCGTTTGCGTTCAGCGTATTCAGCACGTCGCCCTTTCCCAGCCCTCCACGCCGCGCCATCGCAACGCCGTAGACGAGGCTGCCCATGCCCCTCGTGGAGTGCGCGTCCGTCGAAACGACGAACGGGATGCCTCGCGCTCGCGCCGCCCGAATCCATCGCGGTTCCATATCGAGGCGATACGGGTCCCCGTTGATCTCGATGGCCGCGCTCGAGCGGGCGATGACGTCGAGGATCGCTTCGACGTCGCACGCGAACGGCTCGCGCCGCTGCAGCAAGCGCCCGAGCGGGTGCCCCCATATCTTGAACACCGGCAGCGCCATCGCGCGCGATAGGCGCCGCGTCATCTCCGCTGCGTCCATCTTCATGCGCGAATGAACGCTGGCGATGACCACGTCGAGCTGCTCGAGCACGTCGTCGGGGTAGTCGAGGCTCCCGTCGCCGAGAATGTCGGACTCGGTCCCGCGCAGGAGGCGGACGCGGACGCGCTCCTGCACGCGGGCGATCTCGTCCCACTGCTCCTTGAGGCGATCGAGCGTCACGCCACCGGCGTAGTGGGCAGTCGGCGAATGGTCGGTAACGGTCAGGTACTCCATGCCGAGCGCATCGGCGCGCAGCGCCATCGCCTCGATCGTGTCTTTGCCATCGGAGTACGTGGTGTGGCAGTGGACCATGCCGCGGATGTCCGCGAGCTCGAGCAGTGTGAACGGCGATTTGCGGCGCGCGGCGTCGAGGAGCTCGCCGTTGCCCTCGCGAAGCTCCGGGGGCACGTCGACGAAGCCGACGCGCGCGTACACGTCCGCCTCGCACGTGAAGGTCGCGTCGTCGAGATCCACAGCGCGCGCCGCGGCCCAGTGCCTCAGCACGCTCACGTGCGCGTCCGAACCCGTGTGCTCGATGCATGCGAACGCGAAGCGCTCCGCGGTACCGACGTCGACGCGCACGCGCACGCCATTCGAGAGGCGGCGCACGGCGGACACCGGCGTGCGTTGCTCGATTCGTGCGACAAGAGGGAACGCCGCGAAGTCGTCGAGCACCGTCTCCGCGTCAGCGCTCTCGACGACGACGCGGATCTCGTCCGTCGTCTCCGCCCATCGGCGAACGTCCCCCGCGACGACGACGCGCGTCGCCCGGTTCGAGGCCTCGAGATGCTCGACGAGCAGGTCGGCGATCGGGCGCGCGTCTACGAGCAA
>JAYVXB010000802.1:0-9786 GCA_043785585.1 Deltaproteobacteria bacterium | reverse complement strand
CGCTGGGAGATCCTCGAGGAGCGGCACGTCGATCTGCTTCTTGTCGCGCTCCGGACCGACGACGACCGTCGCGCTCCACGTCTTCTTTCCGGGCGCCGACACCTCCACGCCATGCTCGCCTCGATCGACGGGCATCGCGGTCCCCCACGCCGGCCTGCGCACGACGGTCCCGTCGCGCTTGATCTCGAGCCCGGGAACATCGCTCGTCGCCGGCACCACGACGACGAGCCACGACAGCCGCCCCTCGAGCGTCGCGATGTGCTCGCGCGCGAGCTTCGCGCGATCGTCGCGCCCGTCGCGCAGCGCGATCGACAGCGCCTCGGCGAGCTCGGTCCACGCGCTCGCGAAGCGCCCCTCCCGCTCGTGGCAGACCCCGAGGTTCAAGAGCGTGCCGCCCGACGGATCGAGGCGCTGGCTCTCTTCGAACTTGCGACACGCCTCCCCGACGCGATCCTCTTCGATGAGCTTTTTCGCTTCCTTGAAGAGCGCGGTCGCCAGCGCCTTGTCCTCGGGCGTCGGCTCCGCGCGCGCGTGCGACGCGGCGACCGCGAGCGACAGCGACGTCGCGAGGGCGACGAGGCGGACGCGCCGAGGGAAGCCCATGACGTCCAGGGTTTCCTACGGATCTCTCGGCGTCAACGAGGTGTTACCTTCGAGAGGACGCGATGAGCGGCTCCGAGCTCCCTCCGTTGATCGGTGGACGGTACCAACCGCTCCGGCTCATCGGCCGCGGCGGAATGGGGATCGTCTACGAGGTCGAGCACGCGCACACCGGCGAGCGCCTCGCGCTCAAGGTGCTCGTCTCGCAGTCGCACGCCAGCGGCGCGAGCGTCGACCGCTTCAAGCGCGAGGCGCGGGCGTCGGCGCGCATCAAGAGCGAGAACGTCGTGCGCGTCACCGACGCCGACGTCGCGCCCGAGCTGAACGGCGCGCCCTACCTCGTCATGGAGCTGCTCGAAGGCGCCGACCTCGAGCGGGCGACCGGCGCGCAAGCGCAGACGCCGGCCGACGTCGTCGAGTGGCTCGATCAGATCGCGCGCCCGCTCGACAAGGCGCACGCCCTCGGGATCGTGCATCGCGACTTGAAGCCCGAGAACCTCTTTCTCACGCGACGCGATGACGGCTCGCCCCTCGTAAAGATCCTCGACTTCGGAATCGCCAAGATGACGGCCGAGACCGACGCCGCGACGCAGTCGGGACAGATGCTCGGCACGCCCTGGTACATGGCGCCGGAGCAAGCGCAGGGCGCCGCGATCACCGCGAAGACCGATCTCTTCTCGCTCGGCCTCATCGCGTACCGACTCCTCACCGGTAGCTACTACTGGCGCGGGCGCACGCTGCCCGAGCTCATCAACGAGCTCTTGTACAAGCCGATGTCGCCGCCGTCGGAGCGCGGCGTGACGCTCGGCGCCGCGTTCGACGCTTGGTTTTCACAAGCGTGCGACCGCGATGCCGCCAAGCGCTTCGCGTCGGCCGCCGAGCAGATTGCCGCGCTCGCCGACGCGCTCGGAGTGGCGAGACACGCCTCGATGGTCGCGCCTCCAACGTCGACGCCGTCCGGCAACGAGGTCGAATCGCGCCGGTCGCTCGAGCACGCGCCGACGCTCGACGCGTCGGCGTCGGTCATCACGGCCGCGACCGCGCCGCAGCGTCGCCCGCGCGCGCTCGTCGGCGCGGCGGTTCTCGCGGCGGCCATCGGCGGCGTCGTGGTGTTCGCGCTGGCAGGCCGTGGCGGGACCGCGCGCGCCCCCGCCAGCGCGTCGGCGCCGCCTCCGCCGGCGTCATCGCCAGCGCTCACGCTCTCTGCGGCGCCGCAGGATTCGACGCCGTCCGCCGACGCCGCGGTCGCATCCGCAGCACCGCCCGCGGCGGACGCATCGGCCGCGCCGGGCGCCGCCAGCTCCGTCGGCCGCGCGCTCCCGCGCGTTGTGACGTCGGCCAAGCCGAAGCCGAGCGCCGCGCCCGTGCACGATCCGCTCGCCGATCAGAAGTAGGCGCCGAGCGCCGAGCGTCACCACGTGACGCCCGTCGTGACGCCCATGCGGTTGATGCGCTGAGCTTCTTCGCGATGAACGCGCGTCGCGCCACGATGACCGCGCCCGATGATATCGTCGTCGCCCATGCGTGCTTCCACTGTTCTGGTCATCGCTCCGCTCGTCCTTGCGTGCGGAGCCGAGCCGGGTCCGCCGCCCATCGCACCAACAGCGCCTGTCGCGTCGGTGCCGCCGCCCGCCGTCGCGAGTGACTCGGCATCGGTGCCGTCCAGCTCTCCGCGGACCGCGCCCGTGAGCGACGAGTCGTTCGCGGCAAAAGCGCGCCGGCTCTTCTGCGCTTCGGGCGGTCTCGCGAGCAAGTGCTTCGTGGTGGCCGACGAGGCAGCGTGCATCACGGTGTTCGACGAGGCGTGGCCGCGTTGTTCGCGCGACTACCCCACGCATTCCGGGACCGAAGAGGACAACCGCAGAGCGCGCGATGCCGGACGCTGCATGGGGACCGCGTTCGCGGCGCGTTTCCAGGCAACCGTCGCGGAGGAATGCCGGAGGCTGCGCGACGGATAGGCCGAGGTGGTAGCCGCGCGGGGGGACTTCCCAAAGCTCTCTCCCTCAACTGAGCGCCCTCGCGGGCGCAGCCCTTCTCGTCTGCGGGTTGACGGCGGTGTTGGGCGCGTGCGGCGGAGGCGGGCAGAACTCGAAGATCGCGGGAGTGAAGAACGACTTCCCGGTTGCCGCGACGACCAGCGACACACCGGTCAAGCCGTAGGCGCATTGGGACGCGATGTCCTGCGCGCCTGAACGCGGCGTTTTGCGGGTCAGGACGTCGTGTTCTGAACGATCGATGTGAGCGTCAGAGCGATAGGACATCGCGATCGATTCGCTACGTCATCATGAGATGCGAGTTCGGCGCTTGTGTCCAGACGATGGATCATTATGTCCGATGCGTCTGAACATCGTGGAGTAGACACATGGACGTCGTGTTGCACCTAGCTCGGCACTGGATGCTTCATCTCACGTCCACGCCGACGCGCTCGATCGCATCCACGGCGTGGGACCGATCGACGGCCGCGACGACAACTACACGCGCACGCCGAGTGTCCAGGCGCCACGAGGCCATGCTTCGTCGCGAGCGACGCGATCATCGCAGTCGCCTGGCGCGCACGCCGCGGCTACGTCGACGACGACGACGTACTTCTCCCCCGCCGCTCGGTGATCTGCGACGCCGCGGTCAGCCTGCCGGGATGAGAGAACAGCCCGAGAACGACATGGACTGTGGGCCGCCAACGCCGCCTACATACTCCCCGCCATCGCCCGGAGGATCGGTGCCCGGCGTGCGGTACGCGAAGACTTGAACGCGCGAAGCAACGTCCTTCGCCTTGAACGCGAAGAGCGCGCGGTGGGTCTTTGGGTCGAGCTTCGCGACGGCGGCGCCGTCCATGTGGGGCGGATTGAAGCGGCCGCTCTCGAGGTAGAACGCGACCGTGAGCGACTGCGTGGACGTGTACGCGCACTCGGCGACGTACAGATTGTCTTTCACGGTTTCGAACGCTGCATAGACGTACCCTCGGCCGAGGACGGTGTCCTCGAACGTCGCGGGCACGGGGCTGAAGACGTACGCGGCGCCGTTGAAAGCGGCGTAGCCGGACGCGACGACGGGCTGCCAGCGAAAGGAAAGCGAGTTGTTGCCCGAGACGGGCGCGACCGGCGTCAGCAGCACGCCCCCCCTGAGCGCGATCGCGGTCTGCTCCGAGATGACGGCGTACCCGAACTGGGCGCGTGCGGCGTTCACGATACTCGTCCTCGCGTCGGCCGGGAGCGTCGTGTACGCGCCGCCTCCGGACATCGTGCGCACGAGCGGTGGCTTCGCCGGCGCCGACGCGGGCGCGACCGCGATCACGTGGGTGGACGCGGGCGCCGTCGTCGGCACGCTCGTGGCGAGCGGCGATCCCACCAGCGGCGGATGGACGGGCGCGCGCGTTTGCGCGAGCGCGAGGCCGACCGACGCCACGAGCACCGCGCCCAATCCCGACGCAACCGAGACTCTGTGCAGAATGGACATGCGATCTCCCTCGTGTTCGACGAAGAATACGCCGAGAACATTCACTCGTTTTCTTAACTCGTTCGGCGACTGCTTCGGCCGCAGCGCTCGAGTGCGTGCGCAAGGCAGCCGAGCCAATCGAGCGCCAAGGCGCGTCCCGCCCTTGTTTTTCGTGCCGCAGGCATCTACGTCGCGCCCATGTCCACGCTTCTCGAAGCGACAGCGCTCCCGTCCCTGGCGGCGATCGTCCTCGCCTTCTTCGGTGGTCTGTCTGTCGCCTCTAGCGTGCTGGGCTTCGTTCTCGAGCGCTGTTTTCCGTCGCGAAAGATCTTCGCTGTCGCGCTCGCGAAGGGGCAATATCGCTTCGAGCTCGTGGGCAATGCCGTGTTCATCGCCGTCTCGGCGGTGACGTTCACGGTGACGCTCGCGAGCGGCGTCGTGCGATTGGGCCCGGAGTCGCTGGCGCGTGCGGCCGCGACCTTCGGCGCACTGCTCGTGGGCTTCCAGGTCTATTACTATTTCCTCCACCGCGCGATGCACCATCGGTGGCTCGTGCGCTTTCATCGGTGGCACCACCGCTCTCACGTGACGACGCCGCTATCGGGACAATCGATGAGCTTCGTCGAGTCGTGCGCATGGATGGTCGGATACGCGGGTATCCCCATTGCGATGTCGTACGTCGCGCCCTTCAGCCTCGTGGGGTGGGCTGTTTACCTGGCTTTCAACATCGTCGGAAACGTCGTCGGCCATGCCAACGTCGAGCTCGGCTTGAGCGGGAGCCGGGTGGGCGCACTGGTCGTCAATCCCTACGTCTTTCATGCCCTCCACCACGCACGCTGGACTGGCCACTACGGATTTGCGTCCGCGCTCATGGACCGATTGTGCCGCAGCGAATGGGACGACTGGCCACTACTCTGGCGCAAGATCATGGACGGTCACCCGCTCGAGACCCTGAAAGAGCGGGGCGTGGGACAGCCGCGCGAGCAGCGGCCGCGACCGGGCCGCATGGTACGTTGAGCGTCGAACATGCCTCTCGAAATGCGCCCCACCTGCGAAAGCTGCTCCGTCGCGCTCGCGCACGATGCCAACGCTTTCATCTGCTCCTTCGAGTGCACCTTCTGCCGCACGTGCACCGACGCGATGAAAGCGCGCTGCCCGAACTGCAGCGGCGAGCTCGTCGCGCGGCCACGGCGGGCGGCGAAGATCTGACGACTTCTCGCCGGCCCGGTCGGGAAACAGGCGCGAGCATTTGCGTCGACGCGGGGGATCGCGCAGCTGACTCGCAAGAGGACGCGACCGCGCCGTGCGCGTACTGCATGAATCACCCATCTGGAGATCAGACGTAAAACGGTGCCGAGACCGGTCATTCTTTTTTCAAATAGGCTCCTCAACGCGAAAGCGACGGTGACGCCGCGGGTCGCATACGGGCATGGCAGATTGACGGCCCGCCGACTTGATTGAATAGCATGCTGCCTGCTACGCCTCCTTCTCATGAAAAAGCTACCCGCGGTGCTCGTGAGCTCGTTCGCCCTCGCAACCGCGCTCGCGTGCATGTCCCACGCGGGGACGGCGCTCGCCGAGCCTTGCAGCCCGCCGAACTCGGGCAACAATTGTGGACGAGACGGTCGTCCAGGCCGGTCCATCGCGCCCACCGACGTTACCGGCCCCGACCCGGATGCGCCATCGCCGCGCGCACCTCGAGCAGCCGCGAGTAGTCGTACATCGAGCGCTCGCGCATCGGACCGCATCGCACGAACGTCGCGCCGTCGATCGGCGACACGTCGAGCTCCGACAGCTCGCCCGTCGCGACGATCGAGAACTCGCTCGGCACGTCCGGCGGCTCGGACGGAGTCGCGCTCGGAGCCGCTGCGTCGAGCATGCCCCTCGCGGCGGGTCGTGAGGGTCGTCGCGGCTCGGCGCTGGCGCATGCGACGAGCGCGCACGCCGTGAGTGTGCCGAAGAACGCGACGGCGCGCACCCGATCATCTCGTCGCATTGGTAGCCTCCAGAGAGCCGTTGTCGATCACGATCTCGCCGTCGAGCACGACGGTTCCGTCGTCGCGCGGAAACGCCACGCGCTGGTACCGAAGCGACCACACCCACCGCATGCCCGCCGCGCGCGCGCCGAGCTCGAGTCTCACGCGGACGGGCTCGCGCGGGCGCGCAGGGCGACCGACGCGAGCGTCACCGATCTCGACGCTCGCGACTTGCGTCGTAGCCTGCGGCGCGAACTTCCGACCGAGCGGCGTCGACGCGTCGGCGACGACGACATACTCCGCGTCGACGGCCTGCGCGGACACGAGGAGGCGCCGAAAGAGATCGCCCGTCGGCACGGCATGTCCGACGCGCCCCGGCGCGACGACGATCTCGATCGCCGAATCGGACACGCGCCGCGCCGACGCGCGCACGGCTTCGCGCAGCGAGCTCGGGTCGCGCGACGCGGCGAACGCGTGGCTGCGGTGCGAGCCGCGCGACGTCGCGACGGTCGGCATGTGGCAGGCCGCGCACGTGACATCGGCGAACGCCGACGCGGCGTGCTCCGTGACGGTGGCCTGCATCGGAGTCGCCGCGTTGCGCGGGAACGCGAACTCGTGGCACGACGCGCACGCCGCGTCCGTCGCGAAGCGCGCGTCACGACGCAAGGCGTGCGGCGCGCTCCCTCCGTGCGCAGGCGCCGCGAGCACGTCGGACTCCGTGACGTGGCACGTGACGCACGCGACGCCAAGCGCCGCACCGTCGCGCTCCGCGTCGGCTTCGGGCGCGTGGCACCTGCGGCAGAACGCTTGCGGCTCACGCGCGTACGCGCGCTGAAATTCCGGGACGTCGTGGGACCGTCGATGAAGCGACGCGCGCCACTCGCTCGCGATCTCCGCGTGGCACCCGACGCACGCGGCGTTGTCGACCGGATGCGCGCGCACCTGCGGCGCGGGATGCGGCATCGACGACGGCGCGCCGGCCGCAGCGAACGTCGCGACGAAGAGCGCCGTCGTCGCGTAGCACGCCGCGCGCGCGTGGAGTGTGACACGATCCATGCTCTTCGTTCCGGGACTCAGCGTACGCCGGAACCACGATGACGGGCGGCTACGTCGCGCTCGACCGACGCCGGCGCCTCGCAGCGAGAAGCGCGATCGCCCCGACAAGGACGAGCGGCTCCCCAGGCGAAACGAAAATCGCGTAGTTGGGGCAGCCGCATGAGATCCCCAACGTGCCGTACAAGCGATACCGCCGTCGACGCGGCGACCGATGTCGCCGCGTTCGACGTCGCTCACGACGCCCTCAACGATGAGGCAGCCATCGTCGACGCGCACGTCGCGGACGCGCTCAACTGCACCGGATCAGCGACGTTCGATTTCCCGTCGCGGCAGATGGCCGAGCAGATCTGTCATCCGCCTTCTTGCAAGGTCTGCGTGCAAGAGGTCGATAGCAACTCGATCCCCACGCTCTGTGGCCGCCTGGATGATCCCATCGCAGTGCCCGTGCCCTCCGCCCGTCGTGAATCCTCGCGACCACTGACCCGCCCGCAACCGACCATGCGAAGCGTCCGCGTTCTACTCCTCCCACTCGGTTCCGTGGGTTCGACTGCAAGCTCCTCATCAACACCTGGCCAGACTCCGACCTCGTCCTTCATCGTTGCAAGTCAGTCGTCAATGGCGTCGGTCCGGGCGTCCACCAGAGCGCGGATGCGCTCGTCGTGCCGAATGTGTCGCTCCCCGCGACCGCCATCGCGACGGCATTCGCGATCGGCGGAAAGACCGGACAGGAGCGGCGGCGCCGCCGCGTTCGCAGTCGTCAGCGAATGCCGTTGTCGCAACCGAAACCATACTCGGGATGGTTTGGGGTCGTGTCGCAAAGCTCGGGTCGACCGAACGAAATGCCGCACGCGCACGTACCGAAGCACGCGCACGTGATCGAAGTCGCGCACTCCGCCGGAATGGGGATGCAGTGGCTTCCGCCACCGCCGGCGACGCCCCCGGTCTCCGAAGCGCAGACGTAGCCCGTGGGGCAGGGGATCTGCGGACAACCATCGAGGCCGACGCCGGCGTCGTTGGCCGAGCAGGCGCCGCCGCTCCCGGTCATCAACGACGCATCGGACGCCGATGCGTCGTGAGCTGCCGCCTCGAAGCCGAAGCCGAAGCCGGGGGCGTCGGGCGTGTCGCCGGCGTCGACCCCACCCTCGGACGAGACGCCCGCGTCCGCGACGCCCGCGCCGACCGTGCCACCGCAAGCCACGACCAGCAGCGCGACGCATCCGACGGGGAAGAGCCAAGAGCGACGTGAGAGGTGGGGCGGGGTCATCACGCGAGCATGCGCCGAGGTCGCGAAGGCGTCGAGCGCAACCACGAGCTCGCCCCATCCGAGCGGACGCAAAGAGACTGATGGTATGAGGGCATTCCAAGGTGTCACGACGTTGCGGGCGAAGCGAAAATCGCGTGGTTGGGGCGTTACGTGAACTTCTCGCCGCGCGGCCTCGCGCGCCGAGTCCACTATGACGGCCTTTTCGCCGCCGTTCGGGGGCGCCAGTCGACGCGATATGCCCACGGCCAACACGCAATCGGGTACTTCGAAATAGGCGCGTGGTGTGTGGCTGCGGGAGCTTCGAGTGAGCTCCCTTACTTCGGGGGCGGGGGGGGCATGCGGTCGTTCGAGATGCAGGCCGAGAGATCGAAGAGCATGAACTCGAGGACTCTCTCCTGCTCGGTGAGACCCACGCTGGTGCAGCCCGACGGGTAGTCGGAGCCAGGCGTGTCGGAGCCCACGTGCAGATCGCTGAATACCGCGCGGCCGCACTGCTGCACCTCCGGCACTCCGACCGGCGTGTTGAAGCTCATGTACTGGGTCGCGATGATGGTGCCGGCGTCCAGGGGGTTCGGCATCGTGAGCCACCCTTGCGCTTGCCCCGCAGTGACCGGCGCATCGAGGTTGTGACGCGGCTCGCGGATGCTCACCATGCCCGGCGTCGTCGAGCCGTTGCTCACGAGCCAATCGCGGAGGGCGACTCCTTTCGGGAACGACGTGTCGATCGTGGCCACACTCGGGCTGGGCGGACTCAGTCGGTCGATCCAAGGACCCGTCGAGGCGAAGCGCTGCGTGAACCAGTAGTTGTGCCAGTGGGACGCGAACACGCGCCCGCCGGTTGTCGTGTATGTCTTCATCGCGTCGAGCGCCGCGGCAGGCTTCTCGCCCGCGAAGGTCTCGCCCTCGCACGAGAGAAGGACGATGTCGTCTTTCTGGAGGTTCACCGGATCGCTCCACAGCGTCTGCGCAAGCGCGAAATCGCCGCCGCCGTCTGCGCCGCCATCGGCGATCGCTCCCGCGAACTTGGTCGTCGGATTGCCGCCGCTCCCCTTGCCTTGGTAGAGATGAACGCGACCCGGCCCGCCCGCCGTCGAGAAGACGCTGTCGTCGAGACCGAGCTTGTTCTTCCCGAGCAAGCACTCGAGCGTGTCGGCGCCGCCCGTGGTGAGGGCGATGAGCGGAATGTCACCCTCGGTCGAGTTCTTCGGCAGGCGCGTCTGGTTTTTGTCCGGCAGGGGAGTGTCCGCGCACGCGGCGGTTTTCGGGACCACGATCTGCCGACGCCATTTTCCGACTTGGATGACGAGCGGCATGTCGTCCATGACGGGCACGTTTTCCAGCGAAAAATGGCCGTTCGCGTCCGTCAACGTGGCCACCAGCGGATCGCCCGAGAGAGTGCCGGCGCCGCACTTGTCGCACGTCGCTCCGTTCGTGATCGCGCGGACCGGCGCGTTCGGA
>JAYVXB010000801.1:0-3023 GCA_043785585.1 Deltaproteobacteria bacterium | reverse complement strand
CGACCACGAAGATCAAATCGGTCTTCGGTTGCACGTCCGGAGATCGCCCGCTCTCGCCGAACGCGAGGCGCCACGGAACGATCACGCGCCGCTGTCCTCCCGGGCGCATTCCGACGAGCCCTTTTTCGAAGCCGCAGATCGTCTTGGTGCTCCCGATGACGATTTCGATCGGCGGGCCGCCCTCGTGCGTGTCGTGCAGCTTCGAGCCGTCGCGCGCCGTGGCGGTGTAGTGAACGCGAACCGTCTCGCCCATTCCGACCGTCGCGCCGCTCCCCGCTTCGATCTCTTCGACTTGCACGCCCGTGTCGTCGAGGTGCGGAGGGCACGTCTCGCCCACGAGCCACGGATCGTCGGTGCGCGCGTTGTCGGCGCGTGTCTCGCGCGGGAAGGGAGCGCCGGCGCACGCCAGCGCGAGCGACGCGAGCGAAGACAGCACGACGACGCGAATCGACGGTAGGGGCTTCACGCGGATCACGCGGGTCACGCCGATCACGCCGATCACCAAGGAGTGCGGAGGTACGCGTACATCTGATCGCCCCACGCCGTCCGCGGGAACGCATAGTTCGTCGTCGACGAAAGCCCGCATCTGTCCGACGCCGTGTCCTGCAGCATGTTCGGCGGGCATCGCATGTGAAAGTTCCATCCGATGTGCGGGATGCCCTGCGCTTGCGCGAGCGTCCAGAGCGCGGTGATGTCGGACGTCATCATCGTCCCGGCCGGGCCGTACTCACCGATGATGATCGGCAATGTCATGTGGGGCACGACGAGGAGCGCGTTGAAGTCCGTCTGCGGATTGTACGGGTGCACTTCGTACGCGATGTTGTCGCCCGGGAGCGGGTGCGCGACGAAGTACGTGAGATCGCGCGCGTAGCCTTCGGGTGCTTGCACGACGATGATGTGGTGCGGCGAATGCGTGTCGTTCTCGGCTTTGCGAATCGCGTCGATCGCCGATTGGTAGCGCATCGCGAGCTCGGCATCGTGCGACGCGGCGCCGTGCGGCTCGTTGGTGAGACCGAAGAGGACGCGCGGGTTCGCTTTGAACGCTTGCGCGAGCAACGTGTAGCGCGCGTTCGTGTCGCCCACCGAGCCGGGCCACTCGCTGTCGAAGTCGGTGTTCTCGGGCTTCATCGTCGGATCGGCGAAGAGCGTGACGAGCACGTACGCGCCCTTGCCCGTCATGTGGTTGACGTTCGTCTGCACGTCGGCAAAGTACGCCGGATCGTCGACGATGCTCTTCCACTGCTGCTCGCCCGCGTTGAACGGCGCCGCCTTCGACGACAAGAGAAAGCGAATGAAGCTCGCCTTCCAGTTGTCGATGAGCTCGTCGGCCCAGCGGTTGATGCCCATGGGATCCGCGGGCGCGAACGAGCACGCTTCGCACGATCGTTCGTCGTGAAAGTTCACGCCGCGTCCGCGAAACGACGAGCCGTCGGCATGGACGATGCGGTTCGCGCGGACGACGAGCCACTCCGGGCCGAGCGCGCCGTCGGTGGTCGTCGTCGCGTCGCTCGATCCTCCGTCGCTCGCGCCGTCGCCCGACGTCGCGTCCACGCCACCTTCGCCCGCACGGCCCGCGTCTGCGAGGCCGCCCTCGGGCGGGTCGAACGAGTCGACGGACGAGACGTCGCCCGCGCCGCATCCGACCAAGAGAACGGCCGCGAGGATCGGAGCCAGTCGAGTCATGCGAGAAGCTTATCATCTGGTAGCCTCGCGGCAGTGACGCGCGAGCAGGTCTGGGAGACCGTTTCGAACCATCTCGCCCGCGAGTTCGGGCGGTTGCTCGAGGTGCGCGACGTGCGCCGGATTCGTCGCGTGTCCGGCGAGGGTTGGACGGTGACCGTCGTTCTCACGGCGACGTCGGGCGATCTGCACGTAGCGGACATCAGCGTCGACGAAGCGGGGGCGATGACGCCGCTGATCGACGCGAACCACGTCATCGCGGCGGTCAAGCGCGCGCAGACGGTCTCGATGATGCCACCGCCCGCGACGGACGACATGGGCGACATGGGCGAGTTCGGCGCCGAGGACGACACGACCGACGCGCTCGCGACGCTCGAGATGGGCGACGACCCCATCGAGGTACGCGTCGAGAACGCGTTGAAGAAGGGCGACACGGCGTCGCTCCGCGAGGCACGCGATCTCCTCCCGCGCTTGCTCACGGATCACGAGAAGCGCGGCACGACGCTGCTCACGATGGCCGAGCTCGAGATGAAGCTGAACGAGACCACGCTCGCGAAGGGCTACCTCGAGGCCGCGGCGCGCGAGCTCGGCGATCGATTCGACATGCCGTCGCTCGAGAAGTGCGCCGCGGTCGCGCTCGAGCTGCTTGGAAAGGACGCGTTCGCGGGATCGCCGATCCACCTGCTCCTCGAAGAGAGCCGCGCGCGCTTGAAACCCGCGACGAGCCTCTTCGAATGCCGGAGCTTCGTCGGCTTGCCCCCCGAGCTCCGCGACTGGATCGAGCCGAGCGTCATCTTGCGAACGCTCGCGCCCGGCGAAAATCTCGTCACCGAAGGCGAGCCGTCGAAGAACGTCTACGTCGTGAAGAGCGGTCTCCTCGGCGTGTGGCTCGAGAAGCCGTCGGGCGGTCAGTGGCTCGTGCGCTCGTGCTTCCCGGGTTGGCTCCTTGGCGAGTCGAGCGTCCTCGTCGACGACGCGCGTTGCACCGCGACGCTGCGCGCCGAGCGCGTCTCCGAGGTGTGGCGCATTCACGCGGCGGTCATGCGACGCGCGATGGACAAGTTCCCTGCCTTCGCCGAGCGCATCGCGGCGACCAAGCAACTGCATCGCATCGACTCGTTCTTCTCGATGCACGAGACGATGGGCCAGCTCGACGTGCAGGTGCGCGACGAGATGCTCTGCTGCATTCAGCGGCTCGAGACGTTCGACAGCGACACGATTCTCCTGCCCGCCAACACGATCCCGAGCGTCGCGCTCCTCGTCGCGCGCGGCGAGATCGCCCTCTTCGAGCCCGGCAAAGAAGTCCCCGCGGCGACCGTCGGCGCCGACGGCTTCTACGGCGT
>JAYVXB010000800.1:0-9825 GCA_043785585.1 Deltaproteobacteria bacterium | reverse complement strand
AGTTCAGCCTGCGCGAGGTGAAGGTCGCGATGGTCGCGGATCTCGGCAGCCTTCAGCGATTGCCGAACGTCATCGGCGAAGGGCACACGCGCGAGCTCGCGCTCACGGGGAAGAACATCGACGCGGCGCGCGCGCTTCGGATCGGCCTCGTGAACGACGTCTTCGACACCGAGGCGCTGCTCCTCGATGCGGCGCGCGCGATCGCGAAGGAGATCGCGGAGAACCCGCCGCTCGTCGTGCAAGGCGTCAAGCACGTGATGAACGACGCCGTGCGAAAGGGCGTCGCCGACGGGCTTCGCACGGTGGCGCTGTGGAACTCGGCGTTCTTGCAGAGCGCGGATCTCACCGAAGCGTTCACCGCGTTCGCCGCGCGCCGTCCGCCGAAGTACGAAGGAAAGTAGGGCGCGCGTCGTTCTTCTTCAGCCGCCCGCGACCGGCGCCTCCCCCCGCACCTTGCACACCGCGATCGCCTTCGCCATCTTCGCGCACCGCTCGACCGCCGCCGCGCGACCCTCGACGTCGCCTGCCGCCAGACGCACGCGCGCCAACGCCGCCCACCCGTACGCGTTCGTGATCAAGTCACGCGGCGCGAGCAGCTCGAGGATCTTCCGCGACTCGTCGCGCGTCGACGCGCGCCTCGACAGCGCCTCACCGAGATCCGTCAGCGTCGCCGGATCCGTCGCACGCCGCATCGCAAGGCCGCGCAAGACGCGAATCGCCCACACGTAGCTCGCCTCGCGTTGCTCCGCGGTCTTCGCTTGCCAATCCGTGCCCGCGCTCACCGCGCCGTCGAGGCGCGCCGTCGCCATCGCCATCACGCGCATCGCGCGCGATCGCACGCCGTCGGCGTCGAGCGTCGCCGTCCGCAAGCGCGGGAACGCACGAAGGACGCGGCGCACCGCTTCGTTCGGATCGTCGCCGTCGAGCGCGGCGCTCGCCGACGCGACCTGCCCAATGCGCGGATCGGCCTCGATCCGCACGCCGTTCTCGCACGCCGTCGCCTCGCCCCAAGACGAGGTCGCGAGACACACACCAGCCACCACCACCGCGAGCGCTCGTCGCATGGTCTCCTCCTCGCACGCGATCCTCGCGCGCGGAGAGATCGACAGCGTCGAGAGCGCCTGGTTCCGAGCTGGCCAATCTTATGCCCGGGCCGAAAAACCAAGCGGTGTAAGGAAACTTTCGCGCCGCACGTTCGTCTCAGTACCTCATGGCGAACAAGACGGCGTTGGTCGGGACGATCTTGGTCGGTGCGTCGGGCGATTCGAGCCCCGCGCCCGCTGCACGACCGCGGCGGCGCTGGTGGTTGCTCGCGGTGGGCGTCGCGACGATGGCGGCGAGCGGCTTCGTCGGATTTCACATGGGCGGGCGGGCGCACGCTCCGGCGTCGGCGGCGCAGCGCGGCTGGCACGGAAAGATCACGAAGCTCGTGCACGGTGGCTCGGATCCGACGGGCGGGCTGACGGCGGAAGCGCCGGGCGCCGCGCGCATCGTCCTCGCGCAGGGCGCCCAAGTCGGACCGGGGACGAGGCTCGTCACGGACGGCAAGACGCAGGCGCGGGTCGACTTCGACGACGGGAGCGCGCTCACGATCGATCGCGCGACGGAGCTCACGCTCGGGACCGAGCCGCGCGCGATCGCGTTCAAGGACGGATCGATCCTGATGGAGATCGCGCAGGTCGACGGCGCTCCCGTATGCGTCGTGACGACGGCGATGGCGACCGTGCGAACGGCGGCGGCGAAGCTCGCGCTGACCGCGCTCGACGATCGCACGAGCGTCGAGGTGCTCCGCGGCGACGTGCAGCTGGAGGATCTCGCGAAGCTCATCGTGCGGGTCGGTGCAGGCGAAGAGGGCGTCGCGGCGAAAGGTCAGCGGCTCGAGGTCGCGGCGGCGAACGATCTCGGGCAGCGCGTCGCGTTCGGCGAGCTCGGGACGACGCACAACGAAGACACCGACGCGCCCGTCAGCGGCCTCGGCGAGCTCCGCGCGCGCCGCCCCGGAAGCCGCGACGAGAAGGATCACGCCGTCCGCCTCGCGCGCCACGACGTGAAAATCCGCGTCGTCGGCAACGTCGCACGCACCGAGATCGACGAGACGTTCGCGAACGACACCGACCAAGAGCTCGAAGGCGTCTACAAGTTCCCGCTCCCGCCGGGCGCGTTGATCGAGAAGCTGTCGCTCGAAGTGGAAGGCAAGCTCGTCGACGGATCGTTCGTCGACAAAGCGAAGGGCGCAGCGATCTGGCGCGGCGTGATCCAGAACGCGACGCCGAACGCACCGAAGCCGAAGGAGGAGCTCATCTGGGTTCCGGGGCCGTGGCGCGATCCGGCGCTTCTCGAGTGGCAGCGCGGCGGCCGGAGCGAGCTGAAGATCTTTCCGATCCCGAAGCGCGGCGCGCGCCGTGTCGTGCTCGCGTACACCGAGACGATCCAGCCGGTGGCGGGGATGCGCCGCTACGTCTATCCGCTGCCGCAATCGACGGCGAGCGACATGAAGATCGACAGCGCGACGTTCGACGTGCAAGTGCTCGGCGCCGATTCGGCGACGCCGGTGCGCGTGCGCGGGTACGAGCTGACGTCGGACGCCGGCAACAACGGTCGGTTCGCGAAGACGGTCCGCGATTTCACGCCGTCGGGCGATCTCAGCGTCGAGTACGCGCTGGCGGATCGGACGACCGACGTGACGGCATGGGCGTTCACGGCAGTCACGGACGGCCGCGCCCCCGTGCCGCCTGCGAGCGGCGCGAAGCCGATCGCCGCGCCCGCGGCCGAGGATCCGTACGTGACGCTCGCGCTTCGTCCGAAGCTCCCGAAGTGGGGCGACGCGCGCCCGCGCGATCAGGTCATCGTCGTCGACGGCGGGCGCGGCATGTTCGGCGAGCGCTTCCAACGGGCGGCGCGCCTCGCGGTGCAGATGACGCAAGAAATGGATCGGCGCGATCGCGTGACGGTGCTCGTGTGCGATCTCGCGTGCCGCTCGCTCCCGGGCGGATTCAAAGCGCCGGGCTCGGGCGCGGCGCACGACGTCGATGCGTTCCTCGCGGGCACGGCGCCCGACGGCGCGACCGATCTCGTCGGCGCGGTGCGAACGGCCGGCGCGTTCCCGGGGCACGAGGCGCAGCGCGATCTCCGCGTCGTCCTCATCAGCGGGGGTGTCGCCAGCGCCGGCTACCGCCGTCCGGATCGCGTCGCGGCAGAAGTCACCGCCGCGCTCCCCGACGCGCGCGCCGAGGTCGTCACCGTTCCGATCGGCACCGACGCGGACGTCGACATGCTCGCGGACATCGCGCGCGGTGGTGGCGGCGTCGTCGTACCGTACCAGCCGGGCGAGAAGCTCGAGACGGCCGCGATCGACGTGCTCAGCGCGACGTACGGGATCACGCTTCGCGACGTCGAGCTCATTCTCCCCGACGGCCTCTACGACGTCGCACCGGCACGCCTCGCGCCGATGCGCGCGGGCGGCGAGACGCTCGTCGCGGCGCGCATTCGCGGTAACCGCGTGAAGGGCGACGCGATCGTTCGCGGCAAGGTCGGCGGCGAGCCGTTCGAGGCGCGCTACCCGCTCGACATCGTCTCGACGACCGACGACGGCAACGCGTTCGTCCCGCGCCTCTACGCCGCGATGCGGATCGCCGACAAAGAGCGCGACGGCGGCGACGCGGTGCGGGCCGAGCTCGTCAAGCTGTCGCAGCGCTTCGCGGTGCCGAGCAAGTTCACGTCTCTCCTCGTCCTCGAGAGCGAAGCGATG
This sequence comes from Deltaproteobacteria bacterium, assembly GCA_043785585.1. GTDB lineage: Bacteria > Myxococcota_A > Polyangia > Polyangiales > Polyangiaceae > JBBQXV01. Next base: position 6,077 of record JAYVXB010000800.1, on the reverse strand, counting down.
TTCCAGGCGTTCGGGATCGATCGCACGAACCGCGCGCCGATCTGGAGCGGGGAGACCGACGCGAACAGCAGCGTCGTCGCATCGACGGCGACGCCGTCCGCGGACCCGCTCGCCATGCACGAAGGCGAGAGGAAGAAGGACATCGGCTCGGACAAGGGCTTCGGGTCATTCGGCGCCGGCGGATCGCCCGAGGGCGTCGCTGGCTTGGCAGGTCCCGGCTCGAACTTCGGCGGGAGCGCGGATCGCGCCGCCACGCCGCCACCGCCTCCGCCCGCGACGAAGGCAGCCCCGTCGCCGGCGCCGACCGCGACGGGCGCGCCTATCCTCCCCTCGCAGCCGCAAGCGCAGACCGCGCCGTTCGACGACGATCCCGCGCCGCAGCGTCGATGGGCTCCGCCGCGTCGTCCGGGTCGCTGGATGAAGCGCGTCTTCTTCCGTACCGCCACCATCACCGCGGACGAGCGTCCGGTCGTCGCGGTCGACAAGATCGCCGCCGCGCGCGCCGCGCTCGCCGCTGCGCCCGACGAGCGCAAGCGCTTCCTCGATCTCGTGCGCCTCCTCACCAAGGGTGGCTCGCTCGAAGAGACCGCCGAAGTCGTAACGCGCTGGTCGTCGCGCGATCCGCTCGACGCCGACGCGATCTCCGCGCGGGCCGACCTCCTCGAACGCGGAGGCGATCGCGCCGCCGCGCTCCGTGTCCTCGGTGGGATCGCCGCATCGGCCAACGGCAGCGACGCTCCGCAAATTCTGTCGACGCTCGCGCTCGCCTACGAACGCGCCGGCATCACGTCGCAAGCGTGCGCGTTCCGCATCGCCTCCGCCGAGCTCCGCCCGAACGACGCCGACGCCGTCGCGTCCGCCGTCCTCTGCGAGCGCCTCGCCGGACGCAACGCCGCCGCGGATCGCTGGCTCACCGGCGCGAAGAGCGACGCGGTCCGCAACGCGATCGCCGCCGCCATCCCGCGCATTCAGGCGCGCGCCAACGACGCCGTCTTCGGCGACGTCGTCGTCGACGCGACCTGGGAGGCCGCCGACGGCGCCGATCTCGACCTCGCGATCGTCGATCCTTCCGGGACGCGCGTCGCGTGGGCCAGCCGCGCGCGCAACGTCCGCGCCGTCGACTGCACGAGCCGCTCGCACGAAGGCCTCGCGATCGCGAATTTCTCCACGGGCACGTTCGTCATCGAGGTCGTCCGCGCCGACGGAGGCACGGCGCCGGTGCGCGGCAAGATTCGCGTGACGTCGCAAGGCGAGACGCGCGTCTTCAACTTCGTCGCGGCGGGACCGCGCGCGCAAGTCGCCCGCGTCGACGTCGGGATGAGCTCGCGGCTCGTGCCCGCGTCGCCGCAGGACATCGGCGCGCGACAGATGTGAAGCGCGCGCGCGAGCGCGGTCACTGAGGGTGCGTGACCGTGCTCTCGCAGTCCATCAAGTTGCGGACGCTTTGCGTGCTGTGAAAGCACGTCGAGTCGATGTGACGAATGTGGACCATGCACTCCTGCTCGACCCAGTTGGCGTCGCCGGTGATCCGGTGCATGAGGTTGCTGCACCAGCGATCGATCTGCGACGAGTGCGTGTTGCCGCGGTTCTCGCACGCATCGAGCATCCACTTGGCGAGCGCCTCGCACTCGCTTTTGTCGAGATGCCGACTGCCCTCGTCGGCCGGCGGTGACGCGCTCGTCGGCGCGGGTGCGTTCTCTACGCGCGGCGGCTCTTTCGCTCCGCACGCGGTGACGACGCCAACGCCGACCACGAAGACCATCGCAACGACGACTCGCATCGCGTACCCCCTGACGCGATCTCTACCACTCGTCTCCGATCGACGAGCGCCGAATCGATCACCGAAATCGTACCCGCGCCCACACGCGCGTGGACGCCGAGACACGCGCCTCGATCGCGATGACACGGAAAATCGCAGGGAATCGTGAAGGCACGCCGGTTGCTCAATGCCCAGGCATGCACTGCCCAAAACCTTCGCACGTCGCTCGCTTCGCTCTTCTCTTGGCCCTTCCCGCTGCGCTCGCCGCGTGCGGTCCCACCGCGATGGATCCCGATCCGCGCCTGTCGCGTCGGCAGCCGATCACCGAGCCGTCGAGCGAAGATCCCGTCCCGCCGAAAGAGCTCGTCCTCGTCGAAGCGCCCGCGCCGAAGGCTCCGTGGATCGGTGTCGTCGCGTCGCGCGGCGCGACCGGCGTGCTCGGCGCGTGGACGGCGTCGCGCGTCGTCGTGAGCCGTGACGACGGGCGCCACTACCACGCGGTGCTCGACGGAAAGGACGGCGTCACGAAGGTCGCGATCGACGACGCAGGAACGCTCTTCGCGATGCGCGGCGCGAACGCGCTCGGTGTCGTGAAGCGAAGCGGAGAGTCGACGTGGCGCACCATCCCGTTCGCGAAGAAGACGTCCGCGCTGGTCGCGGGTAGAGGGATCGTGGCGTGGATCGGCGAGCGGAGCAGCGAGACTCCCGAGGGCGACGTGCTCGCGGTGTCGCGTGACGAAGGCGCGACGTGGTCGGTTCCGGCGGGCGCGCCGACGCTCGGCGATTTCTCGAACACGCTCGTCATCGATCCGGACGGGACGCTGCGCCTGATGACGTCGAACGAATCGGACTGCGGCGGCGGGTGGCAAGCGCGATGGATCGGTGATCTGGCGACGAGCGTTTGGAAAGAGGCCGACTGGCCGCTCGACGCGCCCGGCAACTGGGGGATCGGCGACGAAGGATGGTCGTACGCGGTGGGCAACTGCGGCGATGGCGTCGAGTCGAAGCTCTGCGCGGTCGATCCCGCGGGCAACGCCAGCTCGGTGGCCGTCGCGCGCGGCACGACGTTCAAGTCGATGCACACCGTGACGAACGGGCGCGCGACGTGGGCGATGCTCGACGGCAAGCTCGCGTGGCTCAGTCGCGGCGCGGTGATGTTCCCCGCGGGCGCGGTGCCGAAGGGATTCACGCTCGTCGCGGTCGACGGCGAAGGGCAACCGATCGGGATCGCGGAAGGCCACGCGACGCGCTGGTCGCGCGACGGAAAGTGGCGCGCGATCTTCGGGCACTGAGGCGCGACGACGCAGCTACTTCGGCGCGACCTGGCATCCAGGATCGACGACGTCGTACTCGAACTTCGTCCCTCGAATGGCGAACTGCCAGCGCGTCTCGCGATGGAAGACGCCGCCTTGGAAGATCATCTTCGAGCCGTACTGCAGGACGGCGATCGCCTCGGACGGCGCCCCCGCGGCGCGCGCGGCCGCCCACACTTGCTCGACGGTGCAGGTCGGATCGGCGAGCGCCTCGTCGCCCAGCGAGAGGTTGAACGGCTCGGAGCTCATCCCGGTCGACGTCACCGTGACCGTTCGGACCGAGACGAGCGCCGGCCCCGGCCGAGGCGCGCCGAGCGGAGCGGACGACTCGGGCGGCGGCGCGGGTGGCGGACCGGTGAACGAGAACGCGATCCGACCTTCGTATCCTTGCCCGCGCAGATCGACGCGCCCGTTCGAGCCGACGTAGTCGATCCGAATTCCGGTGAGGCGCGCGTCCTTGCCATACCCCGCATGCGTGCGCGCCGCGGCGACGAGCACGCTCGGATCGACCGCGTGCGGAAACCCGGCAATCGACGACGCGGGCCCGGTCAGATCGATCGCGGCGCGACGCTTCCCTGCGCCCATCGCGAACGCGCCGACGATGCCGAGCGTGAGGATCACGCCGCTCACGAGGAAGGCCATTCTTCCGGAGAGCATTCCTGTCGAGGCTTGCGTCGTCGACGCGATCGACGGCGTCGGAGGAGGCTCGTCCGCCGGGGCGCCGCCGATCGACGAACGCATGCGCGTGATGCTCTGCGCGATCTCGTCGAGCGCGCGCTCGTCTTCCGCCACGCGCTTGGTCGCGACCTCGACGCGGTTCGCGAGCGCCGACAGCTCGCGCAGGAGCTCTTCGCGCTTCCCCTCGTCGCGCACGCCGGCGAGCTCTTCCTCGAGCTGGTGCAGCCGCTCGAGCATCGCCTCCCGTTCGTCGCGAAACGCGCTCATGCCCCGGAGTGTAGCCGGTCTATGATCCGGCTACCCGATGGCCGACCAAACGCTCGCCGTCGCCGCAGGCGATCGCCTCGTCGTTCGCCGCGCGATCGCGTTGCCTGCGATCTGCATGAAGTGCGGCGCCGTCGATCGCGCGATCGTCCGTCGCGATCGAACGTTCTGGTTCACCACGCCGTGGCTCTACGCGCTCCTCGCGCTCGGACCGTTCGGCGCGCTCGGGGTGCTCGCCCTCACGAAGACCGCGGCGCTGAGCGTCCCGCTCTGCGCGCCGTGCGACGCGCGCTGGAACGCGGGCGCATCCGCGCGGAAGATCATCACGAGCGGGATGGTCGCGATCACCGTCGCGTTTGCGCTGAGGCCGCTCTTCGTTCCGGGCGTGGGCAGCCACGTCGCTTCCGCCATCGTCGCTGTCGTCGGGCTCGCCCTCATCGTCGGCGTTCAAGCGCTGACCGCGTCGCGCGTGCTCCGAGCGGCGTCGATCGACGCGGAGCGTATCGCGCTCGCCGGCGTTCACCGCGCGGCGATCGACGCGACGTGCCGATCGGCGACGCCGGGTCCCGAGGTCTCCGCACACCCGACGACGCGCCTCGCCGTTCGCCTGCTCGTCGCGCACCTCCTCGCGTACACGCTCGCGGTCGCGTGGGCGATCGCCGCGATCCCGATCGTCGTGCGCACGCTCCCGCTCGACATCGGCGACGACGACGCGAAGATCGGCGCGCTCGTTCTGCAGAAGACGCTCGTCCCGTTCGCCGGCGTCTGGGTGCTCGTCCACCTCACCGCGCTGCCGTGGGCCTTCACGCGCGCCGCTGCTCGACTCAAATGGACGCGCGCGATCTTCGTCGTCGCGGTCGCCCTTCTCTTCGTCGCGTCCGCGATCGTCGGAGGGGAAGCGTGGTGGAAGCTCGTTCGCGCGAGCTGATCACACCGCCGCGCTACTTCGTGTCCGCGCAGCAGCGGAACCCGGACTGAAATCCGTGGAAGTGCTCGTCGTGCGCCGTCGTCGCCGGACGGCAGCGGTTGCGCGCGGCCATCCACCATCCGCCCTTCATCGCGGAGCGCCACTGCCCGTTCGTGGTGTCGCGGAACGTCCACTCGTCGACGTTGCCGTTCATGTTGCGGACGCCGAACGGGCTCAGGCACTGCTCGGTCTCGGCGACCGACTTGCGGAGATCGAGCGGCTTGCCGAAGTGATCGAGGAGCTGCTTCTGGTCGTAGTTGCATTTATTCGCGTCGCGCGTGTAGCCCGTCGCGTACGGGAGCATCTCTTCGCCTTCGCACGCGAAGTTCCACTCGCTCTCCGCGCACAGACGCTTGCCGCCCTTTTCGCAGGTCTCTTTCGACGTGAGCCAGCCGACGTCCGCCTTCGGCAGCGTCTCGCCCGGCGCGGTGTACTCGTCCTTGTCGATGCAGAAGCGCTTGTGCACGCGCGTCCCGACGCACTCGCTCGGCGCGAAGTGGCGGCATCGACCGACTCCGTCGGCGCGCGGCGCCTCCATCCAGTCGTCGCAGATCTGCTTCACTTCCGTGCAGTACTCGCCTTCGACGAGGACCATCTCGGCCGGACACGCCGCCGCTCCCGACGCGGGCGCCGCCGGGACCGCATTCGCTGGAGCGAGCGCGGCCGCTTCGACCTCGGCAGTCGTCTGCGGCTCCGGATGGAGCGCGGCGAGCGCGAGGCGAGGAGGCTCGGTGGCGGCGGGGGCCGGAAGCAGCCCCAGCCTAGGTGGTCCGTCGGCGGGACCGGCTTCCGTGCGAGCAGCGCACGCGGCGACGGACAAGGAGAGGAACGAGAGAACGACGACGATCGACGGGACGCGGGTTGCCATGTTTGATCGGCCCCTCGTCAGACAGGTCGGAGGAGCCGCACTCCGAATCCTTTCAGAATGCTTCTTCCGTGCCCAAGAAGACGGCGACGTTTTCTCGGCGCAACACCGCGAATCGCGGCGTGACGCTGCGTCGATCAGCGCGACAGGCGCGTCACGGGATCGCGATTTTTACGCGACAGCGAGCGCGTTTCGCGCGTAGCCGGCTATCCACTCGCGAAGCGTTTACCG
>JAYVXB010000799.1:0-9882 GCA_043785585.1 Deltaproteobacteria bacterium | reverse complement strand
CGGGAACGAAGCTCCACGACGCGACGTACCCGGAGTGGGACGCGCGACGCTACGTCGACTCGACGAAGATCAACTACGTCGCGTTGCCGCCGCACACGGGCGCGGAGCTCGGCGACGTCGTCGTCGTCGTCCACTGGCGAACGAAGAAGATCGCCTACGCCGTCTTCGGCGATCTCGGCTCGGCGGGTTGGTTCGAAGGCGAAGGCTCGGTCGCGCTCGCCGCGGCGCTCGGCCTCGGCTCGAACCCGCGCGCGGGCGGAACCGACCAACAGGAGATCGTCTACCTCGCCTTTCCAGGCACGCACCTCGTGCCGCGTTTTCCGCGCGCGCAAGGAAACGTCGACGCGATCGCGAGCGCGGCATTCGCCGCGTGGGGAGGCGTCGCGCGCCTCGAAGCTTTGAATCCGTAAACGAAACGACAACCAACCAAACAAAGAAACGCGATCGCACCAGGCGCATCGCGATGAGGAGGCGTGTGTCATGAGTGCGAATCGCAAATTGGGGATGATGGGTGGTGCGTTCTTGCTCGGCGTCGTGGCGTTTGGCGGTGACGCTTCCGCGCAGTCGGCGGGATCGAGCGTTCGCATCGTCCCTCTTCAGGTGACGGGCGCGACGGGCGGCGCGTGCGCGGCGGATCTCCGCGAGGGGGTCCCGTTCGAGGACCATCACCAGCATCCGGAGGCCTCCTGCAAGCTCAAGATCGCGCAGCACAACAAGACGACGTGGATGAAGAAGATGACGAGCGCGATCGGCGTCGAGAAGACGCAGGCGGAGTCGCAGGTGCGGCTCTGGGAGCACGCGATCGGCGTCGCGAGCGTCGCGTCGATGGAGAAGGAGTACAACGAAGCGCGCGCGGCGGCAGCGAAGGCCGTGGGCGCGGCGAAGGGCGCGGCGGATCAGGCGGTCACCGCGGCCGAGAAGCGCCTTCACGATTCGATCGACTCGCACGAGCGCGACATCGAGCGGCACGCGCAAGAGGTTCGCGCGAAGCTCGCTCAGCTCTCGGGCGACGCGCGGAAACACATCGACGAGATGAAGCACAAGCTCCAGACCGCGGTCGGCGACGCGAAGCACGGCTTCGAGCACGGCCTCTACGTGGCGGAGCACGCCGAGAAGCGGATCGAGGAGGCCCTCGCGACGAACGACCTCGCGGCGGCGGAGCGCAAGTTCGCATCGGCGACCCGGCGCGTGCACGCGTCGGCGGCCGCGATCCGCGCGAAGGCGCAAGCCGAGTACGAGCACGTGAAGGCGCGCGTCGAGGGGATCCACAAGCGCGTGCGCGCGGAGATCGAGCACATCAAGTCGAAGATCGCCGGCGTCGTGGGCAAGGTGAAGAACCTCGCGCACACCGTCCAAAAGGTGCACGACGAGATCGATCACGTCGAGAGCTCGGTGAAGAACATCTACCACAAGCTCTTCGGTTGATTGGCGGCCGGGGCGCGCGGGGCTCGATTTTTGGCCCCCTCTGCGCGGCGGAGGGCGTTATCGTCTCCGCCGCCCAGAGGCCCCCCATGGACATCCGCCCGCCCTCAGATCTGTCGTCGCTCCCCCATTCGCCGGCCGCCGCGCCGGTCCCCGTCCTTCACGCAGCGAAATTCCCGCCCGACGACGCCGATCTCCCCTCTGGTTCCGGAGGCCCCTCGTTTCCGAGCAGCGGCGGGATGGGCCCCGGCGACGACGGCAACTTCAAGCGCGGCGCCACGAAACCGATCGCGATCGTCGTGGGCTTGGCCCTCGTCCTCGGCGGCGGCGTCGCCATCTACATGGGCGCGAAGACCGAGGCCGCGCGCGTCCCCAAGGAGCAGACCGCGAAGGAGATGAAGGATCTCCAGATGCTCCCGATCTCGGAGCAGCTCCCGAAGTGGCGACTCCTCGCGAAGCAGACGGACGATCCGCGCGCGCAGCAAGAGGCCTTCGAGCAGCTTGCGTACAAGAAGGATCAAGAGGGGCTGCAGTACATCATCGCGGGCCTCGCCTCGCCGGAGCACACGGTGCGCGGTCGCGCGGCGCAGTCGCTCCTCGAGTACGGATCGCCGATGGCGGACGCGGCGAAGCCGGGGCTCATCAAGGCGCTCGCCGAGTCGACGACCGCAGACAAGCCGCAGATCTGCCTCGCGCTGACGGTGCTCCACGAAACGACCGTCTTCGACACGGTGCTCGCCGAGTACAAGCTCGGTCACCTCTCGACGGCGACGCGCCTCGACGGCTTCAAGGCGTTCGATCCCGAAGAGATGGCGAAGATGGTCTCGATCGACAAGCTCGCGTCGCTCGCGGGCGACGAGAGCGAGTCGGTGCGTCAGCTGGTCGCGACGGTGCTGTCTCGCACCGGCGACGCCAAGTGGACCGACGTGCTGACCAGGCTCGTTCAGGACAAGCAGATCGAGGTCGCGCGCGAAGCGGCCGTCGGTCTCGGCAAGATCGCGAACGAAGCTTCGATGAAGCCGCTCATCGACGCGCTCGGCAAGGCCGACAAGCCGAGCCGGCAGAAATTCCTCGAAGCGCTCCGTGACGGCGTCGGCGGCAAGGGGCTCGTCCTCGCGATCCGCACGGTCTCGAAAGAAAAGCCGGAGACCGAGAAGTTCCAGATGAAGCAGCTCTTCGACATGATGCGAGAGCTCGAGGATCCGCGCATCGGCGACTCGCTCGTCGAGTGGGTCAACACGTCGAACCCGAAGCCGCACTGGAAGACCGAGGCCGGTCTGCGCCTCGCCGAGGTGGGCGACGTGCGCGCGGCGGCGATCCTCGGATGGCGGCTCAAGGAAGATCCGCTCAAGCTCTACAACGACATCGACTGGCCCGAGCTGCGACGCGACGACAACGAGCGCGTCTACGCCGCGCGTATGTTGGCGGACCTCGCGGTCCTGCACCCCGAGGCGAAGGCGGATCTCCGCAAGGCCGCCGAAGACGTCACGCTCGCGTGGTGCAAGGACAAGCCGCAGCCGCACTCGAACGGGCTGCGCTTCCTCGTGAACGTCGACTCGAAGGCGGTCATCGCGCCGTTGAAGGCGTGGGCGGATCCGGGAGAAAAGCTCCCCGGCGTGGGCGAGACGGGGAATTTCCCGCTCGCGTGGGTCACGGCGCAGAGCGCGCTTCGTTACCTCGGCCAAGCAAAAGAGGGCTGGGGCATCCTCGAAAACCAGCTCAGTCGGCGGCCGACCAAGATCGACGCGTCGTGGGAGTCGCTCTTCCAGGGCGGGCTCACGATCCTCGGGATGACGCTGCGCGGGCTCGGCTACGGCGCGTCGCACGGCTTCGCGGCGTGGGGCGATCCGAAGGCGTATCCGATCCTCACGAAGCACATCGACAGCCCGATGGAGAACGAGCAGTCGCGCAACGAGGCGTGCTTTGCGCTCGCGTGGGTCGCAACCGACGAGCAGATGAAAGAGGTCGCGAACAAGGTCAAGACGAACGACAAGCCCGATACGAAATCGGTCTTCCTTCGCGGCTGCTACTTGGAGACCTTGCTTCGCCGTCCGGTCGGCGACGCGAACGCCGCGCTCCTCGACATGCTGAGGCCCGAGGTCGACATCGAGATCCGCCACCAGGCGGCGCGCGCCATCGGCATGGGCGGGATGCCGCGCTCGCTGATGCCGCAGCTCTACGAGAAGATGAAGGACAAGGCGCTCCGCACCGACGCGGCGCTCGCGCTGCTCCTCGGCGGCGACGCGGAGTGGGCGATGCGCGCGATCGCCTACTACAACGTCGACACCGACTCGGCCGTCATCGAAGAGCTCAAAGAGGCCTACAACAAGACCTTCGCCTACTGGAGCGACAAGAACTACGACAACGGCGACATGGCGCGCTGGGTCGAGAACGCGACCGCCGCGGCGCACGTCAAGGTGCGCGACGCGCTCCAAGATTGGCCGTCGGCGATCCTCGCGCGCAACATCGTCGAGTCGATCGAGATCGACAACGGACCGCACTCGATCACGCGCGTCGTCCTCCGCGGCAAGCTCTTGGCGGACGCGAAAGGCGCCAACGAGGTCAAGCGCAACAACGCGATCAACGTCCTCAAGTTCATGAAGGAGAAGGGCGTGCTCATGGCGCTCCGCAATGAGCAGGGCCCGGTCGGCGAGCTCGCGCGGAAGGCATTCTTCGAGGTCATGAACCCCAAGCCTGTGATCGAAAAGATCCCCGAGTCGCCCAAGGCCGACAACAAAGACGCGGTCCCCGCGCCGGGCGTCAAAGCGATCCCGCGCTGACCTCAATGAGGGGGATGGACCGCCACGACGCAAAGACGCCAAGGATTGGAGGGGACCCACTCTCCACCCCTTGGCGCCTTGGCGTCTTGGCGGTCATCACCGTCGCCGCGGTTGGATGTGGGCCGGGCGTGAAGGCGACGACGGCCGAGTCCGCGAAGATTGCGCCGGCGAACGTGACGGGGCCAGCGGGGGTTTCGCTGGTGATGGCGTGCACGCCGACGGGGCCCGAGCTCTGTTTCAACGCGATCGACGACAACTGCAACGGCGTAATCGACGAAGGGTGCGGCGTCGCGACGGGCCTGCTCCAGTTCACGATCGCGTGGGGCGACAGCCCGGCCGACATCGATCTCGTGATGACCGGGCCGAACAAAGAAAAGATCTCCGACGCGATCCGCTCGACCGTGAACGGGTTTCATCTCGATCGCGACTGCCCGACCGACGGATGCGGCGGGCAGAACATCGAGAACGTGTACTTCGACGGGCTCGAGCCGCCGAAGGGGAAATACAGCGTCGAGATCCGGCTGTCGGAGCTTCACGGCGCCGACACGCCGATCAAGATTCGCTTCGGCGCGCGCGTGGGATCGCGGACGTTCGGCGCGGACGTGCAACTGTCGCGCGACGACGACAAGAAGACCTTCAGCTTCGAGCTCTAGAACGACAAGGGAGGATTGCCATGGCCAAGTCGACCCCGCCGAACGTCTCCGAACTCGAGAAGCATGCGGCATCGATCCGCGACGAGCTGAAGGTCCCCAAGCAGAGTGACGTCTTTCGCGCCGCAGTCGAAGCGGGCTACCTCGCGGCGCTCGCGGACGGCGACGTCGACGACACCGAGCTCTCGACGATCGTGAAGGCGGTCGAGATCCTCTCGATCGGCGCGGTCATCGAGTGGGAAGCCGACGCGCTCCTTGCAGAGTGCATCGAACGCGCGAAGACCGAAGGCGCGAAGAAGCGCGCGGAGGCCGTCGGCGCGGATCTGAAGGCGCTCGGACAAGCCGAGGCGGCGCTCCTCTTCGCGGCGACGGTGGCGCGCGCGACGAAGGGGATCGACAAGAAAGAGGCCGAGGTTTTGAAGACGATCGGCGCGGCCGCGGGCGTGAGCACGGACAAGGTGCGCGCCATCGTGAAACGCGCGTCGTTCGCGTAGACTCGCGTCGTGGCGCGCGTACTCCTCGTCGACGACAGCGCTTCGGTTCGAACGCTCCTCGGGCAGAAGCTGCGCGCGGCAGGTTACGAGGTCGAGGAGTATTCCGACGGCGCGAGCGCGGCCGAGCGGGCGATGATCGCGCCGCCGTCCGTCGTCGTGACGGATCTGATGATGCCGGGCATGTCCGGCGTGCAGCTGTGCCGGCTGCTGCAAGCCGACGCCGCGACGGCGAGCGTTCCAGTGGTGCTCCTCACGGCCACGGGCGATCGGCGCTCTCGTTTCTGGGCGCGGTCCGCGGGCGCGGTCGCGTACGTGTCGAAGACGGAGGTCGACGCGCTGATCGACGTCCTGCCGAGCGTCCTCCGCGCGTCTCCGACGGCGCCGCCGGTGTCCGCGACCGTCACGTCGCGCGGCATGGTGCAGGAGCGCCTCTCGCAGCTCCTCGACACGGCGCTCTTCGACGCCGTCATCGCCGGCGAGGTGCGGGCGATCGCGGGCATCGGAGACGAGCAGCGCCTCTTCACGGATTTCTCCGCGATCGCGTCGGAGGTCATCGGCTACCGCTGGCTCGCGCTCGTCACGGGCACGACCACGCGCACGCTCTTGCTTCACGCCAGCGCGGCGTTGAAGGACGACTCCGAGCAGCAAGCGCGCCTCGCGCTCGGCATCTCTCCGGATCGCGAAGCGTTCGTGATCGCCGACGGTCGCGCGCTCGGCGGCGACGGGCCCGCGCCGTTTCTCGTTCCCGTCTTTTTCGGCACCGAGAAGCTGGGCGACCTGGCGATTGCGTTCGGAGGCCGCGGCATCGCACGCGAGGACAAGAAGCTCGCGACGCTACTCGCGCACGAGGTGGCCGGCCCGCTGCGGATGACGGCGCTCTTCGAGGAGACGCGCCGCCTCGCCGCCAGCGACGCGCTCACGGGGCTGCTCAATCGACGCGCATTCCTCGACGCTGCCGAGCGCGAGAGCGCGCGATGTGCGCGTCACTCGCTGCCGGTGTCGTTGCTCATGGTCGACCTCGATCACTTCAAACACGTGAACGACACGCACGGTCACGCCGCAGGGGACGCCGTGCTGCGCGGCGTCGCCAACGTGATCCTGTCGATCGCGCGCAAGAGCGATCTCGTCGCGCGGTGGGGCGGCGAGGAGCTCGTGATCGCGCTGCCGCAGACGTCCGAGGCGGGCGCGCGCGTCGCAGCCGAGCGCCTTCGCAAGACGATCGCCGAGACGCCCCACGCGCTTCAACGCGGCAAGTCGGTGACGGTCACGGCGTCGATCGGCGTCGCGAGCGGGGACGCGCCGTGGAAGGTCGAAGAGCTCCTCGCGCGCGCCGATCAGGCGATGTACGCAGCGAAGGGGCGCGGACGCAATCGCGTCGAGATCGCGAAAGCGTAACGAGCAATCGATCGTGAGCGACACGAGACCGATCACGCGCGCGGAGGTCGACGAGGTCGCAGCGATGCTCGGGCGCGCGTTCGTCGACAACCCGGGGTACCGCGCGCTCCTTTCGTTCTTGCCCGACGACGCTCGCCTCCGCGCGGTCGAGCGCGTCAAGCGGGGCTTCACGCGCGCGGCGGTGGATCATCAGGTAGCCGAAGCGATCGTCCGCGACGGACGCATCGCCGGCGCGTCGCTCGTCTGCGATCCCGGTCAGTACCCGCCGACGCTCCTCGCGAAGATCCGCCAAGCGTCGGGCTGCGTGGCGCTCGGGCCGCGCGCGATTCGGAATTTTCTCGCGATCGATTCGGTCCTCTCGAAGCGCCATCCGAGCGAGCCGCATTTCTATTTGTTCGTCCTCGGCGTCGATCCCGCATGGCAAGGCCGAGGCATCGGCAAGGCGCTCCTCCACCACCTCAACGCGCGCGCCGACGCCGCGGGCCGCCCGTGTTTCCTCGAGACCGACAAAGAGACGAGCGTGCGTCTCTACGAGAGCGTCGGCTACGAGGTCGTCGGCGAAGAGCGCGTTGCGAAGCTCGACGGCGCGCGCTTCTGGTTCATGAAGCGCGCGGCTCGATGAGGCGTGCGAGGGTCGCCGACCGACGCCATTTGACGCGCCGCGCCCGGACCCTATAAGAGACCCCCATGGGCCCCCTTGCGATGCTCTCGATCTTGGTCGGCGCGCTCGCCATGTTCGCGTGGTCCGCGAGCCGGCGGTGGCAGCTCCTCGGCGTCGGTCGTCCCGGCGCGGACACGGACCGCCTCGATCACCTGAAGCAGCGCCTGCTCGGCACCTGGCGGTACGCCTTCCGCCAGGAGAAAATGGACTACTACAACCCGGCCGGGATCGCTCACAAGCTGATCTTCACCGGGTTCATCGTGCTCCTGCTTCGCACGCTCATCCTCTGGGGGCGCGCGTTCTACCCGGCGTGGAACCTCGTCGTCTTGTCACCGGCGACGCCGGTCGGTCAGGCGTACGAGTTCGCGAAGGACATCATCGCGTCGCTCGTCGTCATCGGCGCGTTCGTGTTCGTCTACTACCGCGTCGTGCGTCCGCAGAAGCGGATGACCCTGTCCCTCGAGGGGCTGCTCATCCTCGGGATCATCATCACGATGATGGTCGCGGACATGGTCTACGACGGTGCGTCGCTCGTGCTCGCGGCGAAAAAGCTGACCTTGTGCGACGCGCCCATGCACACCGCTTCGGCGGACCAATGCGCCGCGATCGCGACGATCACCGCGCCGCTGCCTCTCGACGCGCACGCCACGTTCTCGCCTTGGCCGTCGCCCGCAGGCTCGGCGTTCGCGACGCTCTTCGGCAGCCTCGGTCCGGGCGCGCTCATCTTCCTCTCGCGCGCCGGCTTCTGGACGCACTCGACGCTCGTCCTCGTCTTCTTGAATCTGTTGCCGCACTCGAAGCACTTTCACGTCATCACGGCGATCCCGAACATCTTCGCGCGCAAGCTGACGCCGGCGGGGCGTCTCGAGCCGATGGCGGAGAACGCCGAGAAGCTGATGGAGATGATCGGCGCGGCCGCCGAGCTCCCGGATCCGTTCGCGGCGCCGATTGGCGTCGGGCGGATCGAGCACCTAGGGTGGAAGTCGATCCTCGATTTCTACACGTGCACGGAGTGCGGGCGGTGCTCGGACAACTGCCCGGCGCATCGAACGGGGAAGATCCTCTCGCCGAAGCACCTGACGTTGGCGCTGCGCGATCATTTGTACGGCCGCGAGAGCGAGTTCATCGCGCATCCGCCGCACGCGAAGAAGGAAGAGACCGCGACGGCGACCGAAGCGACGACCGCGACCGAAGCCGCGACCGCGACCACGACCGCCACCGAGCCCGCGACCGCGACGCCGGTGAACCTGATCCCCGACGTCATCCACCCCGACGTCCTCTGGGCCTGCACCACGTGCCGCGCCTGCGAAGAGCAGTGCCCCGTCCTCATCTCGTACGTCGACAAGATCGTCGACATGCGCAGAAACCTGATGATGATCCGGAACGAGTTTCCGCCGCAGCTGCAGAAGCCGTTCAACGGGATGGAGACGAACGGCAACCCGTGGAACTTGTCGCGCATGGATCGCGCGGCGTGGAGCGACGGGCTCGACGTGCCGTTCATGGCCGACAAGCCGAACGCCGAGGTCCTCTTCTGGGTCGGCTGCGCGGCGAGCTACGACGATCGCGCGAAGAAGATCGCGCGCGCGGTGGCCAAGCTTCTGAAGATGGCGAACGTCGACTTCGCGGTGCTCGGACAAGAAGAGAACTGCACGGGCGATCCGGCGCGGCGCGCGGGCAACGAGATGCTCTTCGCGATGCTCGCCGAGGGGAACGCGGCGACGCTCAACGGCTACAAAGAGAAAGGCGGCGCGCGCACCGTCGTCACGAGCTGCCCGCACTGCTTCAACACGCTGAAGAACGAGTACCCGGACTTTGGCGCGAAGCTCGAGGTGGTGCACCACACGGACTACTTGCTGGGCCTCCTCGCCGAGCGAAGACTCGAGCCGACGGCGCCCGTCACGGGCAAGGTCGTCTATCACGACAGCTGTTACCTCGGCCGCTACAACGGCGTGTACGAGGCGCCGCGCGAGATCCTGCGGCGCATCCCGGGCGTCGAGCTCGTCGAGGCGGAGTACTGGAACAAGCAACGCGGCCTCTGCTGCGGCGCCGGCGGCGCGCAGATGTTCATGGAAGAGCAGAACACCGATCGCGTGAGCGTGAAGCGCACGCTCCAGCTCGTCGACACGCAAGCGTCGACGATCGCGAGCGCGTGCCCGTTCTGCATGACGATGCTGACCGACGGCCTCAAGGCGAAGAGCCTCGAGGACAAGATCGCGCAGATGGACGTGGCCGAGCTCCTCGAGAAGAGCTGCGTCGTCGCGGTCGCGCAGCCGGCTGCACCCCCGCCAGCCGAACCGCCGCCGCCACCGCCGGCGGACGAGAAGAAGGACGCGCCCGCGGAGGCAGCGGCTCAGTAGCCCTCGTGAATCACGAGGCACGCGCTCCCGAAGGTCGCGCAGGCCTGCTATCCTCGGAGAGATGGCTCCTTGCCCGATCTGCGGGAAGGCCGTTGCGACGGCGCGCAGCGAGAATCCGTTCGC
>JAYVXB010000798.1:0-9892 GCA_043785585.1 Deltaproteobacteria bacterium | reverse complement strand
CGGTCTCGCTCGCGTCGTCACTCTGGTCGCGTCGTTCCTCGTCTTCGCCTGCGGCTCCGCGCCGCCGGCGGCGCCCGCAGCCGCGGCCGCTTCCGCGTCGATCGGCGCGAGCACGGTTTCGTCGCCCGCTCCCGTTGCGCGGACGATGCGCTATTCGGTTGTCGCGTTCACGCGTCCGTCGGGGAGCTGCTCGACGACGGTCACGCCCGACGGTGCCTACGAGACATCGTTCGAGGTGCTCGAGAACGGCCGCGGGCCGAAGACCAAGACACGCACGACGTTCGGCAGCGACGGCACCATCGCGACGTTCGACGCGAGCGGTACCGAGACGATGGGCAACTCCATCGACGAGCGCTTCACGATGTCGGGACGCCACGCGCGCTGGAAGAGCACGAGCGAAGGCGGCGAGCGTGACGTTTCCGGAGCAGCGCACTACGTGCCGCTCGCGCCGACGTGTGACGGGCTCGGGCCGCTCGTCCGCGCGCTGCAGAAAACGAGTGGTGTCCTCCCCCTCTTACCGGACGGTGAAGCGCGGCTCGAGCGCGCGGGCGAGACGACCGTGCGCGCGGCGAACGGCGAGACGAAGCACCTCGTCGGCTACACCGTGACCGGGCTGACGATCGTTCCCGATCTCGCGTGGATGGAGGATGACGGGACGTTCTTCGCCGACGCGGCGCCGTGGTTTGCGATCGTTCGCGAAGGGTGGGAGTCGGCGCTCGAGCCCTTGATCCTCGAGCGCAAGAGGATCGAAGCAAAGCATGCCGCGGATCTCGCACAACGGCTCGCGCACGCGCCGCCCGCCGCGGGGCTCGCGGTCACGCACGCGCGCGTCTTCGATTCGACGACGAAGCGCTGGCGACTCGATCACACGGTAGTGGCCGTCGGCGGACGCATCACGGCGATCGCACCTTCGCGCGTGGCGAAGATCCCGGCGGGCGCAGACGTCATCGACGCGGCGGGCAAGGCGCTCGTCCCAGGGCTCTGGGACATGCATACGCACCTCGGGCCCACCGACGGCGCGCTCTACATCGCGTCGGGTGTGACGACGGTGCGCGATCTCGCCAACGATCCCGACGTCATCGACGACCTGAAGAAGCGCTTCGACGACCGCACGGCGATCGGGCCGCACCTCCTGCGCGCGGGCATCATCGAAGGACGCGGCGAAAAGGCGGCGGCGAGCAACGTCACGGCCGAGACCGAGGCCGAGGCGCACGCGGCGGTCGAGTTCTATGCCGCGCGCGGCTACGAGCAGATCAAGATCTACAACTCCGTGAAACCGGAGCTGGTGCCCATCCTCGCGAAGGCGGCGCACGCCAAAGGCATGCGCGTGAGCGGACACGTCCCCGTGCACATGCGCGCCGAGGAGGTCGTGCGCGCGGGGTTCGACGAGATCAACCACATCAACATGCTGTTTTTGAATTTCTTCGTCGACAAGGAGACCGACACGCGGACGCTCCTTCGCTTCACGCTCGTCGCCGAGAAGGGCGCGGGCCTCGATCTCGCGTCGAAGCCGGTGAAAGATTTCTTCGCGCTCCTTCGCGAGAAGAAAACGGTGATCGATCCGACCCTCGTCGCGTTCGAGATGCTCTTCACCGATCGCGTCGGCGAGGTCGGGCCGACGTTGCGCGCCGTCGAGCCGCGACTACCGGTGCAGCAGCGCCGCGAGCTTCGCAAGGGCGGGCTCGCGGTTCCGTCGGGCAAAGAGCAGCTCTACCGAGATTCGTTCGCGGCGACGCTGCGAATGGTGAAAGCGCTGTGGGATGCCGGCATTCCGATCGTCTCGGGCACCGACGAGCTCGCCGGGTTGACGCTCGCGCGCGAGCTCGAGCTGTACGTCGCCGCCGGAATCCCTGCAGGCGACGTGCTGAACATCGCGAGCATCGGCGCCGCGCGCGTCATGCGAAAAGACAAGACGACCGGATCGATCGACGTGGGCAAGGACGCGGACTTCGCGCTCGTCGACGGCGATCCGCTCACGACCATCGGCGACGTTCGGAAGGTCGTCACGACCGTTCGCAGCGGCGTGTCGTTCGACGCGGCGGCGACGTTCACGGCGACGGGCGTGCGGCCTTGGCAGAGTCAGTGAAAGTCGCGGCTCATCGTTCGCGGCTGAGCGCTCGCCCCCGCTAGCGACAGCGGCTCGAGCCGATCGACGACGAGGTAGACGACGTCGGTCGGTCGACGTGCAATCACGTCGACTCCCTGCGAGTCGGTCGTCTTCTCTTCCGCCTTCGTCGTGGTCGTCCGCTCGATCTTTCCGTGCGCGACGAGGAGCGAGCTCGTCGTCGCGACGTGGCGCTGCTCTTCGAAGACCCTCGCCCACAAGACGAGGTTCAGAAATCCGAGCTCGTCCTCCATCGTCACGAACACGACGCCGCTCGCCGTCCCCGGACGCTGCCGGCAGATGACGAGCCCCGCGACGCTCGCGCGCGCTCCGTGCGGCATGGTCGCGAGCTGCGCGGAGCTCTTGATTCGCTTGGGGAGCGACGAGCGCAAGAGACGCATCGGATGATCGTCGATGCTGATCCCCGTTCGCTCGTAGTCGAGCACGAGTCGCTCGGCGCGCGACAAGGACGGCAGATCGGGCGATTCGTCGCCGAGCTCGAGCCCCGCGAAGAGCCACCCTTGCCGTTCGTCCGTCGCGCGTCCCGAGCCCCTGGGTGCGCGCACCTTCCAGATCGCGTCGCGACGCCCCGCAACGAGCTGCTCGAGCGCCCCCGCTTCGGCGAGCGCCTCGAGATCGCGTCGATCGAGCGCCGCGCGCGCCGCGAGATCCTCGACCGTCGCGAACGGGCGCTCGCGACGCGCGGCCTCGATCCGCCGACCGCTGTCTTCCCCGAGCCCACGCACCTGCCTGAGCCCGACGCGAAGCGCGCCCTCTTCCAGCGTGCAATCCCAGCCGCTCCGTAAGATGCATACCGCACGCACCTCGACGCGGTGCCGCTGCGCGTCCTGCAAGATCGTGCTCGGCGAATAGAAGCCCATCGGCTGGCTGTTCACGAGCCCCGCCGCGAACGCCGCCGCGTGATGCACCTTGAGCCACGCGCTCGCGTACACGAGGAGCGCGAAGCTCGCCGCGTGACTCTCGGGGAAGCCGTACTCGCCGAAGCCTTGGATCTGTTTGTAGAGCCGCTCGGAGAACGCGCGCGAGATCCCGCGCTTCGCGAATCCGTCGTGAAGGCGCTGCTCGTGACGCGCGAGCCGACCGTTCTTCTTCCACGCCGCCATGTCGCGACGAAGCTGATCCGCCTCGCCTCCCGTGTACCCCGCGCCGACGATCGCGATCTGCATCACCTGCTCTTGGAAGAGCGGCACGCCGAGCGTCCGCTCGAGGATCGGATCGAGGCTCGGGTGCGGCGTGTCGATCGCCTCTTCGCCGTTTCGCCGGCGAAGGTACGGATGGATCATCCCGCCTTGGATCGGCCCCGGACGGACGATCGCGACCTCGACGACGAGATCGTAAAATCGTCGCGGGCGAAGGCGCGGCAGCATCGCCATCTGCGCGCGGCTCTCGATTTGAAACACGCCGACCGAGTCGGCTTCGCAGAGCGCGTCGTAGACTTTCGGATCTTCGGCGGGGATCGCGGCAAAGCGATCGACCGCGGTTCGTTTGTCGTTCGGGTTCGCGAGGTCGATCATCTTTCGCATTGCCGTGAGCATCCCGAGACCGAGGACGTCGACCTTGAAGAAGCCGAGCGTGTCGATGTCGTCTTTGTCCCAAGGGATGACCGTGCGATTGGGCATCGTGGCCGGTTCGATCGGCGCGACGAGGACGAGCGGCGCCGCGCTGAGAATGAAGCCGCCGACGTGGATCGACAGGTGACGCGGGAAGCCTTGGATGGCGCGCGAGAAGAGGATCACCTGCTTCACGCGCACGTCGCTCGGATCGAAGCCCGCGCTGCGCACGCGCTCTTCGGGCAGCTCGTCGTTCTTGTCCCACCAATCGACGAGCCCGCTCATGCGATCGACCTGCTCGAGCGACAACCCGAAGACCTTGCCGACCTCGCGCAACGCGCTCTTTCCGCGGTACGAGATGATCTCGCTGACCATCGCCGCGCGGTCGCGCCCGTAGCGTCGATAGAGCTCTTGGATTACCTCTTCGCGTCGCTCGTGCTCGAAGTCGACGTCGATGTCCGGCGGCTCGCGACGCTCGGCGGAGAGGAAGCGCTCGAAGAGTAGGTTCGATCTTGCGGGATCGACGGCGGTGACGCCGAGGCAATAACAGACGGCGCTGTTGGCGGCGCTGCCTCGCCCTTGGCAGAGGATGTCCTTCGCGCGCGCGATGTCGATGATGACGCGCACGCTGAGAAAATAGGGAGCGACCTCGAGCTTCGCGATGAGGGTGAGCTCTTTCTCGATTTGCGCGACGACCAGCTCTGGGACGCCGTCCGGATAGCGACCGACGGCACCCGCGTACGTGAGACGACGCAGCGCCTGATCCGGCGTCTCGCCTTCGAACGCGGGACGGTCGATCTCGCACGGGAATTGGTACTTCAGCTTTCGAAGCGAGAAGACGCAAAGGTCGGCGACCTTGCGCGAACGCGCGAGCCACTCCGGGTGATCGCCGAAGAGGCGCTCCATTTGCGCGCGCGACTTGAGGTGCGCCTCGGCGTTCGGGAAGAGCGCGCGGCCGGCGCGATCGAGCGTCGTCCCTTCGCGGATGCAGTGGAGGACGTCGAGGACCGGCTTCTCTTCGCGCGACGCGTAGCGGACGGCGTTGGTCGCGCAGATCGGGACGCCGCTCTCGCGGGAGAGTTGGACGGCGGCAGCGACGCGCGTGCGATCGTCGCCGTCGAGATGGCGGTGCACGGCGATGCTGAGGCGATCGCCGAACGCGACGGAAAGCGACGCGAGATCCTCGGTGGTGATCGGCGCGTGCGCGAGCGCCCAGAGTCCTTCGGCGTGCTTGCATACGAAGTCGAACGGAATGCCCGCGAAGAGATTTCGCGCGGTGCTGCCGTGGACGTCGCGCTGTTCGTGATCGCGAGGTGCGGGTGACGCTTCGCGCGAGCGAAACGCGGAATGCGCGCGACGCGGCTTCCCCTTTGGGTGACGCGCGTGGCTCTCGGTCAGGATGCGGCAGAGATTCGTGTATCCTGCATGGTCTTCGACGAGCACGGTGAGCGCGCCGATCGGCTCGTTCGTCTTCGGATCGTCGATGACCAGCTCGCACCCGACGACGAGGCGCACACCGAGCCGGTCCGCCTCTTCGAGCGCGCGAACCGTCCCGTAGAGGCCGTCGCAGTCGGTGACGGCGATCGCGTCGTAGCCGAGCTCGGCGGCGCGTTGGACGATCCGCTCGGGCGACGAGGCACCGCGCAAGAACGAGAAGTTGGTGCGCGCCGTGAGCTCGACGTACCCGTCATGCGCCACGGGCGCGCGCGCTTCGTCGCTACGCTCCGGCGGAATCGGATCGAGCGGGAGGCGGCTGCACGAATCGAGTCGGATGCGGGGCGACACTGAACATCAGTATACCATCCACAATGGACTCAGCTCCCCTTCGCGATCACGATCTGAAGCTTGCCGTAAAGGCCTGGCAGACCGCGAACCTGCGCGGTGTGACCTCCGCCGATGATGTCGAAGTGATAGACGTGGCCCGTCGCGAGCGCCGTTTCGCGTGGGCGGAACGAGTTGAAGCTCGTGCCGTTGTCGACGCTGACTTCGATGACGTTGCCGATGGCGCGTGGGGCCGCTCCGATCGACACGCCGTTCGGGCAGAACTGGGTCGATGCCGTCGGCCACGCGAAGATCCACGCGGCGTCCAATCCGACGGGACCGTTGTCGCCGCCGGGAGAGAAGAACGTGGGCGTCATCTCGGGAGTACCACCGCAGACGGTCAGCCAGCTCACGGCGCTCCAACGGCTGAAGGTCCCCGAGACGATCAACACGTAGGACGTGCCGGCGAAGAGCGTGGCCGTACCCGTGATGGGGCCCGAGTAGGACGCGCCAGCGGGCGCGAGCGTGTCGAGGGAGAGCGTTTCGATGGTCTCGCCGATCGTGCCGGCTTCGCTTCCGCTGCCGGCATCTCCGCCACCACCGCCACCGCCGCCACCGCCGCCTCCGACGTGAGCGCCGCCCGTGCCGAGCGTCGGAGGTTGATCGGTGCTCCCGCACGCGACGACGGCGATCGCGATGCCGAGGGCGATGAGGCGCATCGTCGAAATATACTCAATCCATCCAACCGCGCAGCCGTGTCTCGCCCGATGCGCGATCGATCTCGACCCACGCGACGACGCCTCCCTCCATCTCGGCGACGACGAGATCGATCGCGCCGGCACCGCGCCTCCACCACTCGATCGCCTCGAGGCGCGCGAGGAGCTTCGGGTGCGACAGCGATGCGGGCGGAGCGACGCCGGCGCCGAGGACGCGCGAGGGCTCGGGGGCGTTCGATACGAGGGAGCTCGCGCTGCGCGGTGATTCGCCTGTCGCACGGTACGGGACGAGGCGCGTGCGCGCTTCGGGGACCCACGTGTCGCAGAGCTCGAGGACGCCGATGCGCGCGTCGCCGATCTCGGCGGCGAGCTGCGCGGCGAGGCGCGGCAAAGCGACGTCGGCGCGCGGCTCGGCGACGAACAGATCGAGCGCGCGACCTTCGACGCGCGCGAGCTCGGGGACGCGGAGCGTGACGGCGCGAACGGGGGCGCGCGCGGCGTGCGTGCTCGCATGGGCGTCGATGCGGGCACGGAGCACGGAAAAAAGATCGACCGCGCGCGACATCGGCGATGGCAGCGCGAGCGAGACGACGAGGGTCGCCGGATCATCGGACGCGTCGGCGATGCCGCTCGAAGTGATGCTGCGGAGCATCGCGCGATCGAGCGACAAAACGAGCTCGATCCGCGCCGCCGCCATCGCGCGACCTTCGAGGCGCGCAGCGACGCGATCGCACAGACCTTTTGCCACGAAGAGGAGCGCCTCGGTCGCTTCGATGCCGTACTCGAGCTCGACGCGCTCTTCGAGCGTCGCGGGCGGACGGTACGGCGTGAGCGGCGTCGCGTCTTCGCCGCGCAAGAGCCCCATCACGTCCTTCACCTGTGCGCCGAGTCGCGTTCCGAGCGCGCGCGTCGGGAGACGTTGGAGATCGCCCGCCGTGCGCATACCGACGCGCGAGAGCCACGCGAGCGCCTCGTCGTCGAGCGGGAGCGCCGCCAGCGGGAGCGCGCGCATCGCGACCGCGCTCTTCCCTTCCGGGACGACGAGCGGGCCTGCGCGATGCGACGGCGCATGGATCGCGACTGCGGCCGCGACGCGCGGGCCGTCGGCGAGTGCGACGCGGCACGCGTGACCCATCGCCCGCACGCGCTCGCCGAGCTTGGTCGCGAGCGTCGCCTCGCCGCCGAACAAGTGCGCGCATCCCGTCACGTCGGCCCAAACGACGCCGTCCTCGAAGGACGTCGTCGCGCCGAACGCGAGCGCCGCCTCCGCCACGCGCGCCAGCGCTTCGCGCACTTCGTCGACGTGAACGACGCGCACGCACAAATCGGCCGTCTTCGCGCGCGCGGCGGCGATCGTCTGCCCGCGACGCACGCCGAGCAGGGCGGCTTCGCGCGACACCTCGTCGATGCGCGTGTTGCCGAGGAGATCAGTCTCTCTCTGCACGGTGCCGCCCGCTCGAGCGACGACGACGCCGAGCGGTGCCGCGCCGCTTCCGGTCTCCGCGCCGAGACGCGTCCGCGCGATCTCGATGTGCACGCGCGGCAAGACGACGGCAGCGAAGCGTGGCATCGCTCACACCGCCTCTCGGCCCGGCCGCGAACGCATGGGCACCGTTCGCGCGAGGCCGATGCGACCACGTCGATCCTTTGCCACGCGCATCGACAGATCGTCGGGCGTCGGACGCGAGAGCTCGATGCGCAGCGCGACGGGGAGCGCAGAAGATCGCGGCACGCGCGTGTCGGTGAGAAGCAAAACCGTCGTCCCCGCTTCTTCGGCCGCGAGCGCGAGGCGGCGAACGAGCGTCGTCTCGGGGACGCCGCGACGACGCGACGGCACTTCCTTCGCATCGATCCGTGCGAGCGGGATCGGATCGAGATCGACGACGACGACATCGAGACCGCGCGACGCCACGACCTTCACCGCGACGCGCCCGATCTCCGCGCGCAGCGGACGCACGACGAGGAGCCGCGCGAGATCGATCCCCGCGCGCACGACGCCCGGTCCGTAGAGCGTCGCCTCCGGATCGATCCACGCGCACCACGCGCGAAGGTCCTTCGCCTGCGCCGCACGCACGGCCGCGAGCGCCACGCTCGTCGCGCCCCCGAGCGCGCGCGGCGACGTCAGCTCGACCACGCCGCGCGGCAACCCGCCGTCCGGCAAGAGCGCGTCGACCTCCGGCCAGCCGAGCGCGAGCGCAGGCGGACGCGCGAGCGCGCGATCCGCGCACGCGATCCGAGAACCCAAGCTCGCGAGGAGCGCATCGACCGCCGCACCCATGACTGAACAAATTAGCAGTATCGAGAAGAGATTCACAGGAAGGCGGGAAGACGGGAGAAGCGAGAGGAAGGTTCGTTGGGGCAAAATCACTCTGATCTTCCCGTCTTCCCGCCTTCCTGTGAATCCTCTCTCGCCTGGAATCGTAGTGCTAAGAGTAGACGCAATGGACCCGCACCTCGCACGCCTGCGCGCTCTCCTCGAGGAGATGGGCTCGGTGCTCGTCTGCTACTCGGGCGGGATCGACAGCGCGTTCGTCCTCGCCGTTGCGCACGACGTCCTCGGCGCGCGCGCGATCGCGATGACCGCAGTGAGCGCGAGCCTCGCGCCGTTCGAGCGCGAGGCCGCCATCAGCGTCGCGAAGCAGATCGGCGCGCGTCACGAGCTTGTCGAGTCGCACGAGGTCGACGATGCGCGCTACGTCGCGAACGCGACCGACCGCTGCTTCTACTGCAAGAGCGAGCTCTATCGATTGAGCGCCGAGAAGCAGAAAGAATGGGGCGTCCGTTTCGCGATCAACGGGACGAACCTCGACGATCTCGGCGACTACCGTCCGGGGCTCGAGGCGGCGAAGAACGCCGCGGTGCGAAGCCCGCTCGTCGAGTGCGAGTTCCGAAAAGACGACGTGCGACGGTGCGCATCGATCATCGGTCTTTCGATTTGGGACAAGCCCGCGGCGGCGTGCCTCTCGAGCCGCATTCCGTACGGCACCTCGGTGACGCGCGAGCGCCTCGCGCAGATCGGCGGCCTCGAAGCCGAGCTCCACGCGCTCGGGTTGAAGCAAGTGCGCGTTCGATGGCACGCGCTCGGCGAGACGAAAGGCGTCGACGGCGGCGCGATGGCGCGCGTCGAGGTCGCGCGCGACGAGCTGCTCGGCGCGTTCGACATGCGCGACAAGATCGTCGACGCAGGCAAGCGCTACGGCTTCAAGTACGTGACGCTCGATCTCCAGGGATACCGCACGGGGAGCCACAACGAAGTGCTCTCGGGGCGATCGCTGCGCGTCCTCTGACTCGTCAGGCGGTCGTCACGCGGCTCATCCTGGGTGCTGAAACCGCCACGTCTGCGCTGCGGCCTGCACGATCGGGATGCGCAGCGCAGGGTTCGGGTGCGTGCGCAAGAAGCCGATCGGATTGAGCGGCGAGATCCCCGCCGCGCGCTCGAGGCGACTGAAGAAATCGAGGAGCGTCAGCCCGCCTACTTCGGTCCATCGGAAGCCGACCGCTTGCCGCGCGCGCCCCGTGTCGAGCGTGTTGAGCGCCCCCGCGACGTCCGCGGCCGCTTCGTTCGGTTGGTTCAACCCGGGAAGGATCCGCGTGAAGAGCTGACCGACTTGCGCCGGCGTCGGCCCACCACCCGAAGGCGCCTGCCCGTTCGCGCAGCCGGTGTGACCGAGGTAGTGATGCCCGAGCTCGTGACCGAACGTGAACGCGACGATCTCGTCGTAGATCTCGTGCGCGCGCGA
>JAYVXB010000797.1:0-3053 GCA_043785585.1 Deltaproteobacteria bacterium | reverse complement strand
GCGCGGCGCGGGTCGTCGCGTGGAGCGAGCCGTTCGGTGTGAGCGTCCTCGCGAACCACGATCGTTCGCGGCTGCTCCTCGCGTTCACGACGACGGCGCAGGCGCGCTACGTCGGCGTGCGGATCTCCGAAGCGGACGATGCGGTCGCGGTGCGCGCAGTGGTCGCGCACGCATCGACGGTGCTCGGCGGCGATCCGATCGAAGGCGATCCCGAGGCGACGTTGTCGTGCGCGGACGCGGCGAGCCTCCTCGCGGCGGTCGCAGCGCATGCACCGGCGGCCCTCGCGCGGATCTTTCTGTCGGACGCGCGTGGCGAGAAGATCGTGCTCGATGGAGGCAGGCTGATGCTCGGAGCGCGTGCGCTCGATCTGGCGATGCCGCTCGAGTGGCGCGCGTTCGTGTTCCACGAGTCGGGCGGGCGCGTCGCGACGCTCTACCAGGCGACGTGGATTCGTCAGGCCGAGATCGAAGCGGTGCTCGTGTCGCCGATGCCGCCCGAGGCCCCCGCCGCGCGCGAGACGCGCGAGCTCCGCCGCATGAACGCGCCGCACGAAGAGCCGCCGGCGCGCGAGCTTCGCCTCGCTGTCGATCGCCTCTTCATGCTTCCGCTCCGCGAAGCGCTCGAGCGCGCGCCGCGCATCTCGCGCATCCCGTCGCAGCCTTCGATTCAACGCACCTCGGTCCGCGAAGGCGTCTGACCCGCGCCTGATCACGTCGTGTGCTAATCCACTCGGCTGAAATGCCGACGCGCTTCTACATCACGACGCCCATCTATTACGTGAACGACATTCCCCATCTGGGGCATGCGTACACGACGATCGCCGTCGACGCGCTCCGCCGCTACCACCTCTTGCGCGGACACGAGACGCGCATGCTCACGGGCACCGACGAGCACGGCCTCAAGATCGAGCGCGAAGCCAAAGAGCGCGGGACGACGCCGCACGCGCTCGTCGACGCGATGAGCAACCGCTTCCGCGAAGCGTGGCCGCCGCTCGAGGTCGAGGCCGACGACTTCATCCGCACGACCGAAGTGCGCCACACCAAGCTCGTCCAAGACATCTGGAAGAAGGTCGAAGCGAACGGCGACATCTACCTCGGTCACTACGAGGACTGGTACTGCGTCGGCTGCGAGTCGTTCAAGACGGAGAAAGAGCTTCTGCCGGGCAACGTGTGCCCGCTCCACATGAAGCCGGTCGAGAAGGTGAAAGAGGAGACGTACTTCTTTCGTCTGTCGAAATACGAGAAGCCGCTGCTCGATCTCTACGCGCGAAGGCCGTCGTTCATCGAGCCGGCGACGCGCCGCAACGAAGTCATCAGCTTCGTTCAAGGCGGCCTCAAAGATCTGAGCGTCTCGCGCACGAGCTTCGAGTGGGGCATCCCCGTGCCCGGCAATCCGCGCCACGTGATGTACGTCTGGTTCGACGCGCTCGCGAACTACTTCACCGCGCTAGGACCCGACGGCGATCCGCTGCGGCGCTTCTGGCCGCCGAACGGGCGCGTCGTGCACATGGTCGGCAAAGACATCCTGCGCTTTCACACGGTCTATTGGCCGGCGTTCTTGATGTCGGCGGGCTTCAAGGACGACGAGCTGCCGACGCAGATCTTCGCGCACGGATTTTTGACGATCGACGGACAGAAGATGTCCAAGTCGCTCCGCAACGCCGTCGAGCCGGTGCGCCTCGCGCGCGAGGTCGGCGTCGAGGTGCTTCGGTACCAGCTGCTTCGCGCGATCTCGTTCGGGCAGGACGGCGACTTCGATCACGCGGCGATGCTCGAGCGGTACAACGCGGACCTCGGGAAGAACCTCGGCAATCTGTTGTCGCGGACGCTGGGTCTCTGCGCGAAGATGACGGACGGGAAGACGCCGGCGCTCGGTGCGCGCACGCCGCTCGAGGACGAATTGTTCGCGACGGTCGAGCGCGAGGCGAAGGCGGCGGGCGATCGCTGGGAAGCGATCGAGCCGCACCGCGCGCTCGAGGCGACGTGGGCGATCTCGTCGGCGGCGAACCAGTACGTCGATCGCGCCGCGCCGTGGACCGAGGCGAAGAAGGGCGATCAAGCGCGCGTCGAGACGATCCTCGCGACGCTGCTCGAAGTGCTGCGGCAGCTCAGCGTGATGATGTGGCCGGTGCTCCCCACGAAGAGCGACGAGATGCGCGCGCAGCTCGGGCTCGCGCCGGTGACGCACGCGATCGATCGCGACGTGTGGCCACACGGAGTCGAAGCGCGCGCCGCTGGCGAGGCGCTCGCTCCGGCGGGCTCGCTCTTCCCGACGCTCGACGCGGACGCGACGAAGGCGCTCCTCGAAAAGATCGTCCCGAAGATCGAAGCGACCGAAGCGACCGCGAAGGACGCCGCGCCGCCGAGCCGCGCGAGCACGTCGCCGCCTCCCGGGAGCGCGCCGCCGACGCCGATGCTCTTGTCGTACGAGCAGTTCGTGGGCGTCGATCTCCGCGTCGGCGTCGTGACGAAATGCGAGCGCGTGCCGAAGAAAGACAAGCTCCTGAAGCTCGACGTCGATCTCGGCGAGGGGGCGACGCGCCAGATCATCGCGGGGCTCGCGCTGACGTTCAAACCGGAGGATCTCGTCGGCAAGCGCGTCGTCGTCGTCGCGAACCTCGCGCCGCGCGAGTTCGGCAAAGGGCTCGTGTCGCACGGGATGCTCCTCGCGACGGGGCCGAGCGAAGCGCTGCGTCTCGCGACGATCGACGCGGACGTGGCGCCGGGCTCGAAGCTGAAATAGGGGGACCCATGACCGCGAACGACTCCGCACGCGCGCCGCGCGAGCTCATCATCACGTTCCTCGATCTCTCGTTCTTCACGAAAGACGCGGGCGCCAAGGGCGACGACGAGCGCGTCGCCGACATCATCGATGCCTACTACGAGCGCGTCGCCGAGCACGTCGCGCCCGCCGGAGGGAGCGCGATCAAGTTCATCGGCGACGGCGCGCTCGTCGTCTTCCCGCCGGATCGCGCGGACGACGCGGTCGTCGCGCTGCTCGCGCTCAAACGCAACGTCGACGTCTGGCTCGCGACGGAGGGGTGGGAGTCGCG
>JAYVXB010000796.1:0-9911 GCA_043785585.1 Deltaproteobacteria bacterium | reverse complement strand
GTGCGAGGTGTCGCCCGGGAAGCTCGGGACATGCGTGCAGAAGAAGGACGACTGCGTCAGCGACTGCTTCGTGTGTCAGTCGCAGCACTGAGGTGAGGTCGGGGTGAGCTCAGCGCCGTTCGAGCCGACACGTCGCGCCGTCGCACCGCGCGCGAAAGGAGTCGCGCGCGGATCCGTGGGGCAGTGCGCGGCACGGTCGATCCGCGTCCGCGCACGCCGGCGTGCATGGCGGCTGCGGCGGAGGCGGCCCCTTCTTCTTCTCGCGCACGTGGATCGCGACGACGCGTGGGTAGCTGCAGCAGGTGCACGGCGGCGTCTCGATATCGACGACGCACTCGGCGTCCGCGCGGCAAGCGAGGGCCGAGCGCTCCGGAACCGCGAGATCGTCCCATGTGAGGGGAGCGCGCGGATCGGCGGGCGGCGTTCGGCGCGGAGCGGACGCGTCGAGCTCGACGCGCGTGGGAAGCGGAGAAGGAGGCGCGGGCTCGCTCGCGTCGACGGCGGCGTCAACGACGGGCGACGACGACGCGATCGTCGCGACGAGCACCTCCGGCGTGCTCGCGAGTGGCGCCTCGGCCGCGCGACAAGCGACGATGGCAAAGACGAAGACGCATGGCGCGGTGAGGCGCATCGGGATCATCGACGGCGTTCGATTCTCTCGCATCAGCCGTGGTACACGCGCGACGAGACGATTCGCCCCTCGCGAACCTCGAACACTTCGGCCACGAGCATCGGCTCTTCGTTCGCGGCGTGCCGCACGTACTCGAGGACGACGCGCTCGTCGTTCGCGGTGAGCGCCGTCTCCTCGTACCGAAGACCGGGCACGCGCGCGATCGCGTCGCTCCACCACTCCGAGAGCGCGGCCTTGCCGACGATCTTGCCGCCGGTCTCGGGGTGGAGCTTTCGGATTTTCGGCGACGTGTGCTCGGCATGATCGTCGTAGAGGGCGACGAGCGCGGCCACGTCGTGCGCATTGAACGCGCGAAGCCATGCGCGCGCGATGTCGAGGTTTCGAGGTGCGGGCATGCGCGGCAGCGTACTCGACGGGAGCGTTTGACAACGGCGGCTCCTCGCCTCATGTTGCAGCGCAACAAAGATGCCTATCGCGCCCATCACTGCGTCCATCCGCTTCACGGCTCTCGCTGCGATCCTCGCCGTCACCGCCGCGTGCGGCAGCTCCGCTGCGCCCGACACGAGCACGCACGACGGAGGAGCGAGCGGCGGCGACGCGGGCGCGACCGACGATGCGTCGGACTCCGCGGCGTCCGCCGACAGCGCGACCGGCGACGCCGCGCTCGGGCGCGGAACGTTCACGTCGCACTCGTTCCAATCGCGCACGTACAAGCTCTACGTTCCCGCGTCGTACAAGGCCGGCGTCCCCTTCCCGCTCGTCGTGATGCTGCACGGCTGCTCGCAGAACCCCGACGACTTCGCGACCGGCACGGCGATGAACGCGTACGCGGACACGCACGGTCTCCTCGTCGCGTACCCCGAGCAGCCGGCGTCGGCGAACAGCCTCTCGTGCTGGAACTGGTTTCTCGCGGGACATCAGACGCGCGGCGCGGGCGAGCCTGCGCTCATCGCCGGCATGGTCGACGACGTGAAGAAGGCGTACGCGGTCGATGCGACGCGCGTGTACGCGGCGGGGATCTCGGCCGGCGGCGCGATGAGCGTCATCCTCGGCGCGACGTACCCCGACGTCTTCGCCGCGATCGGCGTGTCGGCGGGCCTCGAGTACGCGGCGGCGACGAACGCGACCGACGGCTACAAAGCCAGTCAATCCGGTGGGCCCGATCCGAAGACGCAGGGCGATCTCGCGTTCGCCGCGATGGGGAGCGTCGCGCGTGTCGTCCCGGTCATCGTCGTCCAGGGAAGCGCCGACACGACGGTCGCCCCGGTCAACGGACCGCAGGTGATCGCGCAGTGGGCGGAGACCGACGCGCGCGCTGGAAGCGGCGTGAAGGGGACGCCGGACGCAACGGAGCACGGCACCGCGGGCGGAAAGACATTCACGCACACGACGTACGACAACGGCCCGAACGGCGCGCCGGTTCTCGAGCTCTACGTCGTCGACGCCATGGGGCACGCGTGGGCGGGCGGAAACTCCGCGGCGACGTTCACCGATCCGAACGCGCCGAACGCGACGGCGCTCTTCGGGGCGTTCTTCGCGGCGCACCCGCGCTGAAGAGACGCACCGCGCCTCGGCGCGCGCCGTTCGAAGCGTTGCTCGCGATCACAGACGGCACGTCAGATGAAACGTCGCCGCGCCTCCGGTCTCCATCACGCCGCAGAAGCTCTCGCACCGCGTCCCTTTCGGAAAGCAACTGCACGCGCGCGCGACGCCGTCGACCATGCACGACGCGGGGAGCGGCTTGCACGTGAAGTCGGTCGGGAGCTCGAAGACGTCGCTCAACACGATCTCGCAGTACGACACGCGCGCGTCGCAGAATCTCGCGCCGCATGGAGCCCAGTCGGCGGCGGGCTCGCGGCAGCGGCCGTTGACGTCGAGATCGATTCCCGCCGCGTGCGCTTGGCACTCGCTGCCGTAGACGTGTCCGTCGCAGCCGCACACGGGCGAGTACGCGTCCGTGCACGCGCCGGGGCGCGGACGGCACGCGCCCGGGCGTTTTCCTTTTCCACAGAGGCCCGGAGTGAACGCGCAGTACTCCTCGGCGGCGCAGCCCGCGATCGCGCACGCGCGACCAGCGTCGTCGGCAACTGTCGCCGACGACTGCCTGCACGACGCGATGACGACGACGACGAACGGAACGCCGCACGCCGCGACCGCTCGTCTCCATCGTCTCATCGCCGCCGAGCGCGCGCGCGTACCAAGGCGAGCAACGCGATCGCCGACGCACCGAAGAGCGCCCCATCGTTCGCGCCACCGCCGGAGGCGCGGCAGCTGCATCCCGAAGAGTCCGCGCCCGCGTCAGGGCTCGCGCCGTTCGGATCGCCGTCGTGCGTCCCGCTCGCATCGACGCCCGCGTCGACGCTTCCACCGGCCTCGACCGCCGCGTCGCGTCCGCCCTCGACCGCTCCGCCGTCGACGATCGCATCGCCGAGCCACGGCGCGACGCAGAGGTTCTGCGTCGTCTTGCATCCGCACTCCGCGGGGCACCCCGCGCCGCACGCGCCGTGCACGACGACCGCCGCGTAGTTTCCCGACTTCACCGCCGCACGATTCGCCGCCTCGTTCTTCCCCTGCGCCGCGGCCGCCGCGATCGAGCAATGCGCGGTGGCGATCGCGTCGATGCTCGCCTCTTGGCAGGTGTACGTCGGATCACCCGACACGCCGTCCGACATTCCGTTGCAGACCTTCGCGCCTTGAAGGATCGGCAAAATGGATTTGCCCGCGCCGAGGCTCAGGTACGCGGCGACATACTCGCTCCGCTTCTTGTCCGGATTGGCGACGCCGAGGTTGTCCCAGCTCATCGCATCCCCCTTCACGAAACCAAAGACGCGACTCAACCCCGGATACCCCATGTTCGGCAACGCAAAGACGTCATCGAACATCGCGACGCGCGGATCGACGCTGTCGCCGCCCGGGTAGAAGCGCGCTTTCTGCGCGACCGATGCGGCGGTGAGGTTCGCGTCGTTGTCCATCACGCCGAGCGTCGCCATGATGTGCCAGTCCATCGAGTTCGGGAACGCGCTGATGTGGTCGGCCCAGAAGTCGGTGGGCCATCCTCCGCTGACCTGTCCGGTGAAGTCGTTGATCGTCTCGTGGAGCGAGAGCAGGTATCCCCAGAAGCCGATCGCGCCGTACGCGCTCCCGTAGAACGCATCGCCCGTCACGGTGACGCCGAGACCGCAGCACTCGCTCCCAGTGTGCGCGCTCCCGTTCGGGACCGACGCTTCGAACGTGTAGACGCCTTGCGCGGGGACGTTGAAGAGCATGACGAGCTCTTTGATGACGCGGTCGCCGTACGGAAAGAACGCCGTCGGAAACGCGCCGTGCTGCTGGAGGATGGACTTCTCGACGCACCAGACGCTCGTCGTCGACTGGTAGACCTGCGTCTGCGTCGCGCTGCATGCGTGGGCGTTCGCCGCCGTGACGCCGACGCTGACGGCCGCTACGGCGCAAGCGATCCATTTGACGATGCCTGACATGGGCGGCTCCGATCGGAGAGGCAGTGCGCCTCGTCGACTAGGTAGCCGCCGCGTCGCGCGACGGCTCATCTTTCGAGAGGATTCCATGCAATCCGCTTTCGTCGCGCGTGGCTGGACTCGTAGGTACGATCGCCACATGCCGATCATCGCCGCCATCCAGCGTCCGCCCGTGCTGCTCGATCGCGTCGCGACGCTCGCGCGCGCCGTCGAGTCGCTGAACGAAGCCGCCGATCACGACGCGAAGCTCGTCGTCTTTCCGGAGACGTACGTCCCTGGCTATCCCGAGTGGATCTGGCGCACCAAGCCAGGCGACGTCGCGCTCGCCGGCGAGATTCATCGTTTGCTCCTCGCGAGCGCGGTGGACCTGGCAGAGGACGATCTCGCGCCGCTGCGCGCGGCGGCGAAGAAGCGCGGGGTCACCGTCGTGTGCGGCGTGCAGGAGATCGACGGCGCGCACAGCCGCGCGACGCTCTACAACACGGTCGTCGTCATCGGCGACGACGGCGAGGTGAAGAATCGGCATCGCAAGCTCGTCGCGACGAATCCGGAGCGAATGGTGTGGGGCGCCGGAGACGGCTCGGGGCTGCGCGTGGTCGACACTCCGAGCGGGCGCGTCGGTGGGCTCATTTGTTGGGAGAACTACATGCCGCTCGCGCGCTTTGCGCTCTATGCGCAGGGCATCGAGATCTACGTCGCGCCGACGTGGGATCAGGGAGAGCACTGGCTCAACACGATGCGGCACATCGCGCGAGAGGGGCGCACGTGGGTAGTGGGTTGCGCGATCGCGATGCAGGTGAAGGACGTCGCGGCGACGTTCCCCGGACGCGCGGCGATCTACCCGGACGACGAAGAGTGGCTCAACTCGGGGGACTCGGTCGTCGTGGATCCGACCGGAAAGATCGCGGCAGGACCGTTGCATCGCGAACGCGCGATCCTCTACGCCGATTGCGATCCGTCGGCGGTCGCTCTCGCACGAAGGACGCTCGACGTCGCCGGACACTACAACCGGCCCGACGTGTTCGACCTTCGCGTGAACCGCGCCCCGCTTGCGCCGGTCGCGTTTCGTGACGGCGACGAAGGCGACGGTTAGTGGTCACGATCGGTCGTCTGCCGCCTATTCACCTCAGACGCTCGCACCACGCAGCGTCGCTCAAGGAGAATCCGAGATGATCCGACTCATCAAAGTGTTGCTCGTCGCCGCCGCCGTGTCCGTCCCGACGATCGCGTACGCCGCGAGCGCGATGTCGTCCGGCGACTGCGGCTGCCCGCTCTGCTGCGGATAGAACGCGTCGAACGGCTGCTTCGGTTTTTCCGGCGGCGGGCGCGGCACGTCGCCGCGCTCGCAGTCGTCGGGCCTGAGCCCTGCCTCTTGCATGCACGCGGCGTATTTCGCGTTGCACTGAGGTTCGCCGTTCAGGCGGCAGCCGAGGAACCCGCGGGCGCAGTACGCGCAGAGATACCGAACGGCGTGTTGGCGGACGGCGGTCTCGTGCTTCGCCAGCGCATCGCGGAGCTCTGCGTCGGCGATCGGTTTTCGGAACAGTTGCAACCGCCACGTGCCCTTCATGGACGTCTTTGGCGCGATGGCCGCGACGATGACGCCGGAGTCCTGCGGGCAGAACGGCGTGAGCGCGCCCGCGCCGCTGTAGACGTCGACCCAATACCCGCCGTCGCCGACGAAGCTCGCTTGCGACTGCACGGAGAGCGCGAGCGCCCACGGATTTTCGACGTCGTTGCTCGTCCGGTGCACGAGGCCATAGCAGTAGCCGCGCCGCACCGGGATGCGCACGACGCGCGCGCCGCCGTCGATCTTCGTGTCGATCGGCATCCCCTCGGGTGCGAGCCCGCGCACGAGCGACGCGAGGCTCTCGCGCAACTTGGGCTCTTCGCGTTCGATGTAGACGTAGAGCGGGCACTGCGACTCGCCGACGTAACCGGCGCTGCACGCGCCCGGGAACGCGCCGTAGCGATCCTTGGCGACGCATTTACGGCTCGCGAGGCAGTAGCCGCAGTACCCGATGTTCGTGCACACGCCGCACTGATCGACCTTCGCGCATCCCTCGATGCTCGGCGCGCGAAGCTCGGGCCTCATCGCGATCTCGCTCGGGCGCGGAGCGGGCGGCGCGAGCGTCGGCGGCGGTGACGACGGCGGCTCGAACGGGCTCGCGCCACGGTACGCGACGTGCGGCTCGTCCTTCGGCGCAGCGGCGGTCGGAGCACCGGACGGCGCCGGGAGCGGCGGGAGCGACGGCAACGACGAAAGCGGCGCGGGGGAAGTCGGCGGAGGCGACGCGGGATCGTCGTCGTTCGTCGCAGCGCTCGCCGACGCGGTCGCGGACGACGCCGCGTTCTTCGCGCCCGAAGCGAGCGGCGCGCGTGCGCAGCCTGCGGCGTTGGCGACGGCGGCCACGATCGATGCCGCGATCGAAGCGCGAAGGACGACGGTGACTCTCACGCGCGAGCGCTCCTCTCCACGAGCATACGCCCGGAGGCTTCGCCGCGTCCCCTCACCCAAGTCGCTTCGGTGCCGGACACGCTGGGTCGCGAAGGTTGAGCATCGTCGCGACCGGCCCTATGCATCGATCCATGAACCAAGAGGCGATCTTCTCTCCGATGGCAGCGCAGGTCGGGCTCACCTTTCTCGTGCTGATGCAGGTCCCGCTTCGCCGCTTTCGCGCGTCGTTCGCCGGGAAGGTGGGACCGGATGATTTCAAGCTCGGCGAGTCGGACAGAGTCCCGCCGGACGTCAGCATCCCGAACCGCAACCTGATGAACCTGCTCGAGATGCCGATCCTCTTCTATGTCGCGTGCCTCACGCTCTACGTGACCAAAGCCGCCGATCCGATGGCGCTCAAGCTCGCGTGGACGTACGTCGGCCTCCGCGGAGCCCACAGCGTCGTCCACCTCACGTACAACAAGGTCGTTCATCGGTTGATCGCGTTCGCCGCGAGCAACGTGGTGCTCGGCGTGATCTGGACGCGCTGGATCTTCACGCGGTGATTCAGAAGTCGGACATCGAGATCTTCGTGCTCGCGGTAGGGCTCGCGATGGACGCGACGGCGGTCGCAGCGGCGCGCGGGGTCGTTGCGCGCGAGGTTCGCGTGCGCGACGCCGTGAAGCTCGCGGCGTTCTTCGGAGGCTTTCAGGCGGGCATGCCGTTCCTCGGATTCTTGCTCGGCGCCTGGCTCGGATCGTTCGTCGCCGCGTGGAGTCATTGGATCGCGTTCGTCCTCCTCGCGGGCATCGGGGCGAAGATGATCCACGAGGCACGCGGCCACGGGCGCGCAGAGAACGCTTCGGCGCGAGCCGACGTGTCACCGTTTCGAACGCGCGACGTCCTCGTCTTGGCGATCGCGACGAGCATCGATGCCTTCGCCGTCGGCGTGACGCTGTCGATGCTCCACGCGCCGCTCCTCCTCACGCTCGTCGTCATCGGCATCACGACCGCCGTGCTCACCGTCGTCGGCCTCTACGCCGGTCGCCGCTTCGGCGCGATGCTCGGGCCGCGTCTCGAGATCCTCGGCGGCGTCGTCCTCGTCGCCATCGGCGCGAAGATCTTGTTCGATCACTTTCGCGCGTCGTGACACGCGCGCGTTGCATGCATCGCGACGCGCGTTGCAGCGGCGGGCTCGCGCGCTCGAAAAGGCGCCCTTTCCCGGCAGGAAATGGCCGCGACGCGCGTGGTCTCGTGCTTGCTCTTGCTGGACGCGGAGGCAACGATGCTGACAGCAAAACGAATCGCAGCAACGGTCATGTCGGTACTCGCGCTCGCCGGAGCGACGATGACGGCGGAAGCGAATCCGGAGAAACCCGCGGCGACGACGACGCACGCATCGATAGGCAGCCTCGAGAGATTCTGCACGGGCGACGCTTGCAAGAAATGGTGTGGCGACAGATGCACGCTGAACGCGTCGGCGTGGACGACGACGTGCCCGGGGGCGCCGAAGACGGCGAGGGGCGCGATCCCGTCGAGCTCGCCGTCGCTCGTGCCGATCCCGCACATGAAATACGTGACCGCCGCGCACGGCCAGCGCGCCACGCAGGAGGTCATCGCCGGCCTCAGGCGCCTCGACGATTACCTCGCCGCGTCGCCGTCTCGCGCGTCGATGGGTTACAAGGCGCACGTGAAGGACTGCTTCCGCGACATCGCGCACGAGGTCGACGTCGAGTGCGGCTACATCGTGAAAGGCTGGCACATCATCGACAAGTGGGCGGCCATCACGCGCCCGCTCACCGACGAAGAGGCGACCAAGAAGAAGCACGAGATGGCGACGGCGGATCGCCTCATCGATCCGAACAAGCTCGGCCTCGCGTGGCCCGGCGCGGATTTTCACACGTCCGGGAACGCCTGCGACATCGTCCTCGTCGACTCGGCCGGACACGAAGCGACGTCGTGCGGCATCAACGATGGCCTTCGCACGTCGAAGCTCATCGACGTCGAGGCCGCGTCCAAGCTCCTCGACGAAGCGATCACGAGCGACAAGGTCGGCGCGATGCGCCTCGACTTCGAGATGTGGCACTACGAGTGGGGCGGCGCGACGGGCTGCCGATGCAAGGCGCCCGAGTGCCACGACAAGTTCTGGCCTCCGCAGTGCGGCGGCACCCATCGCTGCCCGGGGCAGTGACCGCGAAGAGCGTCACGCTTCGACGCCACGTTCGGGGTCGCTCTCGCCGGCTCGTCGCCGCTAGACGCGATTGGGACCCTTTGTCGTCGCGGTACCGAGCAGGCTCCGCGCATGCGCATCGCGCTTCTCTTCGCCGCGCTCGCCGCCTCGTCCCTCTCGGCGTGCGCCGACGGCCACACGACGCCGTTCGACGACGACGCCGGCGCGTCTCTCGACGCCGCGACCGCCAGCGACGCCGGCCGCGACGCCGAAGCCGCTTCGTCGTCGACGACCGTCGCCCAAGCCTGCCAAGAGAACGCGACGCGCTATTGCCAGCAGCTCGAGCAGTGTTTCCCGTTCGCGATCCGCCAGACGTGGGGCGACGTCGCGACGTGCACCGCCACCGTGGCCCCCGCGTGCGTCGACATCCTCCAGACGCCGGGCGACGGCTGGACCCCCGACAACCTCATGGCGTGCGTGCGCGCGCGCGCCGCGCTCACGTGCAAAACGTTCCTGCTCCGCAAGCCCGAGCTCGGCGCGTGCGCGACCACCGGCGCGGTCGCCGACGGCGCGGCGTGCCGCTGGAGCGCGCAGTGCAAGAGCGGTTACTGCAAGATCACGACGGGCGTCTGCGGCAACTGCGTGACCCCGACGGCGCGCGGCGGCGCGTGCACGTCGTACTCGGACTGCGCCGGCGACCTTCTCTGCGCGACCAACGACACCTGCCAGTCGCCCGTCGACCTCAACGGAATGTGCGACGACACGAAGCCGTGCAGCCTCGGCACCGCATGCATCGGAGGCACCTGCAAAGCACCGGGCGCCGAAGGGGCCGCGTGCGCGCCGATGCTCGGCAGCATCGATTGCGACTACTACCAGCAGCTCTATTGCAACGGCACGTCGAGCAAGTGCACCAAGTACGTCATCGCGAAGGCGGGCGAATCCTGCGCCGTCCCCAATCAGTCGATCGTCTGCGAGGCCGGCGCCGGCTGCGCCAACGGCACGTGCACGACAGCGGGGACCGCGGGCACGCTGTGCAATCCGTCGACCGGGATCACGTGCGCGTACCCGCTCACGTGCGACATGGGAACGTGCCACGTGGTCGAAGCCAGCCAGTGCCACTGACGATTCGCTGGAGCGCTATTCCCGCACGACGAGCAGCTTCCGCTCCGTCATCTCTTCGATCGCGAAGCGCACCCC
>JAYVXB010000795.1:0-3063 GCA_043785585.1 Deltaproteobacteria bacterium | reverse complement strand
CCGCGGCCGCGGCGAGGAGCGACGCCATCATCGCCACGACGTAAGCGAGCCAGCCGCGCGCGATGGCGCCGATCGCCGCCGCCCGAAAAACACCGCGCATGCCCCACAGCGCGAAGAGGAAGACGAGGCCGAACGTCGTCTGCAGCGTCCACGAAATCCAGAGCGCGTCGAGCGGGACTAACGGCATCGACTTCGATCCATATCGCCGCGATCATACGCGCTCGAAGTTCCCGCTTCGACGAAAGCGTGACCGAGGCGTCCGATCGCAACCCCGCGCCCATGGAAACGCGAAACGAAGATACGATCGTCCGCATGACATTCGTGCGGGTGGGTCGCGTCGTCGGGTTCGTGTCGCTCGCATCGTTCGCTTCGCTGGTCGCGTGCGGTGGCGGCGGGATGGGCAATGGGATCGAAGGGCCGTCGATCGCCGGAGGATCGACGCACCTGAAGCTCGTCGGATACGATCAGAGCCCGCTCGGCGACCTGCCCGCGACGATCGCGGCGGGGCAGCTCGTGGTCGTTCGCTTCGACGGCAAGACGCTCGCGCGCGTCGGCTGCACGCCCGCGGCGACGTACAAATGGATCTCGACGACCACGCACACCGAGACGCTCGAGTCGGAGAGCGCCGATGACTTTCGCGCGAAGCTCCCGCCGATGGCAGGCATCTCGGCCGACGCGCTCACGCAATTTCAACAGGGCAACAGCATCCGCATCAAGACCGTGAGCGCGGGGATGTGGCGCCTCGACAGTGTGCCGTCGGTGCCCTCGGAGTGCAAAGGGGCGACGCACTACGTGTCGTCGATCAGCACCGGCGCGTACGAGATGTCGACGCGGCAGCACGCGACGTGGACCGTCGCCAAGACGTCGGCGTCGAAGGGGGGCAACGTCGATGCGTGCACCGCCACGTCCGACGCGACGTCGCCGCCCGACGGTTGCGCGGTCGCCGTCAGCGTCGCGCTCTCGCCGCTGCCGTGACGATCACTTCAGCTTCGTGAGATCGATCGTCCCTTCCCAGATGTCGGTCAGATCGAAGATCGCCGTCACCCACGAACGGTCCTGCGCGAGATCGCCCGAGTACCACGTGATGAGCGCGTGGTTCGGATCCGGAAACGCGACGCCCGCGTACGACGTGTCGCCGGCGCTCGGGATCTCGCCCCACTCTTTGATCGTGAGCGCGCCTCCGCCGTTCGTGAGATCGCCCATCAGCTCGAAGAGCGACGTGCGCTTCTTGCCCGTGCCCTGAAGGTGCTTCCGCGCGACGACGAAGAGGCGTCCGTTCCATAGAAAGCTGACGGGGCCGTCGAGGCGCTGTCCGTCGATTTGATGCGAGCAATCGAATGCCGCGTACGGAGGCGACGCCCAGCAGACCTTGGTGCGCAGGCGTCCCGCGTCGCCCAGGTACTCCGTGTCGTTTCCGTCCATGCGCACGAGCGCGAGCAGTTTTCCGGACGGGAGAAACTGGAGCTCGGTCTCGAGCGGAGTGTCCGCGGCGACGTCCCAGATCACGGCGCCTTTGGTCCACGCGACGCCGTCGGTCGACGAGAAGAG
The DNA here is from genome assembly GCA_043785585.1 of Deltaproteobacteria bacterium. Classification (GTDB taxonomy): domain Bacteria; phylum Myxococcota_A; class Polyangia; order Polyangiales; family Polyangiaceae; genus JBBQXV01. Next base: position 1,515 of record JAYVXB010000795.1, on the reverse strand, counting down.
GACGACGCTCTTGTCGCCGTCTTCGTACGCGGCAGAAAAGTAGCTGCCGCTCTGCTCCTTCACGCGCCAGAAACTCCACGTGACCGGCGCGAGCGGTTGCATCGGAGCCCACGTCACGCCGTCGCTGGTGTGCGTCGCCACGGTGATGGTGTCGACGTTCGAGTCGCGCGACGAGGGGACGGGCAATCGCGTGAGCGCCTTCATCCAGAGCTCGCCGCCGACTTGGTAGAACGCGGGATCGCGGAGATCGCGATCGGTCGGTGCGGGGATGCGCGCGGTCTCGGTGAACGTGGCGCCTGCGTCCGTGGTCTTGTAGATGTGGAGCGCGCTGTTGGGGCCGAGCGTCTGGCTGATCGCGGTGCGATGCACCAAGTAGATGGCGTCCTTGTACGTCGTGAGATCGGTGTTCTCGTTGTGCCGGCAGATGACGGTGCGGCAATCGAGGAACGGGTTGTCGACGGCGTGACCGTCGACGAGAACCTTTGCGCCCGAGAGCCACGGCGGCGTGACGATCGCGACCCCCGCGTCCGCGCCGGCGTCGGCGCTCGGCGTCGAGGAGCTCGATGAGGACGTGCACGCATGCGACGCGAGAAAGAGCGAGCACGCGGCGGCGAACGGGGCGATGCGATTCGGCACGCGTTCATCGTAGCGCGCGATTGGGCGCTAGGATGGGGCGATGAAAGAGGCACTCGTGGTCGCGACGATCTGCGCGATCTCTCTGTCGACCGCGTGCGATCGCACCGCGGAGCCGGCGCGCGTCGACGCCGCGATCGCGCCGAGCGCGTCAGCATCCGTCGCGTCGTCGGCACCCGTCGCGTCGTCCGCGCCGCCGATCGCCGATACGGGGCGCTCGTGCGATCTCGCGCGCACGGCGCTCGCGGAGCTGGCGAGCACGTTCCCGACGAAGTGCGCCCGCGACGCGGAGTGCGACGGCTACTACCTCGGCGCGAGCGCGTGCGATCCCGCGCTCGTCCTGGCAAAGCCCGGCATCCCACCGTCGTCGGAGCAGCGCCTGCTCGAGCTCCAAGCCGCCGCGCGCGCCGCATGCCTTCCCTCTCCCGTCGCGTGCGCGCCGAAGCCTTTCTCCGCGAAGTGCCGCACCGGCCGCTGCGTCGACGCGATGCGTGACAGTCGCGCGCGCTGATTGTCACGTCGCTTGTACGAAAAGAGTCCACTTTCATTGCAGTTGTTTCGATTCCCGCCGCTGCGGAATCGATATCCAAAATACGAATTGGCCACTTCCGCTTCACGCGCAATGCCGTCATAACGTGCGCGCCGGGATCGCGGCGTGTCGCCGCAAGGGAGGTCCATCGTGCGCAATCTTCACCGTCTCGCCCGTCTCTCGCTCGTCGTGGTCGGAACGCTCGCCGCGTGTGGCGGCACGACCGAAGGCACCAACACGGGCAATCCAGATGCTGGCGGAACGGGAACCGACGGCGGCGCGCCGACGACGGGGAGCGACGCGGGGACGCCCACCGCAGATGCGCAAGCGGACGCGCCGGTCATGGGAACCGA
>JAYVXB010000794.1:0-9943 GCA_043785585.1 Deltaproteobacteria bacterium | reverse complement strand
TCGCCGCGCTCGTCGGCGATGCGTCGCGCGTCGACGTCGTCGATCGTCCGCTCTTCCTCGATGCCGCGCTGCGAGCGAGCGGCGCGTACCAAGCGCTGCGCGATCTGCCGGGCACGCCGTTCGCGCGTCGCGAGGTCCTCCTCCTCGGCAACCGCGACTTCGCGGCGCACTGCGCGCCGAGCGTCGGCAAGGTCGTCGACCTCGCGCAGAGCAGCTGGCTACAGCTCGGAATTCGCTCGTCGGCGATCTTGCTGAGGGCGGCGCCCGACACCGATCAGCAGGGCCACGATCCGTTTCTCGACGCGATCGCTACGTCGCGTGCGGGCGCTGGCGCGTTCGGCGACGCGAGCTTCGACTCGAAAGACCTTCGGCCTGCGCTCCTCGGCGTCGTCGCGAACCTCGCCACGTGCCTCTACGATCTGCCACCGGAGATCGACACGTCGATCGATCTCGCGACGACCAAGGTGAGCTACTTCGACGTGCTCGGATCGAAGCGCGTCGACATTTCATTCAACCGCGCGTGCTCCGACGCGCAAGCCGTCGACGGTTGGAACCTCGATGGCGGTCGCGTCCGCATCTGCGGAAAATCGTGCTTCGACATTCGCTACATGTACGGCTTCGGCGCGGTCTACGCGATGGATCGTCACGCCGCGCCTCCCGACGTCGTCGTGAAGTGGGCACCGCGCTGCCGCTAGTCTCACGGTCCGAGCTGAAGGCCGACGTACGGCATGAAATAAATTTGGAGTCCGTGCGCCATCTCGTACGCCGGTGTCGCGATCGGCTCGACGTGGGCGTTGCCCGCGAGCGTGCGCGTAGGATCCGCCACCGAGCGCGTGCTCGACCACGCGCTCTCCATCCAGATCCCGAGCCCGAGCACGAACGCGACCTTCGGCGTCGCGCGGTACTGCATCGAACCGTCGACTGTCACCGCGGGCGACGCGTACGGCGTTCCGGTCGGGAAGTACGGACGATCTTCGAGACCGCCGTCCGCGGTCACCTCGCGCTCGAGCGCCATGTAGCGGTACGCCAAGCCGAGACCCGCGGCGACGCTCGGTTGCCATCGCGGCCGTTCCCAGGTGTAACGACCGCGGAGCGCGAGCGCGCCGCCGCCGCGGAAGAGGATGAAGGTCTCGTCTCGTTTGGGAACGGACAAGAGCGGATTGCCGTGCGGCGCGTGCGTCACGCCGTCATAGTGCGCAGCCGGACGGTCGTAGTCGGCGAAGCCGGCGAGCATCACCTCGACACCGAACGGTGGGAGCGCCCATCCGACGTAACCGAAAAATCCCGCGCCGAGCGGCATCGGCGTGCCGCAGTCGGCCGCGCCGAGATCCGCGCAGTGGCGCTGCATGTCGGTTCCAGACCCGAACGGCTCGAGCGACGCCGCCATCGCGAGGCCGCCGTAGAGACCGCTCGCGCTCGGGGGGCGCTCCTCCGACGAGGCGTCCCGTGCGAGCGCGAGCAGCGCGGCGGCGAGCGTTGCGGCAAGTGAAAAGCGCATCGAGAAGCCTGCGCATCATGGCAGAGTACGGATCGAGCCGACGCCGTTTCGTCGCGGGGGGCAGGGCCGAGGCCGAGAAGCGATGAGCAACGACAAACCGAAAGATCCGAACGCGACGATTCAGATCGATCAGCTCGGCGCGCTCGACGAGGTGCTGCTCGACGAGCTCGCTGCGCCGCCGGCGACTTCGTCGCAAGCACCGAGCGCACGCCGGACGCCTCCGCCGCTGCCGGGATCTTCGCAGCCTCCGTCGACGGCGCCCGGCGCTTCCGGGGGCGCAGGTTCGCGAAACACCGGCAAGACGATCGCGTTCGTCGCGGCGTTCGTCGTTCTGCTCGTCGTCGCGATCGTCGGAGGATTGAGCGTCGGCGGCTTCCTCGGCGGAAAGCCTGCGCCGGTAGCGAGCGTGACCGCATCGCCCGTGCGCGCGACGCCGCCGCCTCCGAGCGCGACCGCCGCGGCCTCCGTGACGCCGTCCGCGGCGCCCACGGACAACATGCTCGTCATTCCGCCGACGGAGATTCGTTCGCCGTAGTCGCGCTCGTCTCCACGACCTTCTTCCACATCGCCGTCTGGTCGCCTTCGTAGACGAGCGTTCCGTTTTGCGTGAAACGAAAGTCGTAGCGCGCGAGCACGCTGTCGCCGCCGCGCCGAAGCTGCTTCGCGCAGCACTCGAGCTCGATCGGCTCGCCCGGTCGCGCGAGCGCCTTGAACCGCGCGGAGTGGATGCGCCCGCCGTAACCGATCCATCCGTCGGCGTGACGGAGATCGAGGACGTAGTACGCATGAACGAACGCGACCATCCCGGTCATGTGGACCATGAGCCCGCCGGACACGTGACGAGGATGGCGAACGGGGTGCGCGCGCTGCTCTCGCGTGAGCGGTAGATCGTCGTGCGTCTCCATGCGCACGACGACGAGGCCCGCGTCGCGATCGATGCGCAGCACGTCGTCGATGAGGAGCCCACCGGGGCCGTATGGACAGTCGGAGACGAAGTCGGGATCGAGAGCCACGGACGACGTCTAGCAGAGTCCTGGCGTCAGTTGCCCGCGTCGCGCAAGCGATCGAGGATGAGCGAGCAGTAGAGGCTCGGACCGGGGCAGCAGAGGTCGATCCCGTTCATCACCCGCGAGGTGTGCATGCACACCTTCGATCCCTGCGACGGGTAGTAGTACGCCCAGAAGAAGCACATCTCGTCGTTCGCCGATTCGCCGAACTTCACCGTGCTCGTCGACGTGTTGTTCCACTCGCACGAAAATCGGAATCCACCCGAGGGCGGGATGGTGAAGGGCGGATCCTGCACGACGGTCTTTGGCTCGTTCCAAAGCCAACCCGGCACATCGTAGACCGGGTTGCCCACGTCGTTCGCGTTGGCCGCGACGGACACGGTGACCTTCGTCCCCATCTGGTGCTCGTGCCCCGTGATGGCGAAGAACTTCACGCCGTCGTACTCGGTCGGCAGCGGAAAGAAGATCGGACCGAGCGTCGTCTTTGCGTTCGGCGGGAGGGAGATGTCGGGATCGCCGATGAAGAGGAAGTCGGCTTCGTCTTTGAAGCGCGACTCGTCCATCGTCACGAACGTCGTCGTTGCCTTGATGTCGATCGGCGCGGCGGTCGCGTTGATGTAGTGCACCTCCATGCGGATCATCTGGTTTGCCTCGAGCGCGAACGCGACGCCATCGGGCAGGCTCAGCGTGTCGTCGTGCTTCTGCGTCACGACGAGCGTCGACCCTTTCTGCGGATCGAGCGTGTCGGTGAACGGCGTGCAGTCGAACGGCGTCTTCTTCTCGACGGTCTCGTTGCTGCGGTAGACGATCATGTGGTGCGAGCCGTTGCTGAGCACGTTGTGCAGCGAGCCGATGTGCAGCTTCAGATCGTTGCCGAGCCGCTGGACGAGGCACTTCGTGTGCTCCTCGCCGGGGTTTACGGTGACGGGCCCGAAGCTCAGCGAGTAGACGGTGCCGGCGTCGACGACGGGGCCCGACGCGTCGGCGGGCGCGACGTCGGCTGTCTTCGTGCTGCTGCACGCCGCGACGGCGTACGCGGTGAGAACGCAAATGGCGGCGACGGCTGCATGGTTCAAAGCGACACCTCATCCCCCCGATCCACACCGTAGACTGCGCGTCGACCCGTGCGCGCTACCGAAGCGTCTCAGCACGCGAAAGCGCTCATTCGGCCCGCCCGAACGCGGAAATGAATCGCACCTTGGCGCTGGTTCTGGCACGACGCTCGAGCGATGCAGCCAGAGGCGCTCGGCCGACTCGATCACCTCACGTTCAAGGGGAATCTCCGCCAGACGCGCTACGGCTGGTTGCGGCTGACGCCGGCGTACTCGGTTCACTTGGTCGCGGACCTGCTCGAGCGGCACGCGACGGCCGAGACGACGCTGCTCGATCCGTATTGTGGAACGGGGACGACCGCGCTCGTTTGCGCGGAGCGTGGCGTTCGATGCGACACGACCGACATCAATCCATTTCTCTTGTGGCTCGCGCGCGCGAAGACGGTTTCGTACTCGGCGCGCGATCGCAAAGCGTTCGTCCTTCGCGCCGCGCTCGTCGCGAAGCAGGTTCGGCGCGCGAGCGGTCCGGCGCCTTGGACGCCGCCGATCCATCAGATCGAGAAGTGGTGGTCGGCGCCGGCGCTGTCGGCGATAGGGCGCATCATGGCCGGCATCCGTCGCGTCGAAGAGGACACGCCGAGGCCGGCGGTCGATCTCCTCGAGGTCGCGTTCTGCCGAACGATGATCGCGCACGCGAACGTGAGCTTTGGCCATCAGTCGATGTCGTTCAAGAAGGCCGCCGACCGAGGCGACGATCGTGACGTCGACGTCGCGGCGACGTGGGAGCAGTCCGTCGTCGAGATCGCCGACGCGGCGGCGTCCGAGATTCGCGCCGTTCCGTCACCGATCCTGTGTGACGCGCGTGATCTCCGCGCGCAGCTCGATCGCGATCGCTACGGCTGCGTGATCACCTCGCCTCCGTATCCAAATCGTATGAGCTACATCCGCGAGCTTCGTCCGTACATGTACTGGCTCGGTCATCTCAAGGACGGCCGCGCGGCGGGCGAGCTCGACTGGCAGGCGATCGGCGGGACGTGGGGATGCGCGACGAGCAAGGTCGCGAAATGGACGCCCGACGCGGCGGCGTCGATTCCGTACGACGGCTTCGACGACATCACCGCGAGGATCGCGAAGACGAGCAAAGTCCTCGGCCGCTACGTCGAGAAATATTTCCACGACATGGTGGCGCACTGCCGGTCGCTCTTTGCGGTCGTGGCGCCCGGCGGGACCGTCCACTACATCGTCGGCAATTCGAAGTTCTACGACGTCATGCTCCCCGTCGAGCAAATCTTCGCCGCGATGTTCGAGAGCGCCGGATTCGAAAACGCAAAGGTCGAGACGATCCGCAAGCGCACGTCGAAGAAAGAGCTCTTCGAGTTCGTCGTCAGCGCGAAGAAGCCGACGCGCCGCGGCGCCCGCCGTTGAAGGCGCGCGCGAGGACGATCACGAGCGTCGCGACGAGCATGCCGGGGACGACGAAGCGTGCGAGCAGACGCGCGACGAGGAACGGAACGGCCAGCGCGAAGAGGCCGGTCGCGTCGAGCGCGTAGCCGCCGAGGCCGTCGACGACGAGGACGATCGCCGCGAACGCGAGCGCGCGGCGTGGCGACCAACGCGTCGTGGTCACGAGCCCACCGGCGTCGCGGTGAGCATCGCGAGGAGGATGGCGTTGCCGATCGAACCCGCGACCGTGAACGGGCGCCGCGTGCCGACGTCGATGGGACCGCCGAAGAGGTTCGCCGTTCGGTAGACCGTCTCGTAGAGATCGCGATCGCCGAACATCCGCGCGCCCGCGAGGCTGAACGCGCTCGCGGTGACGCCGACGCCGAAGAGGACCGGACCCGAATCGACATCGCCGCCGCCCGCGTGCCCCGGCGCGTACTCGCGCACACCGCCGAAGCCGAACAAGCTCGCGCGCTGCGATCGGCGCACGGCATCGAAGAGATCGCGTGCGAGCGCAGGATCGGCGAACGACAAGAAGTAGACGGCGATCGCGGTGCCGGAGGCGCGTGGCGCTCCCACGGGCCGTCCGGTCGCGGCGTCCATCGATTGGAACGCGAGGCCAGAGGACGTGTCGATGCAGCGTGCACGCATCTGCGCGCTGAAGTTTGCGAGGAGCGCGCGGTGGTCGCTACCGGTGGCGCGATCGTGGAGGCCGATCGATCCGACGACGGCGGCGATGTCGGCGGGGTAGGACTCGCGCGGGTACGTCTCGAGGAGTCCGTGGGCGGACGCTTCGAGGCGGCGCGCGAGCGCTTCGGTCAGGCGGTCGTGCTGCGCGGCGAAGCGGTTGTTCGGCGCGAGGACGCGGAGCGCGCCGAGCGCGAGGTTCGCGTAGCCGAGGTACGCGTGCCCGTTCGCCGACGAGAGCGCGTCGAGGCCGCGTTCTCCCCACGCCTCCGTGCCGAACGCGGTCGTCGCGGGATCGAGGACGCGTTCGGCGCACGTCTCGACGGCGGGGACGAGATCGGCTCGGAGCTCCGGGTGCCCCAGCGCGACTTGCATCAGACCGAGCGCGGCCATCTGGTGTGTCGCGAGCGCCCACTCGCCGTCGAATCGCGCGCTCCCCGTGTGGAACGCGGACGCGCCCACGCCCGATTGGATGTGGTGTGCAACTGCCCGCGCGAGCGGCTCCTGCGCTTCGCGGTCGCCGCGGAGGAGCGCGCTCGCTCCGCGGCCGCACCAGGCGCGCGGGGCGAACGTCGCGCACGCGATGACCATGAGCGCGAAGAGTGCGACGCGGGGCCACGGTCGTTCGAGCGCGCGAAGCATGCGGCGAGGCGACCTCAGCTGCCGATTCGCGCGATCGTCGCGGCGCAGTCGTCCGCGTACGCGCGAATCTTCAGGCCGTGCGCAATCGTGAGCGCGCGATCGAGCTCGCCTCTCGCGCGCGCGTCCGAGCTCGACGCGAGCAGGCGCCCGAGCCAGTAGCGCGAGTGCAGCTCGCCCCACGGATCGCCGGCGTCGCGAAAGCGCTCCGCGGTCGTCGTAATTCTGCCGGCCGCCGCCGCGTCGCCGTCGACACCGTCGAGGTACGCGAGCAGCGCCTCGTCGTGTCCCTGACCTTGATTGCCGATGTCCGACGCGAGCTCACGCGATGCCGTGAGCGCGACGCGCGCCTGCGCGTGATCGCCGAGGCGAATGTGCTGCTCGGCGAGGTTGTGGAGGTGCAGGCTCTCTTCGGAGCGGAAGCCGGTGCGCTTCGCGAGGTCGACCGCCGACCTCGAGACTTCAGCGGCGCGCGCGTACTCACCCGCGAAATAGAGGCAGAGGAAGCGCGCCTTGAGGCAGAGGACCTCGTAGAGCGGGCTCTCCTTCGCGACCGCGACGAGCCGTTCGGCGCGTTCGACCGCATCGAGGCTCCGCGCGAGCGAATCGCGACCGTTGACCGCGACCTCAGCGGTCGCGAGCGCGAGCATCGTCTCGGCCTGCATGCGTCCGCCGTCGGAGAGGTCCACCTTCGACAAGAGATCGACGACGCGACCGAAATCGCCTTGCCACAGCGCGACCTGCCCCGCGGCCATCCACACGCCCGGTTGGTGCGAGCCGTGCGGGACGCGCGACGCCGCTTCTTCGAGCAGCGCACGCGCACGCGGAAAATCGGAGAGCGCGCCGAGCGCGTAGCCGGCGCGCGCCAGCGATTCGGCGACGAGCGTCGTGTCGCTCCACCCCCGCACGACGTCGAGCGTGCGCTCGATCGCGACCTGAACGACACCGACGCGCGAGCTGCCCGCGCGAGCTGGAAGGCTGACATGGCGCCCGAGCCCGTTCGTGACGTCGCCCTCGTCGATGCCGCGCGTCGCCTCGAGCGCGTCGCCCAGCAGACGGATGCGCTTGGCGACGGCGCCGACGTTCTCCTCGTCCGCGTTCGATACGAGGAGCGATCGCACCATGCAACGAGCGGCGACGTCGGCGTGCGCGCGCGCCCAGTGCGTCTGGGCTGCCTGCGCGAACGAGTCCGCCGCACGCGTGCGCTCTCCCGCTTCGAGCCAGTGCATCGCGACGACCTCGCGGTCTTCGTCGGCATCCTCGAGCCATGTCGCCGCGAGGCGATGCCCGAGCACGCGGTCGTCCTCCGTCAGCGTCGCGTACGCCGCGCCGCGAAGCAGCGCGTGCCGAAACGCGAGCTCGCGCGAGCGCGCGAGGCGCGAATGCTCGGACGGCACGATCGTCTCGTGCTGGATGAGCGCGCTCAGGATCGGCTCGACCTGCGACGGTTGCTGCCCCACGAGCGCGCTGACCCCTTCGAGCCAGAACACGTCGCCGAAGACGCTCGCTGCGCGCAGGACTCGGCGCGACGTCGTGTCGAGTCGCTCGAGGCGCGCCTGCGCGACCGCGATGACCGACTCGGGGAGCGCGTCGAATCGCCGTGTGCGAGGAGACAGCGGGAGATCGCTCGATCGCTCGCCCTCCACCGCGGCGCGAATGAGCTCCTCGAGGAAGAACGCATTGCCCTCGGAGCGCGCGACGCTTCGACCCACGTTCTCCGTGCCGGTCGCGTCGCCCATCGCGTCGCGCACGATCTTGATGCACGCGCGCTCGGCGAGCGGCGGGAGATGAATCTCGGTGACGTCGCGATGTGCCCAGAGCGCCGGGAATCGCTCGTGCACTTCGGGGCGCGCGAGCGCGAGGACGAACAGCGGCGTTTCACGCAGCTTTCGGAGCACGCCGTCGAGCAGCTTCATCGACTCGCGGTCGGCCCAGTGCAGATCTTCGAGGACGAGGACGAGCGGCGCGGCGCTGCACCACGTTCGCGCGAGCACCTCGAACGCGACGCGGATCTGGTCGGCCATCGCCGACGAGCTCTCGCGAGCCGCACGCAGCTGCAAGCGCGTTTCGTCGTCGTAAGGCGCGCCGACGAGCTCGCCGAGGAATTCGATCACGCGCGTCGCGTCGCTTCCGGGTATCCGTGCGCGGACGTGCTCCTCGAGCTTGCGTTGCGTGACGTTCGGCGGCTCGTCCTCGCGGAGGCCTGCGCCATGGCGCACGGCCTGGGCGATGACCGCGTAAGGAGTCGTCGTGTAGAGCGGATCGCCCGCGCACTGCAGGACCATGGGCTGCGCGCCGTCGGTGCTCGCGCGGAGACGCCGCACGAACTCGTGACGCAAGCGCGATTTGCCGGTGCCGGGTGGCGCGGTGACGAGGACGACGCTCGCGCCGCCTCCGTCGGTGCAACCCGCGAGCGTCGCGTCGAGGATCGCGAGCTCGCGATCGCGCCCGACGCACGACGTCGGCCGACCGAGGAGTGGTCGCGTCGCGTCGAGCGAGTGGCGTGCGTCCTCGACGACGAGCTGCTCGCCTTCGCGGCGGACGTCGAAGCGCGACGCGATGAGCGCCGCGCTGACGTCGTCGATGTACACGCCGCGACCGGGCTCCGCGACGCGGACGATCCTCACGCCGCGCTCGATCGCTTCGCCGACCGGGAGCCTCCCGCCGGTGACGGCCATCCCCGTCGCGATCGCGACGCTCGCGGCGGGCACGAGCTCGACGACGTGCTTGCCGAAGCGCGCGAGTAACGACGCTTGGTCCGCGGCGCTCAGATCGTCCGGCGCGAGCGCGATCGCCGTGCCGTCCGCGAGCGGATGCACACGAACACCGAAGCGCGGCGACGCGGCCGACAGCGCCTCGAAGTTCGGCCGCACGCGTCGCGTCGAGTCCGTCGCGTCCGACGACGGAGCCATCGCGCGCGGGAGCGCCGCCATCATCACGGTGACGACGCGCTGCTCGCTCGCGCCGAGCGACATCGACAGCGGCGTGCTGCGCGCCGACGGCGGCACCCGCCACATCCCGCTCAGCCACTGCCCGAGCTCGGCACCGTCGCGCGGACGTCGCGCGGGATCCTTCGAGACCATGCGGTGGATGATCGCGTCGAGCGGCTCGGGGACGTCGCGGCGCAGATCGCGCACGCGCGGCGCTTCTTCGAGGATGATCTTCGCGAGCACCGCCATCACGTGCGACCCACTGAAGAGCGGCTTCCCCGTCAGGCACTCGTGCAGGACGCACCCGAGCGCGAAGATGTCGATCGCCGGCGCGACGACGTGATCGCCGCGCGCCTCCTCGGGCGCCATGTACCCGGGCGTGCCGATGAGGACGCCCGAGACGGTCATCGGCCGCAGAGGCGCGACGTGCCGCGCGATGCCGAGATCGATCAGCTTGACGTCGCCGACGCTGCCGCGAGGAAGAAACAGGTTGCTCGGCTTGAGATCGCGATGAACCAGCCCTTGGGCGTGGATGGTCGCGAGCGCATCGGCCACGCACTGCGCGATGGTCAACGTCTCGTCCACACCGAGAGGCCCGAGCCGCAGGCGTTGCTGCAGGTCTTCGCCGTCGAGCCACGGCATCACGAGGAAGGGAAGTCCTTCCGACGTGAAGCCGTGAGTGACGTA
>JAYVXB010000793.1:0-3073 GCA_043785585.1 Deltaproteobacteria bacterium | reverse complement strand
CCTTGCCTTATCCGAAACGCGGCGAAAGCAAAGACAGCGTTGCGCCGGGCTCCCCGCCCGGAGAGGACGGTGCAAATCCGATCTCGCCGCTCCACGTTGAATGACGACCACGAACGACGATGACGACGCGCGGAGCAAAGTCGAAGCACACGCCGGAGCTCGAAGAGAAGCTCCTCAAGTTCCTGCGCGCGGGCAACTACGTCGAGACCGCGTGCAAGTGCGTCGGGCTCCACAAGGACACGTTCTACGACTGGATGAAGCGCGGCGAACGCGGCGAGAAACGATTCGTCGCGTTCGCCGAGGCCGTGCATCGCGCGATGGCGGAGTCCGAGGCGCGCGACCTTCACACGATCGGCGTCGCGTCGCAGACGCAGTGGACGGCGGCGGCGTGGCGACTCGAGCGTCGGTTCCCCGATCGCTTCGGACGCTTCGATCGCATGAAGGTCGACGCGAAGGTCGAGCACGACGGCGGCTCGCTGCTCGTGAAGCTCGCGAAGCTCATCGACGGCGGCGACGAGCCGAAGAAGCGCGGACGACCCGCGAAGGACGACTCGACGGAATGACGGAGACGTCGCTCGCGGAGCGCTTCGCGCGGTTGCCGGACGCGCGGCGGAAGAAGATCCTCGGTGCGCTCTCCGTGCGGGAGCGAGAGCGTCTCGAATACACGTGGGAGTGGTGGGCGCGGCCGAAGCAGCTCGAGCCCGTTGGCGATTGGCGCGTGTGGCTCCTTCTGTCCGGGAGAGGCGCCGGGAAAACGCGCACGGGGGCCGAATGGGTCCGGAGGCTCATCGAGACGGGGCGCGCGGGACGCATTGCGCTCGTCGCCGCGACGGCTGCCGACGCACGTGACGTCATCGTCGAAGGCGAGAGCGGCCTTCTCGCGATCTGCCCGCCGTGGAGCCGGCCCGTCTACGAGCCGTCAAAGCGCAGGCTCACGTGGTCGCACGGCGCCATCGCCACGCTGTACTCCGCGGACGAGCCCGATCGACTCCGCGGACCGCAGCACGACGCCGCGTGGGCCGACGAGCTCGCCGCGTGGCGCTACCCCGAAGCGTGGGACCAGCTCATGTTCGGGCTGCGCCTCGGACACGATCCGCGGGTGGTTGTGACGACGACGCCGCGACCGACGCCGCTCGTCCGGCAGCTCGTCTCGGCCGCGACGACACACACGACGCGCGGCTCGACGTACGAAAACCGCGCGCATCTCGCGCCCGGCTTCCTCGCGGAGATCGAGCGGCGCTACGGCCAGACGCGCATCGGGCGGCAAGAGATCTACGGCGAGATCCTGGACGACAATCCGGGTGCGCTCTTTCACCGCGTCGACATCGATCGCGGGCGCGTTCGCGAAGCGCCACCGCTTCTCCGAATCATCGTCGCGATCGACCCGGCCGTCAGCTCGGACGAGACGTCCGACGAGACGGGCATCGTTGTCGTCGGGCTCGGCGCCGACATGCATGCGTACGTCCTCGACGACGTGTCGGGGCGCTACACGCCGGCGGCCTGGGCGCGTCGCGCGATCGCCGCGTTCCATTCGCATCGCGCCGACCGCATCGTCGCCGAGGTGAATCAAGGCGGCGCGCTCGTCGAAGCGAACCTGCGCACGGTCGATCCGCGCATTCCGTACAAGGCCGTGCGCGCGTCGCGCGGCAAGGCGATCCGCGCCGAGCCTGTTGCCGCTCTCTACGAGCAGGGGCGTGTGCATCACGTCGGCGTCCTCGCCGCGCTCGAAGACCAGCTCGTCGGATGGGATCCGACGACGGCGGTAACGAGTCCCGATCGGCTCGACGCGCTCGTATGGGGGATCACGGAGCTGATGATCGAGGCGCAGCCGGTACGGAGGGACTTCGAGAATCTGCCACCCGGGTAGAGCGATGTGGAGCGAGAGCAAAGATGGTCGCTCGGGCGTCAGGTAGGCGGGCTGGACGAGATTGTTGGGACCCAGATCGCGCCTTCGGTTTCGCTGAGGAGTCGGTCGCCGTTGATTGCCATGCGGCAGCCGCCTTCGGCGTGGATAACCGCCGTGCAGAGTGCCACGAAGGCGTCCGCGACGTCGTAGTCGGGTGTCTTCCCGCCCGAGCTATAGCGGCAGCACAGAGCGAGGAGCTCGGGAGAGACCTCGATCTGGATACCCGCAGCGACGCACGCCGCCACCGCGAGGCGAATCGCTTCGTCGGGCCGCGACTTGTAGTTCTTGAGCCCCATGCTGCGGAGCGTCGCGCCTGGGTAGACCTCGATGACCTCGCTCGTGCCGCGACCACCGGAAAACGGGCGCACGCGGTACTGATGCGACTCCCACAGGCGCGAGAGAAGCGCGTTGCCAAGAAGCGTCATCTGGAACGTCGCCTGGAACTTGTCCTTGAGGGGCGGCTGGCCGCCGGCCGCGATGTCGGTCGCGCGCTTCGTCCAGAGACGCGCTCGGTGGACACGCGAGCGCCACGCCTCGAACGGTTTGAAGTCGAGCGGATCGCACAGGGGCAGCGCTTTCGCGACGAACCAGTTGAACGTCCTCCAGCCGGTGAAAGCTCCGTCGGTGTAGCCCGCGTCAGAGGCGAACGTGACGTCGCGAAGTAGCGCCTGGGGGATGCTGAACGGAAAGTCGAATGCGACGATCCGCGCTGGGCGCCTCAAGAGCTCGCTGAGGACTTCCTTCGCCGACCAACCCGGCGGGTCCGCAGCAAGCAGGCGCTCGTTCATGCGTGTGGCATCGATTCGATATCGTCGCCATGCCGTCGGGCGCGCTTCGATTGCGATGATCTTCCGCCGTTGATCGCGCGCGCTGCGCGGACCGCCGAAGTCGACGCCGACGATGGAATCTGAGTTGGGCATGCGACGATCCCGAAACCATATCTTGCCGGGCGGTGGCGAGAACCCCGATCAGGCGGAGCAGACTTCCCTTGAACGTGACCAGCACGCGACGCGCTGACACATGAACTACGGCACCCTCCGCCAGCGAAACCCGGCGTACACCGCGCGTCGCTGGGAGGAGCTCGGCGATCTCTACGTCGGCGGCTACGCGCTCGTGGAGAAGGCGTCGCAGTACATGCCGCGCTTCGTCGGCGAGACGAACGAGCGG
>JAYVXB010000792.1:0-9961 GCA_043785585.1 Deltaproteobacteria bacterium | reverse complement strand
CGACCTCGTCGTAGCCCGCGCGCGTCATGCGCGGACCTTAGAACATTCTCAGGGACCGCAGTAGTGCCCGCCGACGCCTTGCATCCACGCCCCGATTTGCCCGCCGTAGTTCTGCGGGCTGCAGAACGATCCGGCGCCCATGAACGCCCCGATGATGCACTGCGCGCCGTTGATGTACTGCTGGCACTGCCCGCTGCGCACGTCCTGCTGGCATTGCGCGACTGCGCCGGGGGCGCACATCGAGCAGCTCTTGGAGATGCAGTCGCTGATGCAACCGGTCGTGTGATCGCAGCCCGCGCTGACGAACGGCGCGGCGCACGTGAGGAGCCCGGTGAGCTCTTGGAAGTCGTAGTCGAACTGCTGCAGGCACGACGCGCACGCCGGCTTCTGCATCGTCTCGAACGCGAAGAAGTTCTGGCAGCCTTGCGTGTGCGCGCCGGCCGAGCACGCCGCGCGGACGTTCGCGAGATCGGCGGCCGAGCAGACGTGACGGATCGGCGGGCTCGGTGTCGACACGTTGGCCGGGCACGACGGATACGTCGATGGGCAGGTCGTCTGCATGTTGCGGCACACGCGCGGATCGACCGCCGTGTCGCACGTCGATCCCTGCGACTGGCAGTTGATGCACGCGACGCCGTTCTGTCCGCACTGGTTGTTCAAGAACCCGGCCTGGCACGTGCCGGCGCCGTCGCAGCAGCCGACGCAGTTCTGCGGCGTGCAGTTCGAGACGACGGGGACGCACGCTTGCGCCGTGCAGACCTCGTTGAGCGACTGGCAGTTCTGGCACTGCGCGCCGCCCTTGCCGCACGTGGTGTCCTGATTGCCGACCGCGCAGACGTTGCCGATGCAACACCCGCCCGCGCAGTTCTGCGGATTGCAGAGCGGCGGCGGTGGAATGCAGATGCCCATCCCGTTGCAGACGAGCCCGCCGCCCGTGCAGTCCTTGCACTGGTTGCCACCCGCGCCGCACGCGTTGTTGCTGCCGCCGCCTTGGCACACGTTGCCTTGGCAGCAACCGCCCGGGCAGTTCTGCGGCGTGCACCCCATCTGCGGCTCGCAGCTCTGGAAGCGGCACGTCTCGCCGAACCGCGCGCAGTTTTGGCAAGCGATGCCGTTCGCGCCGCACTGCGTGTCGGTGATTCCACGGTTGCATTGGCCGCCTTGATCGCAGCAGCCGCCCGCGCAGTTCTGCGAGTTGCATCCCGTGCTCGGCTTGCAGACGCCGCCGCCGGTGCCGTCGGGGAGGCACGTGCTCATCTGCGCGGCGCAGTTCGAGCATTGCTGACCGACGCTTCCGCACGCGGTGTTGTCGAGGCCGGGGACGCATTGGTCGCCGAAGCAGCAGCCTTTGCAGTTCTGCGGACCGCACGCGGTCGTCGTGCACGCCTTGCCCTGGCACGAGAGCCCTTGCTGCGCGCAGTGCTGGCACGCGCCGGCGAAGTTGCCGCACTCGTTCGGATCCGTTCCGGCGAGGCAGAGGCCGTTCTCGCAGCAGCCGCTCCCGCACGTCGTGCCGTCGCAGCGGCCCGGGCGGTTCGCGCAGGCCTTGAGGTTCGCGTCGCACGTCTCGAAGCCGAGCGCGGTGCAGTTCGCGCAGCGCGCGCCGACGTTTCCGCACGTGGTCAGGCTGTCGCCGCCTTGGCACTGATCGTTCTGATCGCAGCAGCCGGTCGGGCACGTCTGCGCGTTGCAGCGTCCGCCGTCGACACCGCCGTCGGTGGTGGGTCCGCCGTCGTGCAAGAGGTAGTCGTCGAGGTTCGATCGACCGCACGCGGCGACCGCGAGGGCCACGACGAATGCGAGAAGCGCGACGAGCGCCAGACGAGCACAGCGAGCAAGCAAGTAGGTGCGGGTGGCCAAGGCGAGGTCCTCCCCTTCGTTAAGGTAGCCGCGCCGAATCGGGCGGCGGTACGAGACGCTCGATAGGTTACCTCGGGACGGCTGGCGAAGCACGTTTTGGGCGCACGGGGAGCGTCGCGCGTTCGGCGGAAGGCCTACGACTCTTCGCGCAACCGAATCGGTCCGTACTTCGTCGCATCGAGCGGCTTCGGATCCTTCTCCGCGTAGAACGCTCGAAGCTTGTCCATGTCTGCGCGCACGTCGCCGGTCATCGCGATCGGCTCGCCGATGCCGGCGCGCTTTCGTCCGTAGTCCAAGTACGCCGGTGCGACCGGAACGTCGGCGCCGCGAGCGATGTGATAGAAGCCCGACTTCCAGCACTCGGCGTGCGCGCGCGTCCCTTCCGGCGGAACGAACAGAACAAACTCGTCGTTCGTTCGAAACCGCTCGACCATCTGCTCGACCATGTTGCTCGCGTGCGAGCGATCGATCGGCACGGCACCGAGCGCACGAAGCGGCACGCCGAGCGGCCCTTTCAGCGCGGACTTTTTCACCATCCAGCGCATGCGCAGGCCGATCGTCTGTGCGAGCATCAGCAGCAGAAAGCCGTCCCAGTTGCTCGTGTGTGGCACGGCCAGCGCAACGTACTTCTTCGCGGACGGAACAGGACCCTCGAACTGCCAGCCGGCGATTCGCAGCGCGGCTTCCGAGAGGGCGCTCTTGCTCACGTCTTCGACATCTATCACGACGCCGCGAAGGTCAGCGCCGCAGCCGCTTTCCGACGACGCCGACGCCCAAGAGCGCGGCGAGCGCGAGGACGATCGATGCCCCCTCCGGCCACGCGAGCGCGTGCGCGCCGACGAATCCGAGAACCACACCGAGGACGCCGAAGAGCATCGCCCATCCGACGACGCCGGCGAGCGTACGACCGACGAGGCGCCCGGTTGCGGCGGGGATGACGAGGAACGAGCTGACGAGGACGACGCCCGCGAGGCGAATCGCGGCGACGACGACGGCGGCGAGGAGAGCGAGGAGCGCGCTCTCGAGCCAGCCGACGCGAATGCCCGACAAGCGCGCGAGCTCTTCGTCGAACGTCGCGTACGCGATCCGCGTCCACGCGAGCGCGAAGAAGGCTCCCGTGATGATCGCGATGCCGAGGACGATGTAGAGATCGTCCGAGCCGACGAGGAGGATGTTGCCGAAGAGGAGCGACTCGGGATCGAACGTCTGCTGCGTGCGCTTCGCGCGTCGAAGGAGGACGACGCCGACGGCGAAGCAGACGGCAAAGAGCGCCGCCATCGCGACGTCGGAGCGGAGCCCTCCGCGACGTCGAAGGAGACCGATGAGGACGGCGGCGAGCGCGGTGAACGGGATCGCGATGAGGAGCGGCGACGAGAGCTGCAGGAACATCCCGAGCGCGATTCCGCCGAACGCCGCGTGCGACAGACCGTCGCCGAGGTACGCGAGACCGCGCGCCGTGACGAGGACGCCGAGGAGCGCGAGGAGCGCAGCGAGCAACGCGCCCGCGAAGAGCGCGCGCTGAAAGATGGGAAGCGCGAGGTAGTCGAGCTCGATCACGGGCCAACGAAGCTTCGAATGAGCTCGCGCGCCGCGCCGTACCCGAGCTCGACACGCAACCAGCCGTCGTGCCCTCGACGGCCCCACGCGGCGACGACGGGCGGACCCGCGCGATCGGCCGTGCGCGCGCTCGGTTGCGCGACGAAGGCGAACGTCACGTTGGTCTCGAACGCGCCGATCGCGCGCGCGATGCGAGCGTCGTCACCGAGCTTCGCCTTCGGCTTCGCCGTCGCAGCGAGGAGCGACGCCGGTGATTCGCCGAGGGCGATCTCGATCTCGCCACCGACCGCGAGCCACGCCATGCCGAGCGGCGCGGGCGACGGGACCTTGGGATGCGCTTTGTCGGGCTGCGGCTCTTCGCGAACGAGCGTCGCGACGTCGACCTTGCCGAGCGGCGGCGCGTCCGACGTGCCGAACGCGATGTCGCGAACGTGGAGCGAGCGCTTCAGCGGCTCCGCGAAGGCGGATCGCCGTAGGAACCCGGCCGCGTCGCGCAAGACCTTCGCGGAGAGGACGGCGTCGGACGACGGTCCGCGCGCCGCGAGCCCGCGCCACGTCCCCCACATCGCCGACGCGAGCAACCAGTCTCCGCGCGACTTGCTCCAGTCGTCGGCGAACGCGCGGAGTCGCTTCACGTCGTCGTCGCCGAGCCGCTTTCCGAGCGCACGCTCGACGCACTGCTCGATCTCGCGCGCGTCGCTCGTGCGCTCCGCCGCGTCGTCCCGCACGATCCACGCGATCGTCACGTCGAGAGGCGCGTCGAGCAGCGGCGCCGCCGCACCCGGACGCATCGCCTCGAAGCGCTGCGATGCAGGACCTCCGCCGTCGCTCGGCTTCAGCGTCGCGACTGCGTGGACGTCGTCGTCGCTCGCGTCGATCTCGACGCGCGCGCCGTCGAGGTCTCCGACGAGCGCGAGGCGCCTCTCGACGAGCGTGTCGACGCACGCGACGATCGCGGGTGCGTCGCCGAAATCGGGCGCGCGGCCACCGTGCTTCGCGCGTTCCTCGGCATCGCGTTGCAGAAGCCACCCCTTCGCTCCGCCCCACGCCGCCACGCCGCGAGCACGCAGCGTCCCACCGAGCGCCGAGCGCGGCACGTCGATCGTCATCTGCGCCGTGCCGACAGCGGCGGGCGAATGAGGAAGCGTTCGGTAGGCGTACGGCGCGAGGCGCGCGAGATCCACGTCCGACGACGCGACGATCAGCCAGCCGGCGCGCGCGACTCCGACGGCGAGCGGAAGCGGCAGCACCTTCGACGCGAGCACGCGGATGCCGTTCGACTCTTTCGCTGTGAACGCCGCCGTCTCTGCGTCGATGAGCAGCGTCTGCGTGCGCCGAGCGTCGGTGAGCTTCATCGCGAGCGCGAACGAGAACGCGCCCCCGTCGCCTTCCGCCATCACCGCGAACGCGGCGGCTCCCCCATCGACCTCACGCGCGACCGACGGATCGAGCCCCGCAAGCGCGCAAGCAACTCCGGCGAAGCTGTTCGGAAGGATCGCCGCAGCGCCGCCGATGCCGGTCTGCACGCGCTTCCAAAATGCATCGGGCGACGTCAACGCGGCCTCGCCGACGAGACGTTCGGGAGCCGGAACGGGCGGCTCGGACACGACGACCGCCGCGCTCGCTTCCACCAGCGAAGCGTCGCTCCCCTTGCCGCACGAGCCGCATCCGACGACCGCGCCACAGGCGGAAAGCAGAACGGCGAACGCGAAGCCTCTCACCCCGGCGTTCTACCACGACGAGATATCACGGCTTGACGCAGTGAACCGTCGCCCCGTCCTTCTTGCACGTCGTGAAGAGCGCCGAGCACGGGTAGCTGCGTTGGCGCCCGTTCGCGCAGTACTTGATGGCGTTGCCGTCGCACTTCGCGCCGTCGTCGCCCTTGCACGTCGCCGAAGAGACGACGCATGCGCCGACCGTCGGCGAGTTGGGGTTCGTGTCACACGAGAGCCCGGCCGCGCCGCAGTCGACGCGAACCTCGTGGCCGTTGAAGCACGAGATCGCGGTCTTGCCATCGCAGCGCTTGCCCGATCCGACGCACGTCGCTCCGCCACTCGTGCACCCGACCGCCATGCCGCCGTCGGCCGACTTGTAGTTCGAGCACTGGAGGCCGAACGCCGTGCAATCGAGGCCGCGCAGCCCCGTACCCTTTTCGCACTGGACGACCTTGCCGCCCGACGCCGAGCACTGCGCCGTATCGCCTGCGTCGCCGCACGGACCGACGATGCACTGCGCACCGCCGGGACCGACGCGGCACGACTCGCCACCGAAGGGGCAATTGCGCACGAGCCAAATCTTGCCCTGGTAGCAAGTGAGCGCGCGTCCGGGATCGTCGCAATAGCCGACGGGCGCCTTCATGCCGCGTCCTTCGCACGCTTTCGGATCGGCGCCGCGGAGGGCGCACGATCGAAGAGCGTCGCACGAGTTCGCTTTGAGACCGCACTCGCGAAGCGTGAGCGAATAGGCGATGCCGCTCGCCGACGACAGCTCCTGCGACAGCTTTCTCACGCAGTCGCCGAAATCGGGGGGGACGACGCCAGGAGGAATCGGAAGATTCGGGCAGCTGGTGAGGAGCGCGCACATTTGCTCGACGTCATCGATGTCCGGCGGGACGTAGACGCCCTTCTGCGCGTTCACGACGAACGGCAGCGTCGACGCGTCAGCCGCGGCCCAGGCCTCGGACTCGAGCTCGACCGGAGGCATGTCGACGCCCATCACGACCAGCACCGCCGCGACGGCCACGGCGATGGATCCGAGGACGGTAAAAACCGCCCTCCCCTTCCGGAGCGGCGGACGCGGTGCGTTCGGCGGTGACGACGACACAGCCGGCGCGAGATGGCCTTCAGAAGCAAGTGTGGACATGACGAGCGAGCAAGCCCTCCCCAGAGCTTTGGACGATGCCGTCTACGAGATTATTCTCCGAGAACACGAGGATCGTAGCGCGGCCGCGCACTGCCGGACAGATTTTGCGTACGTGGTGCGCGGGCCGACGACTTCGGGTAAGGTCTTCGGCGCGATGCTGAACGATGTCCACACCGAGTTGGCGAGCGCGATCGCCAAGGCGCACGACGCGCTCAAGCGCGAGCTGGTCAAGCTCCGCGCCGGTCGAGCAAACCCTGGCCTCCTCGACGCCATCCGCGTCGACTACTACGGCACGATGACGCCGCTCGCGCAGATGGCGCACATCAACGTCCCCGAGCCACGCCTCATCACGGTGAAACCTTGGGACAAGGGCGCGATGAAGTCCGTCGAAAAAGCGCTCCGCGAAAGCGATCTCGGGCTCAACCCGCAGACCGACAGCGACATCATTCGCCTCCCGCTCCCGCCCCTCACCGAAGAACGCCGCAAGGAGTTCGTCAAACTCGCCAAAAAATACGGCGAGGAGTGCAAAGTGACGATCCGCAAAGGGCGTCACGACGCGATCGACATGCTCAACACGATCGAGAGCGACGGCGACGCCAGCAAGGACGACGTCGACCGCGCGAAGAAGAAGGCGGAAGAAACGGTCGCCGACGGCGTAAAGCAAGTCGATTCGATCGTGTCGCACAAAGAGAAAGACATCCTCGAGGTTTGACCTCGAAGGTCCCTCCCCTTCGTCGCCGCCCCGCGTTCGCCTTCCATCGAGCCTGCTCACCTTGACACCCTTGTCATCGGATGAAAGTCTTTTGAAGTTGGAGGAACGGCGTCATTTGATGCGGGCAATCGCGGCCGGACTTAGCGACGTGGGGCTCCAGCGAGAGCACAACGAAGACTCTTTCGTCGTTCTCAAGGAGTACGATCTGTATGTCGTCGCCGACGGCATGGGGGGTCACCGCGCCGGCGACGTGGCGTCGAAGATCGCCACAGAGACGATCTCCGAATTTTTTCGGACGACCGCCAACGACGACGTCACGTGGCCGTTCCACTTCGACACGAACTTGTCGGAGGAAGAGAACCGCCTGCTGACGGGCATCCGCGTCGCCAACCGGCAGATCTTCGAGCGGAGCACGCGGTCGCGCGAGTACCACGGCATGGGGACGACGGTCGTCGGCGCGATGTTCAGCCCGAAGAAGCGCCGCATGTACATCGGCCACGTCGGCGACTCGCGCTGCTACCGCGTGCGCGACGGGCTCATCCAGCTCCTCACGCGCGACCACTCGCTCATCAACGACTACTTGCTCGCGATGCCCGACTTGACCGAGGAGCAGAAGAGCGAGCTCCCGAAGAACGTCATCACGCGCGCGCTCGGGATGCAGGATCAGGTCGTCGTCGATTTGCAGCACGACGATCCGCATCCGAACGACGTCTACGTTCTCTGTTCGGACGGCCTCTCGGGAATGGTGACGGACGAGGAGATCCAAAAGATCGTCACGACCGGCGTCGACATTCGCGACGCTTGCCGGCGCCTCATCCAGCGCGCGAACGAGCGCGGCGGCGAGGACAACATCACCGCCATCCTCATCAAGATCGAAGAGCTCGACGTCGAGGTGCGCCCTGGCGGCGTAGCATCGATCGATCCGGTCGGCGCCGCAGGCGTGACGCCCGAGCCGGATCTCGGCGAAGAGCCGACGATGCCTGGGGTCATCCCCGATGCGCCGGCAAAGGCGGTCATCGCCGCGGCCGCGAAAGCCGCGAAGGTCGAGACCAAGGCCGAAGGCAAGCATGCAGCGCCTGCTGCCCCCGCCGCCCCCGCCGCGCCGCTCCCCTCCCCGACGCCACCCGCTGCAGCCGCAACCGCGCCGACGCCGGTCGCCGGAACGCCGGTCGTCGGCGACACCCGCACGCCCGAGCCACCCACAAAGAAGGACTGAGACTCGGCCGCCGCGTGACGGAGCCGAGTCGCTGGACTCGGGCGACTAGCTCGCCTTCTCGGCGCGCGCCTCTTTGCGTGCGCGGACGAACTCGATCACCGCCGGCATCACCGAGATGACGACGATCGCCATGATGACGAACGTGAAGTTCTTCTTGATGAGCGGCTGGTTACCGAAGAAATACCCCAGCGTGAGGAAGCTGCCGACCCACGCGACGCCGCCGATGATGTTGTACGCGATGAAGCGCGAGTAGCTCATCGCGCCGGCGCCCGCGACGAACGGCGCGAACGTGCGGAGGATCGGCGCGAAGCGCGCGATGATGATCGTCTTGCCGCCGTGCTTCTCGAAGAACTTGTGCGTGCGCTCGAGGTGCTTCTTGTTGAGCCAGCGCGACGTCTCGCTCTTCATGATGCGCGGACCGATCGCCTTGCCGATCTGGTAGTTGACCGTGTCGCCGATGATCGCCGCGATCATGAGCGCGCCGCCGAGGAGCACGGGGTTCAAGTGCGCCTCTTCCTTCGCCGATACGGCGCCCGCCGCAAAGAGCAGCGAGTCGCCCGGCAAGAACGGCATCACGACGAGCCCGGTCTCGCAGAAGATGATCCCGAAGAGGATCGCGTACGTCGTCGCCCCGTATTGCGTCGTCAGGTCCGCCAGGTGCTTGTCGAGGTGGAGGACGAAATCGAGAAACCAGCGCAGCAGATCCATGGGTGGCGAGCGTTTAGCCTCTGGAGCGCCCCTCGTCCAGTAACGAACGGTCGCGATGGGCCGGCAATGCCTGCGCTTCACGGCGATTCGGGTTAGATTCCCAGCATGTCGCACGACGTGTCCCCTACGTTCAAGCGCGCTTCGACGAAGGCACCGCTCCACGACGCCGACGGCTACACGTCGCAAGGCGAGTCGCCCGCGGATCTCGCGGCGCTCCGCGCGGCGACCGAGGCGTGGCGGAAGAACGTCGTCGCGAAATCCGAGGCGAAGGTCCCGCCGCGCAGAGAGCGCTTCACGACGTGGAGCGATCTCGACGTCGGCGACGTGCTCACGCCGGCCGACACGCCGATCGACTACGCGAAAGATCTCGGACTCCCCGGCGAGTACCCGTTCACGCGCGGCGTGCAGCCGACGATGTACCGCGGTCGCCTCTGGACGATGCGCATGTTCGCCGGGTTCGGAACGCCGAAGCAGACGAACGAGCGCTTCCACTATTTGCTCAAGCAAGGGCAGACGGGGCTCTCGACGGCTTTCGATTTCCCGACGCTGATGGGTTACGACAGCGACTCGCCGCGATCGCTCGGCGAGGTCGGGATGTGCGGCGTCGCCGTCGACACGCTGCGCGACATGGAGGTGCTCTTCGATCAGATCCCGCTCGATCGCGTGACCACCTCGATGACGATCAACGGGCCGGCGATCGTGCTCCTCGCCTTCTACGTCGCCCTCGCGGACCAGCGCGGCATTCCGCGCACGCAGATCGGCGGCACGATCCAGAACGACTGCCTCAAGGAGTTCATCGCGCAGCACGCGTGGCTCGTGCCGCCGCGCCCGGCGATGCGAATGGTCTGCGACATGATCGAGTTCTGCGCCGCGGAGGTGCCGCGCTGGAACCCTGTCAGCATCAGCGGCTATCACATCCGCGAGGCCGGCAGCACCGCGCTGCAAGAGCTCGCGTTCACGCTCGCCGACGGGCTCGAATACGTGAAGTGGTGCATCGCTCGCGGGCAAGACGTCGATTCGTTCGCGCCGCGGCTCAGCTTCTTCTT
>JAYVXB010000791.1:0-9961 GCA_043785585.1 Deltaproteobacteria bacterium | reverse complement strand
ATCGGCGACTCTGCCGACCAGGAAGTCTGGGGCTACACGGCGGAGAAGACGCTCCAGTTCGATCCCCGCTCGTCACATACGGTCCTCTTCGACAAGCTCGAGGGTTTCAAGTGGAGGTAACGATGGGCTCGACGCGCGCGCTGGAACAATCGAGTCGAACGGTCGCCGTGGGTGATCTCGTGACCTTGATCAAGCCGCGAATCACCGCGCTGGTGGTGATGACCGAGGCGTGCGGCTTCGTGCTCGCGCCGGCGCACGCGGAGTCGTCGACCGCCGTGTTCGCGCTCGTCGGCACGCTCTTCGTCGTTGCATCGGCGAACGCGCTCAACATGTGGTGGGAGCGGGACGTCGACGCGAAGATGGCCCGCACGCGCGATCGGCCACTCGCTGCAGGCCGATTGTCGCCTTCGTTGGCGGTGGCGCTGGCGCTGGCGCTCGCGGGCGCCGGCCTCGCGCTGCTCGTCGCGGTCAACGCGCTCACCGCCGCGCTCGGCGCCTTCGCGCTCGTGACGTACGTCTGCGTCTACACGCCACTCAAGCGGCATACCTGGCGCGCGCTGCTCGTTGGCTCGATCGCAGGTGCGCTCCCACCGCTGATGGGTTGGACGGCAGCGACCGGCACGGTGGGCGCCGGAGGGCTCTTCCTCTTTGCCGTGTTGTTCTTTTGGCAGGTACCGCATTTCGCCGCGATAGCGATCTACCGTGCTCGCGAGTACGCCGGTGCCGGTCTCGCCGTGATCAGCGTGGAGCTCGGGGAGCGCGGCGCGCGGCGCGTGATGTTCCGGTACACGCTGCTGCTCGTCGCGGCGTCGCTCGCGTTGCACACGCCCGCGCGCATCGCCGGCACCGCGTACGCGCTCGTCGCCGCCGCGCTCGGCGCCGCGTTTCTTCTGCTCGTCATGCGACGGCCGTCAAAGCGCCCTGCGGCAGCGTGGGCGCGAAGGGTGTTCGGCTACTCGATCATCTACCTCGTCGTGCTCCTCGTCGCGCTCCTCGTCGATCACGGAAGCTCGTAGCGCAGCGCGAAGTCGATGAACGCAACCCGCCGTAGCTCATGGAATTGCCACCGCGCGCAGCGCGCGCCTTCAACGAGAGAGTGACCGAATGCTTTCGAAGAAAAACAGTCGATTGCCGTCTTTAGCAGGCGCCATCGCGATTCTCAGCGCGACGATCGCTTCGGCCTGCCAGCAGGCACCCGCGGTGCCAGTCGTCGACGCAGCGGCGCCGTCCGCAAGCCCGTCGGCGGAGCTCGGTCCGCCGGAGGGGCCGTCGATCGAGGCGCCGCTGACGTTCGCGCCCGACGTCCCGCCGCCGACGCAACGGAAGAAGCCCGCAAAGGTCGTCGTGCACCTGGAAGTGAAGGAGGTCGAAATGCCGATCTCCGACGGCGTGAAGTACACGTTCTGGACGTTCGGGGGCCGCGTGCCCGGAAAGTTCATCCGCGTGCGCCAGGGCGACGTCGTCGAGTTTCATCTGCAGAACCACCCCGACAGCAAGATGCCGCACAACATCGATCTGCACGCGGTCAGTGGGCCGGGTGGCGGGGCGGCCAGCTCGTTCACTGCTCCGGGGCACGAGTCGCAGTTCAGCTTCAAAGCGCTGAACGCCGGGCTCTATGTCTATCACTGCGCGACCGCGCCGGTCGGCATGCACATTGGCAATGGCATGTACGGGCTCATTCTCGTCGAGCCACCGGAGGGTCTGCCGCCAGTCGACAAAGAGTTCTATGTCATGCAGGGGGACTTCTACACGGTGGGGCGATACCGCGAGAAAGGTCCGCAGCCCTTCGACATGCAGAAGGCGATCGACGAGAAGCCGACGTACGTCGTCTTCAACGGCGCCGAAGAGGCGCTCGTCGGCGACAAGGCACTGAAGGCGAAGGCCGGTGAGACGGTGCGAATCTTCATGGGCAATGGTGGCCCCAACCTCGTCTCCAGCTTCCACGTCATCGGTGAGATCTTCGACAAGGTCTTCAGCGAAGGCGGCGCGAAGTACCAAGAGAACGTGCAGACGACGCTGATCCCTTCCGGCGGCTCGACGATCCTCGAGTTCAAGATCGACGTGCCGGGGACGTACCTCCTCGTCGACCACTCGATCTTCCGCACGTTCAACAAGGGGGCGCTCGGGATGCTCAAGGCCGAGGGGCCGGAGAACAAAGATCTCTACAGCGGCAAGGAGATCGACTCGGTTTACATCAGCGACAAGGCGGCGACGGGGACGGCCATCGCGACGGCTGCCGAAGGGAACGCGAAGGGGACGCTGACGAAGGAGCAACAGATCGAGGCGGGACGCGCGCTCTTCCTCGGTACGTGCTCGACGTGCCATCAGCTCGAAGGCCAGGGAATCCCGAAGGCGTTTCCTCCGCTCGCAAAGTCGGACTTCCTGATGGCCGACAAGAAGCGCTCGATCGCGATCGTTCTCAACGGGCTGCAAGGTCCGGTCACGGTCAACGGGCAGACGTTCACTTCGGTGATGCCGCCGTGGAGCCATTTGGGTGACGATGCGATCGCGAACATTCTCACGTTCGTCCGAAACTCATGGGGAAACTCGGGTGAAGCCGTGTCGAGAGAAGCGGTCGCCGAGGTGCGCGCGTCGACGAAGCGTCCCCCGGGCGCAGCTCCCTGAGCGATGACGATGCCGACCCGCGCGCGAAAGTGGACGATGCGACTCGCCGTCGCTGCGGTTGCGGCGGCGTTCGTGTCCGTCACGCCCGCGCGCGCGGCGGACGGGATGGCGCGTGTCGGGCCCGGCGTCCTTCATCCGTTCGATCCGCCGGGCGCCGAGACGACGGTTCGCGTGCGCGCCTTCATGCTCGATCGGACGCAAGTGACCAATCGACAGTTTCTTGCCTTCGTGACCGCTCACGCGAAGTGGCAGCGGGGTAAGGTCGCGCCGGTCCTGGCCGACGAATCGTATCTCGCGAGCTGGGAGGCACCGACGACGCTCGGTGGAGACATCGCGCCGGACGCGCCCGTCGTGCGCCTCTCGTGGTTCGCGGCGAAGGCGTTCTGCGAAGCGCGCGGCGCGCGCCTCCCGACCGAGGACGAGTGGGAGCTCGCCGCGGACGCGACCGAGAAGCGCGCGCACGTCGGCGACGATCCGGCGCGAAAGAAGCAGATCCTCGACTGGTACGCGCAGCCGACGCCGAAGCGCTTGCCGAAGGTGGGGGTCGGCGCGCCGAACGTCTGGGGTGTGCGCGACATGCACGGCCTCGTTTGGGAGTGGGTCTACGATTTCAACACGCGCGTGCTCGGCGGCGATCGCGGTCGCGTCGACGAGGCGTTCGTCTGCGGCGGGACGGCGCTTCGCGCGCGCGACAAGAACGACTACGCGAGCTACATGCGCGTGGCGTTCCGCGCGTCGCTGCGCGCGGCCTACACGACGGCGAACCTCGGGTTCCGGTGCGCGGCCGACGTGCCCGGGGGAAAGTCGTGAGCCGGCCGGCGATCTTGCTCACGGTGGCGGTCGCGGTCGCGTGCACGCGTCCCGATCCGCCACGTCCGGATCCGACCGCGGCGAGCACGCCCGTCGCGTCCATCGCGAAGACACCGAGCGCGAGCGCAGCGGCGTCGACGACGAACGCGGTGACTGAAGGCCCGACGATCTATCCGCTGGCGACCGAGCTCACCGATCAGAACGGCGTTAAGGTCGCGCTCGATCTCTTTCGCGGACATCCCGTGATCATCGGGATGTTCTACGCGACGTGCAAAGCGTCGTGTCCCGTTCTCGTGAGCGACATCAAGGCGATCGAGGCGGCGCTCACGGCGGACGAGCGCGCCGATCTGCGCGTCCTGCTCGTGAGCTTCGATCCGACGCGAGACACGCCCGCGGTGCTCGACGCCATGTCGCAGCGTCTCGGCGTCGATCGCGATCGCTGGCGCCTCGCGACGTCGACCGAGGGGGGCGTCCGCGAGCTCGCCGCGGCGCTCGGCGTTCAATACCGCACGCTGCAGAACGGCGAGTACAGCCACTCGGCGATCGTCACGCTGCTCGATCGCGAGGGGGCTCCGCTCGCGCGCATCGACGGGATGCAGATGCCCGCGGACGCACTTCTGGCGAAGCTGCGAGCGCTGCCGCGACGCGCGGAGTGAAGACCTCGTTCGCGCGTGCTCGCTCAGTCGAGCCGCGCGGTCGGTACGACGGCCATGAGCCCTGCCGCGATGGCGCGCGCGATCGCGCTCGTGAAGTTCGCGTCGATCCACGCGGCGCTGTTCGGGTCCCCGCCAGCGCGCACTTTGTCGTCGCTCGTGGCGTGAAAGTGAAAGCCTCCGATCGGCTTCGCGCGGCCGACGTCGAACACCGTGACGTCGCCGTCCATCTGCCCCGCTTCGTACGTCTTGTCCTCGACGTGCACCTTCGGGTCGACCTTCCTCGTCGTGCGGATGACGAGCAGGTACGCGAGCTGCGCGCAGCGCGGGAGGAGGATCTCCGCGGCGGCGCCCGTCGCGGCGGGAGGCTCGCGGCGCGAGGGGACGTCGCTCGACGGATCGGGCGCGAAGCTCTTCTGCGACCGAAGCAACGCCGCGCAGTCGTTTGCGAGCGTGCTCCCCGGGATGCGATGCCGCACGGCGCCGACCGTGGAGAGATCGCGCAGGTCCTCGACGTACGCGAACGTCGCGTTCGCCGCCGGGTAGAGCAGGCCGGTCTGCTTGAGGAGCACGAGCGGCGCCGGCCCGAGCGCGACGCCGTCGGTCGTCGTGGGCCCGAGCGTCGAGAGCGTGCGCGCGATCGACTCGACCTGCGCTAGCTTCGCGTCGACCTTCGCGCCGTGCGCGCCGACCGACGCCTCGAGCGACGGCGTCGCCTGGTTGCAGCTCGCGGCCGACAGCGCGAACGCGAGCGCGATGAGCGATCTCTTCATCCGAGAAGACCATGGCCCCGATCGCGCGCGTCGCGCATGACAATTCTCACGCGCGGTCACGACACCGAGCGACTGTGGCACTTTCGATCACGATCCGTGAGGGGGCGGAGCGCCCTCGAATGGGGCACGCTACCTGCATCGCGCACCGGAATGCCCGAGAGCGCCGTCCCCGTCGATCACGATCCACTTTCGCGTCGCCGGCCCAGCCTCCTCGACTTCGATGACCACCCGCTCGTCGCGATCTGGGAGACGACGCAGGCGTGTGACCTCGTGTGCGCCCATTGCCGCGCGTGCGCGACGCCGCACGCGGATCCACGTGAGCTGACGACGGCACAAGGGAAGAAGCTTCTGTCCGCGTTCGCCGAGATGGGCACGCCGCTCTGCGTGCTGACGGGCGGCGATCCGGCCAAGCGGCCCGATCTCGTCGAGCTCGTCGAGCACGGCGCGCGCGCCGGCCTCACGATGGCGCTCACGCCGTCGGGCACGCCGCTGATGACCGTCGAGCTGCTCGGCACGCTGAAAGTGGCGGGCCTCGCGCGCGTGGCGGTGTCGGTCGACGGTTCCACCGCGGCGCTTCACGACACGTTTCGTGGCGTCGAGGGCAGCTTCGACCAGTCGATGCGGATCCTCCGGCAAGCGCGCGCGATCGGCCTCGCGACGCAGATCAACTTCACGCTGTCGCGGCCGTCGCTCGCAGAGCTCGATCAGATGGCGGCCCTCACGCGCGAGCTCGGCGCCGCGATGCTCGTCGTCTTCGTCGTCATCCCCACCGGCCGCGCCACGAGCACGCTCACGCTGAGCGATGTGGAGATCGAGACCGCGCTCGACCAACTCGCGCGCATCGGCGAAGGTGCCCCTTTCCAGATCAAGACGACCGGCGCGCCGCAGCTTCGTCGGATTCTCATGCAGCAGCGCGCGAAGGACGTACCCACCGGTCTCTTGCGGGACGTGAAGGACGGCGTCGTTCGTGGCCCGCGTGGCGTGACGGACGGCGTCGGCTTCCTCTTCGTCTCTCACACGGGCGAGGTCTACCCGAGCGGCTTTTTGCCGGTCAGCGCGGGCAACGTGAAGATGGAGAGCGTCGGTCGGCTCTACCGCGACTCGCCGCTCTTCCGCTCGTTGCGCGACGCCGACGGGCTCGGCGGGAAATGCGGCGTGTGTCCGTTTCGACGTGTGTGCGGCGGCTCGCGTGCGCGCGCGTTCGCGGCGAGCGGCGACGCTCGGGCACAGGACCCCGGTTGTGCGTACGTGCCGCGCGGCTAGCCGCAGGAGGTGCGTCCGCACGCAGAAGCTGCGCGCCGCGTATGGGGTGACGAGCCGCCGATTGCGCGAGAGTACCCGCGAGGTCCAGGCGCGTAGCTAGCTCGGCTAACGTTCGAGGATCGTCTTGAGAGATCCTCGCGGCGTGCAACATCGGTCGTGGCGATGCCCACTTCGCTCGACTCGCGTCGTCGCTCCAGACGAAGGACATTCCCGCTCTGAACGAGGTCGCGAGATGCTTCACGATCGGCGCGCTCAACGCGCTCGTCCTGCATACCCGAGCAGCTTCTGTGCGGTGGCCGGCGCGATTCCGGTGATCTTCGTCCCCGCCCTCGCACTGAAATGCGAAGAGGGAAGCGGCTGTATCGAATGATCGAGCGGTTCGGGCTCTAGGCGACGTTCACGCTTTCGGACGCACCGAAACCGCGACGCGCGACGAGCGTAGTGCTCACGTGACTCGCGCCTTCATCTCCGGATTGTCCTTCTTCGTGCTTCTCGCGGCATGCCGAGGTTCGCATGGCGACGGCGCCGTCACCGCGGCCCCGCCGATCGCGCCCTCGGCGTCGCCCGTGTCCGTGGCGGCACCGTTCGCCGTCGTCGAGCTCTACACGTCCGAGGGATGCAACAGCTGCCCGCCCGCCGACGCCGCGCTCGCCGAATGGGTCGCGACGAGCCGCGAGCACGACGCGCGCGTCTTTCCGATCGCCTTCCACGTCGACTACTGGGACGCGCTCGGTTGGCCCGATCCGTACGCCGATCCGCGCCACACGTCGCGGCAACGCGGTTACGCGAGCGCCTTCGGTACGTCGACGATCTACACGCCGCAGATGATCGTCAACGGCGCCGAGCAGCTCACCGGCTCGAACCGCGACGCGGCTTCCGCGTCGATCGCGCGCGCGCTCGCGACTCCTGCGACCGCGACGATCGCGCTCGGGATCGAGAGCGGCGAGGGCGGATCGGTGGTCGTGCGCTGGCGCGTCGAAGGGGCGCCCGACGACGCGGAGATCGCGCTGGCCGTCGTGGAACGCGAGCTCGTCTCGCACGTGCGCGCGGGCGAGAACGGCGGCAAGACGCTGAAGCACGAGAACGTCGTGCGCGTCTTCGCGACCGCGGCGATCGGAGGCGGTGACGGAGCGACGACGCTCGTCGTGCCCGCCAGCGTGAAGCGGTCTCACGCGGAGATCATCGGCTTCGTGCAGCGGGGTCGCCAACGTGGAGCGATGCCGATCGTCGCGGCTGCGCGCGCGGCGCTGCCGAGCTGATCAGGCGACGGCGCGCGCCGCGATGTTCGATGCCTCGACGGCCCCGCGTCGCTTCGCGATGAGCGCGTCGACCGATGCCTTGCCCGGACCGATGATGGCGATGACGAGCAGCAGCGCGATGTACGTCCACTCGACCTGCCCGAAGAGATCCGCGACGCCGTGAATCTCCATTCGCTTCGCGGTGAGAAGCGCGACGATCATCGTGACCACGAGCGGCAGCGACGCGAGGCGGCTGCCCAGACCGACCACCAGGAGCGCGCCGCACACGAGCTCGGTCCAGCTCGCGACGACCGCGTTGAGTCCGGGCATCGGTATCTTGAGCTCGACGAAGAACTCGGTGACCTTCTCGATGCTGTGAACCTTGCCCCAGCCCGTCGACACGAACAGCACGCCGACCGTCGACCTTGCGACGAGCAACGCGAGCCAGTCGAGCTTCTTCGCGGCGCCGAGCGCCTTCTCACCCAGGCCGATCCACCGATTCGTCATCCGCGCCTCCGTTCGCGGGACACTACGACGCGACGCGGGCGCGGTTACGCGCGAGTCGACCTGGCGGATTCACGGAACCTTACGCCGAGCGCGGCGTAAGGTGGGGCGTGACGCAGAGGCGCCGCCGTTTCACGCTCGCGCAGGTCTTCCTGTTCGTGACGATCGGGACCATCGCGCTCGTCGCGCTGCTCTTGTTCGGCTTCCTGCAAGCGTCGCGGCGATCGATCCTCGACGCGGCCGAAGACTTGCGGCGTGCGGCGGCGCGTCGCGTCGACTCGAGCGTGCAGGCGGAGCTCGGGCTCGCGCAGCGAACGGTCGACGACATCGAGAACGAGCACCGCGCGGGGATCGTCGACGTGGCGGATCCGCGGTCCGTCGAGCGCGCGCTCTTCGCGGCGCTCGTCGACGAGCCAGCGCTCTCCGACGCGACGTTCACCCACGCCGACGCGAAGTGGCAAGTGTCGGTCTACCGCGCGAGCGCCGAACCCGGCGCCTCGATATTGAAGCGCGTCGTCGAGCACAAGGCGGGCGCGTACGATCCGACGACACACGTGACGTTCGAGTCCGCGGTCGAAGCCGAAGGGCGATCGCTGTGGAGCGACCTGCACTGGTCGGACCTCGGAACCGATGCGTCGCCGCGCGTCGTGATGACCGTTCAGCAGGCGATCATGGGCGGCGAGCGGCCGCTCGGCGTCGTCCGCGTCGGTCTCTTCACCGAGCAAATCGATCGCGTCACGCGCGTTCGCGTCAGCGAAGACGAGGACAGCGATCCGCACCAAGTCTTCCTCTGCGATCCGACCGGCCGCCTCGTCACGCGCGCCGCCCTGGGCGACATGTACGCGGTCTCGCGCAACGATCTGCGCTTCCCCACGGCGCACGCCTCCGCCGCGGTGATGGTGGCGCTCGGCGATCCGCGACTCGCGCGCGTCGTGCCCGGCGCCACCGAGAGTGGCGAGCTCGTCGTCGCGGGCGCAAAGCACCTCGTCACCTACCGCGGACTCACCGGCACGCAGGACTGGGTCGTCGGCATCGTCGTGCCCGAACGCCACTACACGCGCGGGCTCGAGTCCGTTCGAAATCGCTACCTGGCTCTCTTCCTCGGCGTCATCGCGTTCGTCGTCGTCGGCGGCGCGCTCACGCTGCGCGCCGTGCGTCGCGGCCTGCGGCAAATCGACGACGCGACCGCGCGCTTGCGCCGCTTCGACTTCGCGGCGGTCTCGCACGACGCCACGTTCCGCGACGTCGACGAGGTCCTCGAGAGCCTCGAGCGCGCGAAGACCGCGATGCGGACGCTCGGAAAATACGCCCCGGTCGATCTCGTGAAGGCGCTCTTCCAGGCGAACGAGGAGCCGAAGCTCGGCGGCGAGCCGACCGAGGTGTCGATCATGTTCACAGACATCGAAGGCTTCACGAGCCTCTCCGAGCGCGTCTCGCCGAACGAGCTCGCCGAGGCGCTCGGCGCGTACCTCGACACGATGACGCGCGCGATCCGCGCGACGGGCGGCACGATCGACAAGTTCATCGGCGACGCGGTGATGGCGCTGTGGAACGCGCCCGCCAAGCTCGAAGGACACGCCGGGCGCGCGTGCCGAGCCGCGCTCGCGTGCCGCGAGGCGACGCGCGAGCTCTATGCGTCGCCTCCGTGGAAAGGGCTCCCCGCGCTCGTCACGCGCTACGGCATCCACACCGACACGGTGCTCGTCGGCCACTTCGGCGCGCCCGAGCGAATGAGCTACACCGCGCTCGGCGACGGCGTGAACCTCGCCGCTCGGCTCGAAGGGCAGTGCAAGCAGTATGGGATCACGATCCTCGTGAGCGAGGCGGTCGTCGACGCGATCGGCGCCGACTTCGAAGTGCGCAGGCTCGATCGCGTCGCGGTCAAAGGCAAATCGCGCGCGGTCCTCGTCTTCGAGCTCCTCGGCGTGCGCGGCGAGGGGCGCACGCCTGCGGTCGACGAGTACGAGCGCGCGCTCGACGATTATTTCGCGCGGCGCTTCGACGCCGCTCTCGCGAAGCTCGCGCCGTTCGACGACGATGGCCCGTCGCGAACGCTCGCGGCGCGCTGCCGCGCGTTCGCCGCGTCGCCGCCGCC
>JAYVXB010000790.1:0-10030 GCA_043785585.1 Deltaproteobacteria bacterium | reverse complement strand
AGTACCTTCAACCGGGAAGTATTTGCAGACCCTTCGACAACACGCCGCCATCTCAGCCAAGCGCATTCCTTTGCATTTTACAATATCCGGAAAT
This sequence comes from Deltaproteobacteria bacterium, assembly GCA_043785585.1. Classification (GTDB taxonomy): domain Bacteria; phylum Myxococcota_A; class Polyangia; order Polyangiales; family Polyangiaceae; genus JBBQXV01. Next base: position 9,936 of record JAYVXB010000790.1, on the reverse strand, counting down.
TTCGGCGGAACCGGTTCCGGTGTTCGATAGGGGCCTGCCCCGCTGGCGCTTCCGCCGCCGCAAGCTCGAGCCGAGGGGTTGTTTCTGCAATAGCGCTGCTTCTCTTCACCCCAGCAGTCGACATATATCGAACGCCATGAGAGAAGGCATTGAAGCAACTCCCATGGGCCCTGGCCTGAAGGGTCTCGGGCGCCGATCGGATTCTGCTCCGGCCAGCCCCACAACGTCGCTCGCGCATCGTGGAACTCCAGTTCATCGATCGAAAGAAAGCTCCCGAGCATCGGACTCCACCACCTCGCCCTCACGTCGTACACCCCGCAGCCGCCGACGTACGCGCAGCCGCCCCCCTGCTCAACGAACCACCGTCCCTTCCAGCGTAGCGCCTGGTCGACGAGCGGTGGCGGCATGTTCGGATCGAGCTGCCCAAACGCCGTGTAGCGGTAGCCGCCGGCGTCGCCGTCGTTCGCGATGTGTAGCCGCCGAACGTTGCCCGCAAGATCCAGCTCGTAGTACCAGACGAACGCGCCGCGCTTGATGCGCAGTGGATGATCGATCGACTCGTAGAGGTAGCTGTCGAGCAAGCCTCCGGTCGCGTCGAGGCGCGCGATAATGTTGTCGCCCTCGTAGACGTAGTATTCGTTCGCGCCCGTCGACGGCTCACGGCTGACGCGGAGCTTCGTCGGGCCGTAGTGGTAGCTCTCCACGGCCGTGCCCGTGCTGATGCTGGTGAGCAGGCCGGTCTTGTCCCACGCGATCGTCGAGCCGTTGAGCGACGTGATGCGCCCGACCGCATCGAGGCCGACCGCGCCGCCGTTGACTTTCGCCATGACCGCCGACGGCGCGTTTCCCCCGCCGCCGATGCGCGGGCGTTTGTCGTCGAGCAAGATCCCCGTCGTCGCCGACGCATTCATAATGAGCGCGCCGAGCGCGTTGTAGGCGTAGTCCTCGACGACATCGGCGTGCCCGGTGACTTGCCTCGTCACCTTCACCACGCGGTACAGCGCGTCGTACTCGATGACGTCAGTGCCCTCCGGATCGGTCATCGTCGCGGGATTGCCGACCGGATCGTATGTCGCGGTGTAGCAGCGATCGTAGGTCGGGTGGCGGTAGCAGCGCGACGTGATGCGCCCTTCGCGATCGTACTGCTGTTCGCGCGTGTGGCCGTCAGGGTACGTGAGCACGATGTTGCGCCCGAGCTCGTCGTAGGTGAAGGTGTAACGTTGCCCGGCGGTGATCTCGCTCAACTCCGCGAGGAGGCCGCGCGCGTCGTAGAGCAGGTTGTGGACGCCGTCGGCGTTCGTGATTTGCACGAGGCGGTCGCTCGTCGGGTGATACGCGTACGTCGACGTCTTCGTGAAAATGGGGAAACTGAAGCGGTAGACCTGATCGAGCTGCGTCGGACGCCCAGCGGCGTCTCGAAGGGTGTAGTTCTGGTCGAGGTAGTTGAATCCGTGGTCGCCGAGACCTTGCTGGTCGCTGAGCTCGTATTCGGTGTCGTAGGAGAACGACGAAGACTTGCCGAAATTCCCCACGCCGGGCGCCGTGCCGAAGGTGGTCTGAAGATTCAACGGCAGGCTCTGGAGCCAGTTCGTCTGCTCGAAGACGAGCTGCCCGGAGTTCACATGCGTGACGTCGAGCACTTGCGATCCCGCGAAAGGGAGACCGCTACGATCGTCGCGTTGCGTGACCCGATGCGCCGCGTCGAACTGCACGCCGTAGCTCACTTGCACCGTCGCATCGCGGTAGAAGCTCACTTGCGGCCAGCCGCGCGACCGGTTGATGCTCGCGTCGAAGTCGAACACGCGGGAACCGATCTGGTAGTCGCCGTCGCTGAGCGCGGTCGTGAGATCGGTCGTCGCGTTCGTGGAGCTCGCGCTTCCCGCCATCACAGAAGGTCCAGCGAAACCGGTTGCGAGCGGAACGGGGTAAGCGGAGACGTGCGCGCGGCCGAGCGCGTCGACGAGCGTGCTGAGTCGACCGAGTTGATCGTGCGTGTACCTCGTCTCGTGCGTGAGACGATCGACGACGCGTCGGAGCTCGCCCGTCGGCTCGTAGAAGTACTGCTCGATGTGCCCATCGGGATCGGTCGACGTCGCGAGTCGCCCCTCTTCGTCGTACGTCATCATCCACTCCACGCCCGTCGGAAGATCGGGTGTGTGGACGCTCGTCACGAGGTTCGACTGCGAACACCCGCAGCCGCTGACCGTGTAGCCGAACGTCGTGGTGTTGCCGAGCGCGTCGGTCGAAGACGTCAGCCGGTTGTTCCCATCGTAGAGATACGTCGTCGTTGTCGCACCGTCGTTGAAGCTCGCGACGTTGCCCGCGACGTCGCGCGGGTTCGCCGTCGTTCGATTGACCGAACCGATCGGGGTGACGCTCCCCGTCGTGTTTCCCGTGAGGTCGAAGCTGTACGTCGTCGTCACGCCGTGGACGGTCATCGTATTGACTTGAAGGTTGGGACCCGCGTAGCTGAAGAGAGTTTGCCGGCCCGTGAACGACGGGCTCGCCGTGAAAGCGTTGTTCGCCTCTCGTAGCTGCGTCGCGTGCCCCGCGCCGTCGCGCGTGATGACGAAGCCGTCGGCGCCCGGCCCCGTGTACGTGATCGACGTGCGGCCGTTCGCGTCGTACGCGTACGCTTCGAGCGTCGTGCCACCCGAGCTGGGATGGCCCGTCGAGACAAGGAGCACGCGCCCCAGCGCGTCGTAGCTGGTCTCCGTACCGATCGACAGACCGTTCGCGGTCCAGAATCCCACGCGACGAAGGACGTTGTTCGCGCGCGCTTCATAGGCGGAGTTGTGCGGCGTGCCGAAGGTCAGGAGCGTCGGCTTTACCTGGCTCGCGACGTACATCTGCGAGTTGGCGACATACGTTTCCGACTCCGTCTCTCCGCGTGAGTCCACTGTGAACGTGTGCATGACGCCGCGCGGATCGATGTACGAACCGGCATGGAAGATGTGGCCGCTCGCGTCGCGTTGATCGGCCTGTGCGTACGCCGGGTTGAGCGTGTAGGCGTCGCCCGGCGTCGGCTTCACCGAGCCTGAGAGCGTTCCGTCGGTCGCGTACAAGTAGCTTGTTACGTCGCCCTTCGGGCTCGTCTTACGAGACATGCGATGTGACAGGTAGGCGAACGAGCTGCTCTCGCCGTCCGGCTCACCGATGGAGACGAGATCGCCTGCGCCGTCGACCGAGAGGTTCGTCTGCCGCGACGCGGCGTCGACGATCGCCAGAATCTTGTCGGAGCCGTCGTACACGAACGTCGTCGCGCCTCCTGCTGCATCCCCGATGTTCGCGATCCTGTCTGTCGCGCCGACATAGTTCACGGTGAACATCGCTTCGCCCGTTCGGCGAACGCGCGAGACGAGACGACCGCTCGTGTCGAACCCATCGGCGACGTCGCGCGTCGTGTCGACGAGCGCTCCGGTGCCCGAAAGCGCGAAGTTGATCGTTCGCGTGGGATCGTACTCGCTCGAGAAGAGCGCGATGTCGGCACGCAGGAGCGCGACGCCGTCTTGCAGAACGAGCGACGTCGGCCCGACGGGAACAAACGCGAGGTGGTTGTGCCCGAAGAGCTGATACGGAATCTCGGAGCCGTCGATCGTCTGGTCGTGCAACAGCCATCGAGCTTCCTGGGACTGCGTGTCGTAGGCGGCGATGCCGAAGCCCGACGAGATCCACAGCGTGCCGTCCTGACCCAGCGACATGTAGTTCGGCTGGTTCATCGTGAAGCGTCTGCCCGGCGCACGCTCGCCGATGGGCGCGACGAACCGCGCGTAGCCACCGATGACCCGAGTGAGCGTGCTCGCCGGCCCGACCTCGCCGTTTGTCTGCGGCGCAGCCAAGTACACGACGTCGCGCTGCCGGTCGGAGATGTAGAGCCCTTGCCCCGGTACATAGGCGACACCATGCGAATCCCCGAATCGGAACCCTGACAGAGGCTGCGTCGGCTCGAGGGACGTCTCCCCGCCAGTCGCCAGCGAGAGTGCCTCGGCCGCTGGGCTCGGATCGCTCAATCGGAAACGGTAAAGCTTGCCGCTCGTCGGGCTCGTCGGTGGTTGGGTTGGGCTGCCGTCAACGTAGAAGGCGAGATCTTTCGAGATCGCAACGCTTGTGATCGGCAAGTGCGTCGGCTGGTTGTCGAAGAGCTTCCTCGCGTTCGATGCGTTGTCGACATCCACGAGCCCACCGACGAGCGAGATGACGAAGTGGCGCGCCGTCCCCACGTACCCGATCGCCATCGAGAGCACTTCGTACGGAGCCGGCGCGACGGCCGTCAACGTCGGGAAGGACACGGGGATGCTGGACAGCGTGGCGCCCGAGCTCGGGTTGAAGCTCTCGATTGTGCCGCTTGTGCCGCTCACCAGATACGATTGGAAGGTCTCGCCAGTCAGGTCGTCGCGCGCTACCGCGACCCTGCGAAAGCCGACGTCCTGCAGAGTCGTCGTGGTGACGCGAGGGAGGAAGGTCTCCTCGGTGCCGTCGCCATGAACGAGCACCGCGATGTCCGCCCACGGCGATCGATAGAGCTTGCTCACTTGCTCGATGCCCCAGCCGACGCCGTACGGCGAGGCGTGGCGATGGTGGATGAAGACGCTACGGTCGAGCGTCATGAACGGTCCCGGCTGGAGCGTGGTCTGCACGGGAGGCTGGGTCGGAACGACGTGACCGAAAGCGCCCCCGCCACTCGTGCAGGAACCACCGAGCGCGGTCACCGCGATCGTCTGGCGCTCGAAGCGTGAGGCGGCGAGCTCGTTCGTCGACGTCAGCGGGATGAGCGTCGCCGGCTTGATTTCCACATCGACGGCGTTCGCCGGCAGCGTGATCGTCTGCGTACGCGTCTGACCGTTGTCAGTCACGGTGAGGAGCAGGCTCGACGGGAGCGTGTTGCCGGAGAGGAGTGAGCACGCGGGGTCGAGCGCGGGGCGGGTGATACCGTTCTGCGCGAGCCGAATTCCGCGCGGGTGAGCAAGCAACGAGGCGTGCGGGATCGCTTCGTAGCCGCCGCCGGGCATCGTCGTCGCGTCGCCGCCGACGCTGAGCAGACTGTCGTAGCCGAGGCTGACGCCGTACGTCTGGCCCATGCGCTTGTACGTCGGGAGGAAGAAGTCCTGTCGAAGCGTCCCGCTCGCGAGGCTCGTGCGGCTCCCAACGGGCAGCGGCCCGGGGAACGGAAACGGTCCGGGGCCAGGGCCCGGCCCGGGACCAGGTCCACCGCTGTCAGGGCAACACGTTCCCGGCGGACACCGCGGAGGAGGCGGAGGAGGTCCGCCGACTCCTCCAGGTCGCTTCGGGTCCGTGTCGGGAAGGTTGGCGTCCCACGACGAGAAGTGCGAGCTCTGAAACGTGAAGCTCGTCCCGTCCCAAGTCGCTTGGCCCGCATCGAGCCAACGGCTGTTGACCGCGTCGAGGTACGCCGTCGGAATGGTCAGTGTCGTCGGGACCGAGCGGTAGTTCATCATGCGAACCGTGATAGGGGCGCTGAAGGTCTGCGCCTCCGGTTCAAAGGTCATCGCGTACGTGGTGACGGTCGAGTCCGGCAACGGATACGGGATCGCCTCGCGCACGGTGTGAACGGTGATGCGGACGGGTGTCGACGCCGCGAGCGCGCCCGGTGGAATCACGACGCTCACGAGATTCTGCGAGTCGGTGGCCGTTCCGCCCGCGGCGCCGATCATCGTCACGTTTGGATCGCGCGTCGCCACGATCAAAACGCCGAAGTCGACGGCGTCACCGACGTGAAGATATGCGTCACGCCAAAGCGGCAACATGCCCGCGGTGTCGATGCGCAACACCACGTGTTTCGGAGGCGAGCGCGGCGGCTCGCTCGTCGGAAACGCTGTGAGCCGCGCGCGAAATGATCCATCGCCCGCGATCGTGAGCGAGACGTCCGTGCGCGGCGAACCCGTCGCTGGCGCGTCGTAGACCGTGACGGTGTAGCCCGTCACGGCGCCGCCCGTCTCCGTCTGCACCTTCCCCATGAGCGAGGCTTGGCGCTCGAACACGTCGTTCGACTGCGTCGGGTTCGGATCGCAACCGAGGATCGGCGTGTAGACGAAGCCCGCCTGCGGATCGCACGCCGAAGTGAAGCAGCGGTTCGGCGGATTGGGGGTCGGCGGCGTTCCCGGGGCGCACGCCCCGCCTCCGTTGCACGTCTCGGCCCCGTTGCAGAGGTTGCCGTCGGCGCATGACGTCCCAGCGGCCGCCGGTGGATTCGAGCACGTGCCGTTCAACGAGTCGCAGGTGCCGGCGACGTGGCAAGCGTCGAGTGGCGTGCACGTGACGGGGTTGCCGCCGGTGCAAACGCCCGTCGCGCACGCGTCCGTCTGCGTGCACGCGCTACCGTCGTTGCAGGTGGTGCCGTCAGGCGCGGCGGGTGTCGAGCACGTGCCGCTCGTCGGGTTGCACGCGCCGGGCACGTGGCACTGATCGATCGCGGCGCACGTGATCGGGTTCGTGCCCGTACAGAGGCCGCTCCCGCACATGTCGAGCTGCGTGCAAGCGTTGCCATCGTTGCAGGGTATGCCGTCGGGCAGAGCGGGGTTCGTGCACGCGCCGCTTCCCGGGTTGCACACGCCGGGCGCGTGGCACTGGTCCAGCGCGATGCAGGTCACTGCGTTGGTGCCGCTGCATGTGCCCGCTTGGCACGTGTCGGTCTGCGTGCACGCATTGCCATCGCTGCACGCCGCACCATCGGGCTTCGCGGGGTTCGAGCAAGTTCCGCTCGACGGATTGCAGATCCCGGCGACATGGCATTGGTCGCTCACGGTGCATGTGACGGGATTCGAGCCCGTGCATATCCCGGTCTGGCAAGAGTCGGCCTGCGTGCACGCGTTGCCATCGTTGCAGCTCGTGCCGTTCGTCTTCGCCGGATTCGAGCACGTGCCGGTGCTCGGGCTGCACGTTCCCGCGTCGTGGCACTGGTCGGTCGCGGCGCACGTCACGGCGTTCGCGCCCGTGCACGCGCCGGCCTGACACGAGTCGGTCTGCGTGCAAGCGTTCCCATCGTTGCAGCTCGCGCCGTTCGCCTTTGGCGGATTCGTGCATACGCCGGTGGTCGTGTTGCACGTGCCGACGTCGTGGCACTGGTCGCTGGGCGTGCACGTAATCGCGGTGTGCGTGCATGTCCCGTTGGAGCACGCGTCCGTTGTGCAAGCATTTCCGTCGTCGCATGAGCTTCCGCACGACGTCCCCGTGGCCAGACCGTCCTGCCACGTGATGTTTGCGTTCGCTCCGACGTCGATGTCCATCCCGCCGAGCGCGCCCGTGATGTGGCCGTTGCTACCGATCTTGATCGTTCCGACCGGCGCGAGAACCAGCGCTCGAACGGTCGCGCTCAAATCCAGAAACGCTGCCGCGGTACCGTTCGTCGCGTCGTGTGCGGCCACCCTAATCTGCAAGCCGCTGGCCGTCAGTCCACTTGCCGTCGTCGGGCCCCACGTGTTGTTCGAGCCCGCGTGGAGCAGGCCGGCCACGACGAGCTGCGTCGCCGCTTGAACGTCGACGTGGGCGTTGTCGCCCGTCGTCAACGAGGCGAGCTGGTAGGTCCCACCGCTCAACTTCAGCACCGCGTTCGCGCCGACAGTCACTGCGCCATATGAGCCCGCCGCAAGGGTGACGGTCTGGTTCGACGCGATCGTCACGGGCGCCGTGCCCGGCGTCACTGTACCCGCGCTCGGAACCGCCGGCGGCGCGATGAACGCCGACACGGTCCCGTGGGTCACGTTCGCGCCCACAGCGAGATGATCGGTGAAGAGGCTCCCCGCTTGGACGTTCGCGTCGAGCTCGAGCCATCTGCCGTACGCGGCCTTGGACGTGCTGAGCGTCACGTTGGACATCACGGCCAGCGTCTCGCCCGACACCAGGCTTCCGGCCGTGCTCGTCGCCCCGGCGCCGACGTCTCCGCCGACGACCGTCGCGTTCGATCGTACGAGTACGCTCCGCGTGGCGAGCACGACAAACGTCGAGAGGACCGGAACCTGCTGGCTCTCGACGTGCACCGACAAGGCGTCATGCGATTCGATCTGGTCGTCGGTGCGATCGTCGATGTCGGACGCGTCTCCCGAGAGTCCTTGGGGCCCGGACGTTCCGTCGGCGTGGGTGACGATCGCCGCGTCGAGTTGCTCGACGTTCTCCGTCGGCGTGTCGCCGCCGCATCCGGAGAACGCGCCGGACGCAATGGCGGCGACGAGCGCAAGCCCAAAGAAACGGCGGCGGATGCTCGGCATGACGATCCTCTCGCTACGGGCGCGCAGATCTCTCGCGCCGCGCGCGAAGATCGCGCGCGTACATCGGAGATCTCTTACTCACCTCCCTCCATCGGCTCCGGCCTGGGGGCTGTCAGACTCGAACCTATCCAGGAACAACGTGACCAACTTTGAGGAAGTGAGCGCCCGGGATCGGGCCAGAGAGTGTCAGCGACCATCTCGCCACATCTTCAGCTCGACCGTCAAGGGTCGCCGGTTACTTTTTGGTAACGCAGCAAAGGCGGGCGCCGAACTCTTTGCATACTCCCAAAGGAGTCGTCATTCCGCCGCGCACGCCGACGCGGAGGGTCGCACCGCATCGAACGAATCGAGCTGTCGTACGCGAAGCGTCGCGCGTTGCGCGCTTGCGCCGGCGTATGCCAAGCAAGGGCCACGCTCGGACGCGTTCTCGCCGAGCCAGATCGCGCGATGGGCTCGCGCTCGTGAAGGAGGGCGAACGCTGATCGCGTTCGACGCGCGCTCAGACGCGCGAGGGCAGCGCTCGGACGCAGAAGGACGCGACACAACTGCGTAAGGACTCGACGCGGGTGAACGAGGCCTCGCCAAAGGTGCATGAGGGACGTGCTCGGACGCACTCGTCCTCGCGCTAGGTGCACGACACGCGAGTCCTCGTGCACCCCACCGACGGCCCGATGCACGAGGGTTGGCCGCAGGTGCACCGAAGGTCGCGCTCGAAGCGTCTCGCCTCGCCGCAACCGCATGCGGGCTCCGCCCTCGCGGACGATGGAAGCGCGACGATGCACCTCACCGCCGTCCTCGCGCACCTCACGCGTGATCGGACGCGTCTTCGTCCGTCGCATGCGCGCAGGGCGCGTCCCGTTGCGCGGTGGACGCATGCAAAGTGTGCGATCTGTGCGGTCGACCTCTCCGCGAACGCACGGATCGCACAGATCGCACAGATCGCGTCGTGCACGCGCGACCCGCTTTCGCGCGGTTACGCGCGTCGCCGCGTTGGCGCGCCCGTTGCGATGGCCGCCCGCCACAAGGAGTCGAGCGTCCGGACCGCATGCTGCGGGACGATCGCGCACGGCTCACCCGATTGAAAGGAAACAGAACGTGAATACGACGACGAAGCACACCCGCAAGGACTCCGACAGCGCGATCATCAGTGGCATCGACGTTCACCTGAAGGGGCAGACCATCGTCCTCGACGGTGTCCGCTACAAACAGAGCGAGCTCCGCCAGGTGTTCCAAGACGATCTCGACGCGACCGCGGCGACCGCGAACGCCAAGGGACAATGGAAGGGCGCGATCATCGCAGAGCACGCGACCGCGACGAAGATGCGCAGCGTGAAAGCGGCGCTCTTCGCGTACCTGATTGCGACATTTGGGCCGAACTCGCAGGTCCTCGTCGACTTCGGCGCGAAGCCGCGCAAGGCGCCGAAGACGGCGCCCGCGGTGAAGGCGCAGGCCGTGCAGCAGGCGCTGCTCACGCGCACCGCACGGCACACGATGGGCAAGCGTCAGCGCGCGAAGATCAAGGCGTCGTTCGCGCGGGGGTCGGCCGCTACGGCGGCGCCCGCACCGACGGCAGCGCCGGTCGCGGTCGCGGCGCCGGCGAGCAACGGTGCGAACGGTACAAATGGGGCGAACGTCCTCGGGCCCACGAACGGCGCGCCGAAGGCTCCCCCGGTTGCGAGCGCGTAGCCGTCGTGCGGCGCGACATGCTGCCCGC
>JAYVXB010000789.1:0-10035 GCA_043785585.1 Deltaproteobacteria bacterium | reverse complement strand
CGCCGACGTAGATCTCCCAGCGCCCGCCTTCGATCGCGACTGCGCCGACGTCCTTCGTGGTCGCCTCGGAGCAGTTGCGCGGACACCCCGCGGTCGCGAGCTTCATCTTGTGCGGCGACTCGAGGCCCTGGAAGCGCTGCTCGATTTCGATCCCGAGGCGCGTGCTCTCGCCGACGCCGTAGCGGCAGAACTCGGTGCCGACGCACGTCTTGCACGTGCGGAACGACTTTGCGTACGCATGGCCAGATGGCATGCCGAGGTCGCGCCACACGAGCGGCAGGCGATCTTTCGGAATGCCGAGCAGATCGATCCGCTGCCCGCCGGTGATCTTCACCATCTTCGCGTGGTGACGCTCGGCGACGTCCGCGATGCGACGCAGTTGCGCGGGCGACGTGACGCCGCCGTAGATGCGCGGGATGACGCTGAACGTTCCGTCCTTCTGGATGTTCGCGTGGACGCGATCGTTGATGAAGCGCGCGTCGCGCTCGTCGTCGTAGTCCTTGCCCCAGATCGTCTTGAGGAGCGACGCGAGCCCGGGTTTGCTCGCTGCGTCCTCGACGCCGCCGGCGAGCGCGCCGAAGACGGACGAAACGCTGTGCAGCGCGCCTTCGCGGATCGCGCGCACGAGGTCGGGCTTCGTGAGCGGCACGCCCGGCACGTAGTAGTGAATCGACGGATCCTCGGCGACCGCGTCGCCGGCCGTGAGCTCGAGGAGCGTCTGCACGTCCTTCTTGCACGCCCCGCATCCGGTCCCGGCGCGCGTCGTGTCGCAGAGCACCTTGAGCGTGCGGCATCCTCCACGCACGGCGGCGACGACCTTGCCCTTCGTCACGCCGTTGCAGTTGCAGATCTGCGCGTCGTCCGGCATGTCGGCCAAGCTCGCGCCCGCCGCGCCGCCGTCTTGCGAGACAGAGAAGAGAAGCTCCGACCGATTCTCCGGCAGTCCGCGCTTGCGATCGAACGCTTGCAACAGATCCGGCGCAGCGGATGCGTCGCCGAGCAGGATCGCGCCCGCGAGCTTCCCGTCGCGCACGATGAGCTTCTTGTACACGCCGCGCGAAGGCTCGGAGTACGTCACCTCCTCGTCGTCACCGTCACCGTCGCGAACGCCCATCACCGCGAGATCGACGCCCGCGACCTTGAGCTTCGTCGACACCTGCGATCCCTCGTAGACGGCGTCCGGCTTCTTGCCGGTGAGGCGATCCGCGAGGACCTTCACTTGATCCCAGAGCGGCGCGACGAGGCCGTACGTCCGCCCGCGGTGCTGCGCGCACTCTCCGACGGAGTAGATGCGCTCGTCGCTCGTGCGCATGTCGTCGCCGACGACGATCCCGCGTTCTACTTCGATGCCCGCGTCGATCGCGATCTGCGTGCTCGGACGAATGCCCGCGGAGATGACGAGCATGTCGCAGTCGAGCGTCGAGCCGTCCGCGAAGAGGAGGCCCTCGACGCGCGGATCGCCGATGACGCCGCACGTCGCCTTCTCGAGATGAACGTGTAGCCCCATCCCTTCGAGCGATCGCCGGAGAATCAGCCCCGCCATGCGATCGAGCTGCACCTCCATCAGGTGCTTCATCAGGTGGACGACATGGACCTCGACGCCGAGCTGCAGGAGACCCTTCGCGGCTTCGAGACCAAGGAGTCCGCCGCCGAGCACCGCCGCCTTCTTCGCGCTCGCCGCATACCTGATGATCGCGTCGGTGTCGTCGAGCGTCCGAAACACGAAGACGCCTTCGCGGAAGATGCCTTCGTCGACGTAGACGCGTTCGAGCGGCGGTACGAAGGCGTTGCTGCCAGTCGCGATGACGAGATGATCGTAGCTTTCGAGGATCGTGTCGTCGGCGGCGTGCACGACGCGCGCGCGGCGATCGATGCCGTGGACGCGTGCGCCAGCGTGGAGCGTGACGCCGTTCTCCGCGTACCACTCGAGCGGGTTCAAGAAGATGTCCTTCGCGTCGTGCGCGCCCGCGAGGACGTTCGAGAGGAGGATGCGGTTGTAGTTGCCGTAGGGCTCGTCGCCGAACATCACGATGTCGAAGCGATCGCGACCGCCGCGCGAGATGATCTCTTCGACGAGTCGTGCGCCGGCCATTCCGTTGCCGACGACCACGAGGCGTTCCTTGGTACTCATCGCTGTCCTCCCTCGATACGCGCTGCGCACACCTTGAACTCCGGCATCTTGCTCATCGGATCGAGCGCGCCATTCGTGAGGCGGTTCGCCGACTGCGCGCCTCCCCAGTGGAACGGAACGAACACGGTGTCCTCGCGAATGTTCGGCGTGACGTTCGCGACGAGCTGCGCGGCGCCGCGCCTCGTCGTGACGGTGACCGCGTCGCCGTGCGCGATCCCGAGGCGTCGCGCGGTGGCCGGGTGGAGCTGCGCCGTCGCTTCCGGCGCGATCGCCGCGAGCTCGGGGACGCGCCGCGTCTGCGTCCCCGACTGGTACTGCGCCAGAACGCGCCCCGTCGTGAGGTAGAGCGGGTACTCGGTGTCCGGTTCTTCGGCGGGCGCACGGTGCGGGATCGCGTGGAAGCGCGCGCGGCCGTTCGGCGTCGCGAAGCGATCCGCGAAGAGGCGAGGCGTCCCCGGATGATCCTCCGCGGGGCACGGCCAGAAGACGCCGCGCTCCGCGTCGAGCCGATCGTACGTGATGCCGGCGTAGTCCGCCGGTCCACCCGCGGTCGCGCGACGGAGCTCGTCGAAGACTTCTCTCGGATCGCTCGACGGAAAGAGATGCGCGCGCCCGAGACGTGACGCGATCCCGCAGATCACCTCGAGATCCGTGCGCACGCCTTCCGGCGGATCGATCGCGCGACGCCGCCGAATGACGCGCCCTTCGAGGTTGGTCATCGTCCCGTCTTCTTCCGCCCACTGCGCCGTCGGCAGCACGACGTCCGCGAGCGCCGCCGTCTCCGACAAAAAGAAATCTGCGACGACGAGGAAATCGAGCCGCTCGAGCCGTTCTTCGATCGCGATCGCGTTCGGCGCCGAGACGACGACGTTCGAACCCATGACGAGGAGCGCCCGCACGCCGTCGTCGTCGCCGATCGTCGAGAGGAGCTCGAACGCCGAGCGACCCGCGTGAGGGATCTCTTCGGCATCGACGCCCCACACCGATGCGACGTGACGCCGCGCCTCGGGATCGTCGATCTTTCGATAGCCGGGGAGCTGGTCCGCCTTCTGCCCGTGCTCCCGTCCGCCCTGTCCGTTGCCTTGCCCGGTGATGGTGCCGAACCCCGCATCTTTTCGCCCGACCTGGCCGAGCGCGAGCGCGATGTTCACGAACGCGAGCGTGTTGTTCACGCCCTGCGATTGCTGCTCCGTGCCTCGCGCCGTCAGCACCATCGACGTTTGCGCGCGGCCGAGGATGCGTGCGGCTTCGACGATCTGCGCCTGAGGCACGCCGGTGATTCTCTCGACGCGCTCGGGCCAGTACGCGGCGACGAGCGCCTTCACTTTCGCGAAGCCTTCGGTGCGCGCGTCGACATAGGCCTCGTCGAGCATCCCGTCGCGCACGAGCACGTGCAGGATGCCGTTCGCGAGCGCCGCGTCCGATCCCGGCGTGAGCCGAAGGTGCAGCGTCGCCGAGCTCGCCGTCGTGGTGCGCCTTGGATCGACGACGACGAGCGCACCGCCTGCCGCGCGCATCGCGTCGAAGTAGCGCATCATCGGCGGCATCGTCTCGGCGACGTTCGCGCCGACGAGGAGCACTGCCTGGGTACGCGCGATGTCTTCGATCGGGAAGGGGAGGCCGCGGTCGAGGCCGAACGCGAGGTTCGCCGCCGTCGCCGCCGACGACATGCAGAAGCGTCCGTTGTAGTCGATGTTGCGCGTACCGAGACCGACGCGCGCGAACTTGCCGAGCAGATACCCTTTCTCGTTCGTGAGCGCGCCACTCCCGAAGACGCCTACGGCGTCGCGCCCGTAGCGGTCTTGCGTCGCGCGAACGCGCCGCGCGATGAGGTCGAGCGCGTCCTCCCACGACGCCGGCGCGAGGACACCGCGATCGTCGCGAACGAGCGGCTGTTTGATCCGCTCCGGATGCGCCAGCGTCGCCGCGGCGCGCCACCCCTTCACACACAGCGCTCCTGCGTTGACCGGAAACGACTCGTCGCCGCGCACATCGAGATCCCGCTCCGTCCGAGCGACACGCATTCCGCACTGCAACGCGCAGTACGGGCAGTGCGTCGCCACACCGGGCGGATCAGGTGCACGTGGCAAGGTCATCCATCGCCTCCGAGCACCCTCAGGTGGCGCCCAGCGAATGGGGTAGCGCGCCGCCTGTTTCGCCTCCGTTTCCGGCGGATGTCATTCCGCCGCGATGCGTCAAAGCCCGCAAGCTACGGGCAAAGCCGAGCTCAGATCGTCGCGGCGCGCTTCTCGGGGGCGACGGCGACGTGGGGCTCCACGTGTCCGCGCAGCATCGGCGCGAACGCATCGCGGTACGCCCACGCGAGGTAGACCTCGGCGACGAGGAGCGTCAGCGGAAGCTCGAGCCCGCCCTTTACCAGCACGGCGTGGAAGAAGACGATGTTCACCATCACCGGCGCGAGCAAGGTCAGCGCGAGCGGAACGAACCGACCCGACAACAGGAGCAGCCCCGCGGCTACCTCCGTCGCCTTGATCAGCGGAAACATGTAGCCCGTCGCGGCGAGCGCACCCGCGAACTCGGCCGGCGGCCCCGACATCGGCGGCTGCGGGAGAAAGTGCAGGAAGCCGTTGAGTCCAAAGACCGCGAAGGCGAGCCCAAGGACGATGCGTGCGGCCGTCGGAATCTTTCGAGCGATGTTCATGACGTTCTCCTCGTCGTGTCTGATGAGCCCGGACGTGCGTCGTTGCTGCGTCAGCACAAGAATTCGAACGTGAAACAATCTGTTGCTACTCTCACAACAATGGATCTGAATCGCATCGCGACCTTCGTTCGCGTCGTCGAGAAAGAGAGCTTCACCGCCGCCGCTGCGGCGCTCGGCGTCCCCAAGTCGTCGGTGAGCCGGAGCGTCGCGCGTCTCGAAGAGGAGCTCGGCGTGCAACTCCTGCAGCGCACCACGCGCAAGCTCAGTCTGACGGACGCAGGGCGCGACTACTTCCAGCGCGCGCGACTCGCGCTCGACGGCTTGGACGAGGCGAACGCCGCCGTGAGCGAGTCGGGGGCGAACCCGCACGGCGTCGTGCGGGTCACGGCGCCGGTCGACGTCGGGGTCCTGATGCTCGCGGACATCGTCGCGGCGTTCGTTCGCAAACACCCCGGCATTCGGATCGATCTCTCTCTCTCGTCGCGCGTCGAGAACCTCGTCGACGACGGATTCGATCTCGCGGTGCGCGCGGGACGCCTCGTCGACTCATCGCTCATCGCGCGGAAAGTCGGAGCGGCCGACATGGCGCTCTTCGCGTCGCCAGCCTACCTGAAACGGCGCGGCCGACCGAAGAAGCTCGCGGATCTCGCGGCGCACGACTGCGTCATCTTTCGACCGTCCGAAGGGAGCGCGAAGTGGCGGCTCACGGGACCCGGCGGCGACACGACCGTCGACGTCAACGGGGTCGTGTCGGTCGACGACATGATGTTCATGCAGCGCGCCGTGGTGGCCGGCATCGGCATCGGCGCGATCCCGCGTCTGCCGATCCAGTGCAAGAAGGAAGATCTCGTGCGCGTGCTGCCCGAGTACACGATCACCGGTGCCGCGCTCCACGCGGTCTGGCCGGCGAGCCGCCACGTGCCCGCGCGCGTCGCGCTCTTCCGCGATTTCGTCATCGCGAGCTTCGCCGCCATGCGCTGGGACGATCATTGACGGCGACGAGTCGCAGGCGCGGCTCGAGGCGGCTCAGTTGTTTTGCAAGAGCGTGGCGACCAGCGTGGCTCCGAGCGCGTTGGCCGCGCTGTGATCTTCGATCGGCGAAGCGACCGCGCCGCCCCCCGTGAACACGATGTACGTCACGCCGCTGTCGACGCCGCCCGTTGTCGGGCTCGGATTGACGCCGAGGTGCGAAGCCATCGCGTACGACGCGCTCCCGATGACGTCCGCGACCCCTTCGTCGCCGAACACTCCATAGCGCATGACGCCGTTCACGATGACGATGCCGACGGCGCCTCCTCGGATGCCCGCGGTCTTGTAGTTGAAGCGCGAGCTTGGAAGAGGGATCACATAAAACGAGAGTTGCGCCGAGACGAGTGGCTGGTTGTTCGATTGGGTGAAGCTCGTTTGAGGAGTGAAGTTGGGAGCGGTGCTCGGGTTGCACTCGTTGGTGCGTTGTCCGTCGCAATCGATCTGCATTCCAGACTTCCAGAAATAGGCACCGTTCAATCGACAGACGTCGACCGTCGGTGCGGCGCCTGATTTCTCCGCGTACTTGCCATTGGATGCGACGCTGCAATGCGACGTCAGCTGGAGGAGCTGCTGCACGAGCCCCGCGTCGACGTTCGCGTCGCGCGCCCCGTCGAGCGTGCTGCCGACGCTGGCGTCGCTCGTCGCGTCGGCGGTGACCGTGCCTCCGCCATCGCCCGTCTCACCGGACGGCAGCCCCACGGTAGGGCTGTTGCCGGTGGCCGAGGTCGGAGGATCGTCCGCGACGGTGCATGCGGTGACCGCACACGTCGTCGCGAAGACGAATCCCGCCCCTCGGGCGATTGTGGTCCTCATCCTCCGCATTCCGCACCTCGAAGTTGCATCCCCGCCCCTTCGACGAAATCGTCAGTCTAACAGACGAAGGCTCCTCTGCCGCCTGGGCTAGGCAATTGAGCGGCAGAAGGTGCGTGCATTCCTTCCTCACGCGCCCGACGCGGCACATCCACCGCGTCTGTGACGACTCCATATAGAATGCGACAATCCGATGTTCATTCCGATCGTTCGACGAACCGTCACCGTTCGCGCGAAAGACGTCTTCCACTTCCCGTTCCATTGCGACTTCTGCCGGCTCTCGACGTGGGCGCACGTGCTCGGTGAAGGTGTCGGGAGCGCGTCGATGGCGTACCTCGCGCCGGACGCCAACGCCGCGCGCCAGCGCGCGACTGTGTCGGCGCACGGCAACGCGCAATCGCTCTTCGCGCAGTCGCCGTGCCCGCGCTGCGGTGCTCACGGCGTCGCGCAGCGTGCAGCGGTAGCAGCGTACGAGCTCAAGGTGGTGTCGCGTAAGCAGCTGCGCTTTTGGGCGCTGATGGTCGGCTTCGGGCTGACGTTCTTGTCGAGCGCGGGATGCGTCGCGGTCTGCGTCGCCGACGGAGAAGAGGGGAGCCTCGGCGCGGGGCTCATCCTCGGCGTCATGTGGTTCTTCTTCGGCGCGGCCGCGACAGGGATCCTCTACGCGATCCTCGGCCCAGGGAAGCGGCCCGTGCTGCTCGGGTACGTTCCCCACGGCGTGCAGTTCGATCCGCCCGGCCCGTCGCACCTTGGGGCTTGACGTCGCGGGCTGCGCTCGTTCCACTTCGATCCGTGAAGTCCATTCCTCCGCCGATGACCCCGCTGGCCGTCGCCGGCGCCGTGATCGCGGGGAGGTACCGCCTCGAGTCCATCGTCGGAAACGGCGGCATGGGCGCGGTGTGGGCCGCGACGCATCTCGGGCTCCACAGGGTCGTCGCGGTCAAGATCATCTCGAGCGACTTCGCGCGATCGCACGAGCTGCGGCGGCGCTTCGACACCGAGGCGAAGGCGGCGGCGAAGCTCCAGTCGCGTCACGTCGTGCAGATCTACGACAACGGCGAGCTCGCGGACGGCACGCCGTTCATCGCGATGGAGCTCCTCGAGGGCGAGTCGCTTCAAGCGCGGCTCGTGCGTGGTGGCACCGCGTCGCTCGCAGAGACCGTTCACGTCGTCTCACAAGTGGCGCGCGCGCTCGGACGCGCACACGCCGCGGGTATCCTCCATCGCGACATCAAGCCCGACAACATCTTCCTCGCGCGCTCCGACGAAGACGACGGGGTGGTCGTGAAGGTCCTCGACTTCGGCGTCGCGAAGTTTTCGGTCGCGGACGAGACGCAGTCGACGACGCGAACCGGCTCGCTCGTCGGGACGCCGCTCTTCATGAGCCCCGAGCAGGGGAGGGGGCTGAAGACGATCGACGGGCGCACGGATCTCTATTCGCTCGGCCTCGTCGCGTACACGATGCTCACCGGTCGGCAGGCGTTCACCGGCGAGTCGTTCGGCGATCTGCTGCTGCAGATTTGCACGCGCTCGCTGCCGAGCCTCGTCGCGTTTCGGCCCGACGTTCCGCCCGCGGTCGATGCGTGGTTCATGCGAACGTGCGCGCGCGAGCCGGCAGCGCGATTTCAATCGGCGCAGGAGCTCGTCGATGCGCTGGTCGCCGCGGCCGGTGGCGTGGCGCCGCCGCTCCATCTGTCGGCGCCAAGCCTGCCTCACACATCGGTGGCGATTCCCGTTGTGGGTGCGAGCTCGCCCGGCTCACAACCGATCAGCGCGGCCGAGGCGCACGCTCTTGGCAGCCAAGCGACGTACGCCGCGACGGCGCCGCACCCCAGCGTTGGCGGGACGGCGTCGATCACGCTTCCTGGGCCGCGCTCGGGGTCGGGGACGAAGTCGGTGCTCCTCGTTCTCGGCGCCGCAGCGGTCGCTGCGATCGTCGCCGCGGCGGTCACGGTGCTCGTCGGTGATCGCTCGCAACGAAACGCGTCGCCGGCCGCACCGGTCGTGTCCTCGGTGCCAGCGAGCGCGATCGCGCCTGTCGTCGCGCCCTCCGCGACGATCGCCGCGGCGCCGTCGGCGAGCGCGTCGCCATCCGCGAGCACCGCGCCATCGACGAGCGCCGACGCGAAGAGACCCGCGCCGGCGACGACGCACCCGCAGCTCGCGCCGGCCGCGTCGGCAGCGGCGCCGCATCCCACCGAGACGGGCCCGAAGCTGGACATCAAGCTGACACGCTGAGGATCGCCGTGTCGCGCATCTCTCTCGTTCTCGCCTTGGCGCTCGTCGCCGCCGGCGCGGTCTTCGCTGCGTGCTCACGAACGCCGCCGACGGGGCTCGTCATCGGCGTGTCGACGCAGACGCGCGTGCCGAAGGATCTGCGTGCGGTGCGCGTCGTCGTTCGTTCGCTCGGTCAGCCGCTGAAGTGTGCGACGTTCGCGCTCGACGGCCCGGGCGGAGCACTCCCGCAGACCCTCGCGGTCACCGGGTACGCGGGACAGCCGCTCGACGTCCTCGTCGCCGGCTTCGTCGAGAGCGCGGCGCAACTCCCGCCAGGTGACTGCTCGCTCCCCGAATCGCCGCACGTCCTTCGTCACGCGAAGACGACGCTGGTCTCGGGCGAGAATCTCTACCTTCCGATGCCGCTCCAGCACTCGTGCTTCGACACGAAGTGCGCGGCCGACGAGACGTGCGCGCAAGGCGACTGTCGAAGTGCCGACGTCGATTCCGCGGCTCTCGTTCGGTACTCCGACTCGTTCGTCTCCGACACGAGCTTCTGCCTTCCTCCGTCGCAATGTTTCGACGGACGCATCCCCGCGCTGCTCGTCGACCGCGAAGCGTGCATCTTCCAGATGACGAACGACGACACGCTCGCACGCGGCATCAACGTCGAGGTGGTCCACGACGACTTCACGCGCGAGGTGATCGACGTCGATCCCGTCGACGGATTCACGACCGAGGAGCCCGATCGATTTCGCCTCTCGCCCGCGCTCTGTCGCCGCTACAAGGCGCGGCAAATCGCAGCGGTGTTCGTCGGGCTCAGCTGCCCGTCGAAGACCGTGCTCAACCCGATTTGCGCGGCGGACGGGAAGCTTCCCGTACCCGACGGCGGCGACGTCGCCGATCCTGCCGAGCTCTGCACGTCGCCCGCGGATCTCGCGCCGACGCGGAGCGCGCTCTACGTGCTCATGGATCGCTCGCGGAGCATGCGCGAGCTCTTCGGACCGAAGGGGATCGGCGAGACGCTCGACCTCGCGCTCGCGTCGCCGATGTTGCGGCAGACGCTCGTCGCGTTTCGTTTCCTGCCGAGCTCGTCCGGCGATTGCACGGCCGATCCGAACGTGTTCGCCGCGCCCGCTCCGCCCGACGGCGTCTCGTTCGCGCCTGCGGATCAAGCGCGCGCTCC